>JADGOQ010000133.1 GCA_017882885.1 Actinomycetales bacterium | reverse complement strand
TGGAGACCTCCCTGCGGGGCGCCAACCTCTGGGAAGAGGTGAAGGACCGGCTCGACAAGCCCGGTTCCTCGCTGTCCGGCGGGCAGCAGCAGCGGTTGTGCATCGCCCGCGCCATCGCGGTCAAGCCCTCCGTGGTCCTCATGGATGAGCCCTGCTCCGCGCTCGACCCGATCTCCACCCTCGCGATCGAGGACCTGATCGCGGAGCTGAAGGACGAGTACACCATCGTGATCGTCACCCACAACATGCAGCAGGCGGCGCGCGTCTCGGACAAGACGGGCTTCTTCAACATCGCGGGGGCGCGCAAGCCCGGCCGGCTGATCGAGTTCGACGCCACCGAGAAGATCTTCTCCCACCCGGACAACGAGGCAACCGAGGCGTACATCTCGGGCCGGTTCGGGTAGGTGGTGCCCCTACAGGCCTGAGCCCCCGAGGGACCCGGTGACCGGCTCATCCGAGATGAGCAGGCAGAGCACCTGCCGGTCGTCCTTCTGGTCCCAGCTCTCCTGGGTGGGGTAGAGGTAGGAGAAGAACAGCGTCGACTCCTGGTAGTTGGACCCGACGAAGGACTCGAACTCGGGCATGCAGAAGTCCTCAGCCTTGGTGAGGATCGCGTCCTTGCCCGGGTACTCGTCGCCCTCGAGGTCCGTGGCGGCGTACGCCTCGACGTCGTGCTCCTCGGCGCAGTCGAAGGTCTTGATCGCGGAGACCTCGTCGCCCTCGAGATCCGTCTTGTTCATGCAGGACCCCACCTCGATGTCGAAGACGTCCGGACCGCCGCAGGCGGTCAGTCCCGCAGCGATGGCGGCGATGGACAGAAGTGCGAGGGGGGTGCGCATGGCTCTCCTTGGAACGGTCTCGGGAACGAGACTATCCGAAAGCGCACACGGGCCGCTCAGGTGAAGAGCGGGTGCAGCACCAGGAACATGACCGCCCCCATGGCCCCGGCCGCGGGCAGGGTGAGCACCCAGGCGCCCACGATGTTCCCGGCCACGCCCCACCGCACCGCGGAGAGCCGGCGCGTGGCCCCCACCCCGAGGATGGCGGACGTGATGGTGTGGGTGGTGGAGATGGGGGCGTGCCACACGAACGCCGTCGTGTAGAGCACCGATGCCGCGACGGTCTCCGCGACGAAGCCGCGTGGCGGGTCGAGTTCGATGATCCTGCGCCCGAGCGTCCGCATGATGCGCCACCCGCCCGAGTAGGTGCCGAACGAGATCGCGCTGGCGGCGGCCAGTTTCACCCACAGCGGGATCTCGGTGCCCTCCCACCAGCCGGCGGCCACGAGGGCGAGGACGATCACGCCCATGGTCTTCTGGGCGTCCTGCAGGCCGTGGCCCAGTGCCATCGCGGCCGCGGAGACCGTCTGGGCGTACCGGAACCCACGGGTCGTGCGGTGGTAACTCGTGCCGCGGAAGAGCCAGATCACGGCCAGCATCACCCCGAACGCGAGCGAGAAGCCCACGACGGGGGACACCAGCATCGGGAGCACCACCTTGGTGAGGATGACGTCCCAGTGGACGACGGTCGAGGAGGCCAGCCCCGCGCCGGTGAGCCCGCCGATGAGGGCGTGCGACGACGACGACGGCAGGCCCAACCACCATGTCGCAAGGTTCCAGGCGATGGCGCCGAGGAGGCCCGCGAGCACCACGACGAGCCCGGACATCCCGGTCTCGGGTGTGATGATGCCCGAGCCGATCGTCTGGGCCACGCCCGTGCCGAGCAGGGCGCCGACGAGGTTCATGACGGCCGCCATGACCAGGGCGACGCGGGGGGTGAGCGCGCGCGTGGACACGGAGGTGGCGATCGCATTCGCGGCGTCGTGGAAGCCGTTGGTGAAGTCGAACCCGAGGGCGACCACGACGACCGTGACCACCACGACAGCGATGGGATCCAAAGCTCAGGACTCCTTGACCGAGATGGTCTCCACGGAGTTCGCGAGGCGCTCGAACGCGTCCACGGACGCCTCCAGGGTGAGGATCACGTCCTTCAGCTTGACGAGTGTCCGGCCATCGGTGTCGGTGTCGAAGAGGTCCGCGATCGCCTGGCGGTAGATCTTGTCCGCCTCGTTCTCGAGGCGGTTGATCTCCACCCAGTAGTCCCGCAGTCGCTGCATCGACTTAAGCCGCGGCACCACCTCCACCGTCAGCTCGGCACAGCGCTCGAGGATGGAGATCATGCGGACGGCCGCGTCCGGGACGGTGCCGATCTTGTAGAGGAGCATCATGTCCCCGGCCTCGTCCATGAGGTCCACGCAGTCGTCGATGCCGGTGGCGAGCAACAGCAGGTCGTGGCGGTCCAGCGGGGTGACGAAGCTCGAGTTGACCTTCTGGATCAGCGCATGGACCGACTCGTCGGCCGCGTGCTCCACGGCGTGGAGCTCCTCCACGAGCGCCACGCGGCTCGGCCGGTCAGCGGCCGCCACCTCGCCCAGGACCCGCGCCGCGTCCACGAGGTGGGCGGCACACGCCGCGAGGAGGGTGAAGTAGATGTTCTCCTTGGGCGTGAGACTCAACTTCACGTTCAGCTCCTGGTCGGCGGGCGCGGCACACCAACGTTGGTCTGTGTCGCGGTTGCTCCAAGCGTATGCCAAAACAGGGAGGCCCAATGCAGGCTGAGATGTGACGTTGGCGCGTCGGTGCACCGGGAGGATTTGGCGGCGTCGGACCGCAAAGCGCCTGTCGGCGCGAAGGCCGCTCGTAGCGGCAGAGTTTGGAGCCCGGGGCTTTCAACGGGCCGACGCCGCGTTCGAGTCTACCGCTACTCCGCCGAATCCGCCGCCCCTGGGTCGTCGGGGAGCTGCCCCTCGGTGTTGAACCGGTACCCGACGTTGCGAACGGTGCCGATCAGCTGGTCGTGCTCCACCCCGAGCTTGGCCCGGAGTCGCCGGATGTGGACGTCCACGGTGCGCGTGCCGCCGAAGTAGTCGTACCCCCACACCTCCTGGAGGAGCTGCGCCCGCGTGAATACCCGGCCGGGATTCGCGGCGAGGTGCTTCAGCAGCTCGAACTCCTTGTAGGTCAGGTCGAGTGCCGCGCCCCGCAACCGCGCCGTGTAGGAGGAGGGGTCGATCACCAGGTCCCCCGTCTCCACCCGTTCCGGCTCGAGCGGGGTGGTGGCCGCGACCCGCTCCAGCATCATGCGGATGCGGGCGTCGATCTCCGCCGGGCCCGCCGAGTCGACGACGACGTCCGCGGCCCCCCAGTTCGCCCCCACCACGGACCAGCCGCCCTCCGTCACCACGAGCAGGACCGGCGGCGTCTCGATCGTGCTCGCCGTCAGCTGGCACAGGGCACGGGAGGCGACCAGTTCGGTCCGCGAGTCCAGCACCAGCACGTCGGCGTCCTTCGTGTCCACCAGTGCGGCCGGCGTCAGGGGAGCGACGCGGACTCGATGCGGGAGCAGGGCGAAGGCCGGCAGCACTCGGTCGACCCCACCACTGGAGGCGGTGAGCAGCAGGACATTGGCCACGTGTGCTTCTCTCGTTGAACCGTGCTCAAGACTAGCCAATAATGCGGCCGGGACCGGAACTGATGGTTCCCGGCCGAGTCGGCCATTCGAGGTCTAGACTTCGTGCATGGCGGGACAGAACTTCCTGGACAGGTTCCGCCCCCTGGGCGCGCCGGGTGCCGCCACGAGGGTCGGTGGCCCCGCGTCCGATGACCTCGGGCCCGCGGTCGAGCTCGCGCCGGTCTTCGCGGCTCTCGCCGACCAGGTGGAGACGTGCCGGTCACTGGTCGCGGCCGCCGCGGTCGAGGTGGACCGGGAGCTGGCGCGTGCCCGTGAACGGGCGGATGCGATCGTGGCCCGGGCGCGCCTTGACGTCGGCGGCGAACAGGCGAGCGCCGCGGCCCGAGTACTCGAGGCCGCCGCCGCGATCGACGCCGGAATCCTCGACGCCGCGGTGAAGGAGGCCGCCGAGGCGGAACAGGCGGGAACCGCGCAAGTGGCCGCCGTCGTCCGGGACGTCATCGACCGCCTCCTCTCCGAGCAGCTGGGCCGGACATGAACGGCGACTGGGTTGCCGCATCCGTGCGAGCGCGATCGATGGCCCAGCGCCGCGTCGGCGCGGGCGCGAACCGGACGATCGCCGCGCAGCGAAGCCTCGGCGACGGGCTCGCCCTCCTGACGGACACCGTCTACGGCCCCCGGCTGGCCGGCTGCACGTCCCGTGCCGCCGCCGAGCACGCCATCCGTGCCACGGCGCTGTGGCAACTCAGGGTGCTGGGCGGGTGGTTCCCGGCGGCCGGGACCAGGCTCGTCCGGGCGGTGGCCGCCGAATACGAACGGGACAACATCGTCGCGCTGGCCGCCGGCCTCACCGCCAGGGGACCAGCGCCCGAGTTCTTCGAACTCGGCTCCCTGGCAACGGCCTGGCCACGGGTCCGGGCGGCGCACTCCCTGGAGGAACTGGCGGAGTCCCTGCGCACGTCCCGGTGGGGGGACATCGGGCACGGCGACACGATCGCGCGCCGCGACATCCTCACCCTGGCCTGGCTGGGTCGGCTCGCCTCGGTCGCGCCGGCGGCGCGGTCGTGGGCGCGGGCCGCCGGCGGACTGACGGTCGCCCGAGTGCTGCTGGCCGACCGGTCCGAACCCTCGGCGCGGTTCCTCCAGGTGGCCCGTCCACTCGTCGGGGAGGGCTGGGCGCGAACGGGGAGCCTTCCCGCACTTCGGGAGGCCCTTCCCCGGCCGGCCCGCGAGGCACTGGCCGGCATTGACCGCCCCGAGGACCTGTGGCGTGCCGAGGCCCGGCTGCGGGCGACGGTCGAGGCCGACGGGTTCCGCCTGCTGCGCGGAGCGCTTCCCGGGCCGGAGGTCGTCCTGGGCGCGATCGCGTTGATCGCGATGGACGGGTGGCGGGTCCGCGCGGCGCTGGCCGCGGCGGCCACCGGCGCGGGCTCGAGCGAGGTGCTCGATGCCGTGGCGTGAGTCCCTGAGCCCCGTCCGGATGAAGCGTGTCGCGCTGGTGGCCCCCACGGGGCGCCGCCGTGAGGTCCTCACGGCCGTCGCCCGGAGCGCGGCCGTCGAACTGGACCTCCCCGCGGGTGGCGGTCCGGACGAGCTGGATCGTGCGGCGGAGGCCGCGGTCGTTTCGGACACCGTCGCCGGCTGGGTCGGCTGGGCCCCGGCGCGTGACATCCCCGCACTCACCGCAACGCTCGCGGGGCTCGGGGCCGCCGTCGTCCCCCTCGAACGCCCCCGCGGGGTGCAACCACCCACGCTGCTGTCCGCGACCCGCCGTCCCCGGGTGTCCCGCAGCCTGGTGGACACCTACGGGACGGTTCCCTACGCGGACGTGGATCCGTCCCGGCTCGCCGGCCTGGCCTACGTCGTCATGTTCGGCATGATGTTCGGCGACGTCGGCCACGGGGCAGTGCTGGTGGCCGCCGGGCTGGTGCTGCGCAGTGGGAGGGTCGCGCGGCTGGAGAAACTGCGGCGGACCTGGGCGTTCGTGGTCGGTGCCGGCGCCATGGCGATGGTCTTCGGCGCGCTGTTCGGCGAGGCCTTCGGCCCCACCGGGCTCGTCCCGGTGCTGTGGCTCGATCCGCTCGGCGACCCGGTCCCGCTGCTCGTGACGGCGCTCGTGATCGGCGCCGTCCTGCTGGCCGGCGCCTACGTGATCGGTGCGATCAACCGGGTGCGGGAGGGGGGCTGGGGCTACGCGCTGTACGCGAGTTCCGGGATCGCCGGTTCGGTGCTCTTCCTGGCCGTCGGACTGCTCGTCTGGGGGCTCGTCGCCAACCTCGGTCCGATGGTCCCCGTGGCCGTGGTGCTCGCCGTGGCCGCGCTCGGGTTCATCTTCGTCGGGTTCTTCGTGGACGCCGGCGGCGGGGGCACGGGTGCGGCGCAGGCCGTCATCGAACTGTTCGACACCGTCATCCGGCTCGGGTCGAACGTGGTCTCCTTCATGCGGCTGGCGGCATTCGGGCTGACCCACGCGGCCCTGCTGATGGTGGTGTGGAACGGGACCACCGCGCTGTGGGCGCCGGGCTGGCGGGCATTCGCCGCCGTCCTCCTGTTCGTGGTCGGCAACCTGGTCACGTTCGCGCTCGAATTGCTCGTGGCCGGGATCCAGGCCCTCCGGCTCGAGTACTACGAGCTCTTCTCCCGCATCTTCCAGTCCGAGGGCCGCCCCTTCCGCCCCTGGGCCCCCGCCCTCGAAGGCCTCACCGACAGCACCCACGAAAGGCGTCAACCGTGAGCATCTGGCTCGGCACCGTCCCCGCGTTCCTCCTGGCAGCGGCGGTGGCCGTCGCGCTCATGAGGCGACGGCGGAAGCGCGGCGTCGCGCTCCTCGCCGGCATCAACGTGGCCGTCATGGTGGGGGCGCTGGTGGTCCTGGCGACCGCGCTGACCGGTGACCCGGCGTCGGCCGCCGGCCTCGCCGCTCCCGCGGCGACCGCCGCGACGCCGGCCGGCATCGGGGGCTCGGCGCTCATCGCTGCCGCCATCGCGGTGGCCGGGTCCTCGATCGGGGCCGCCTTCGCGGTCGCCTACACCGGATCGGCCGCGCTGGCCGCCATGAGCGAACGCCCGGAGATCTTCGGGCGCGCCATGGTGGTGGTCGGGCTGGCGGAGGGCATCGCAATCTACGGCCTGATCATCGCGATCATCCTCATCGGCAAGGCCTGAGCGGAGCACGACCATGCCGGAGATCGTGGCCGCACTGGGCGAGAAGGCGCTGCTCGACGGGTTCGGGCTGGCCGGTGCCGCCGTCCACGCCGCGGAGAACGACGACGACGTGCGCCGCATCTGGGCGACGCTCCGTGCCGGAGTGGTGGTGCTGACACCGCGCGCGGCGCGGGCCCTCGGTCCGGCCCTCGCCGACCCGCACTCGGCCATGACGGCGGTGCTCCCGTCATGACGCGCCTCCCGTCGGGCAGCGACGCCGCGCTGGCCCCGCTGCGTGAGTCGCTGCTCGCGGCCGCGCGCGCGACGGCGGCGGAGAGCAGGCGAGCGGCCGAGGCGCAGGCGCGGGCGATCCTCGACGACGCCGAACGGGAGGCGGCACGTATTCGCGCCGCTGCCGCGGACGCGGGCGAAGCGACAGCGAGGTCCGAGGCATCCCTCCGTTCCGCGCGGGTGCGCCGGCAGGCGCATGAGGCGGTGCTGGCCCGCCGGAACGCCCTGCGCCTCGAGGTGTGGCGCCAGGTCCGGGAGGCCGCTGTGGCGCTGCGAACCGACCCGCGCCATCCCGACCTCCTCGCCCGGTTGCGGGTGCGGGCACTCGAGGCACTGGGGCCGGATGCGACCGTGACCGAGTGCCCGGAAGGCGGCATCATCGCCGAATCGGGCTCGCGACGGCTGGACCTCTCGTTGCCCACGCTCGCAAATGGGGTCCTCGAGTCGATGACGCCCGAGATCAGCGCATTGTGGGCACCGCCGTGAAGCCGCGCGCGGGCAGGGTCGTGCGGGTGAGCGGACCCCTGGTGGAGGTGGAGGGTCTCGCCGGCCTCTCGATGCTGGAACTCGTGGCGATCGGGCCCAAGGGCATCAGTGCGGAGACCGTGGCCATCAGGGGAGAGCGGGCGACGCTGCAGGCGTACGAGTACACCGGTGGACTGCGGGTCGGTGACCCGGCCGAGGCGACGGGTGGCCAGCTCACGGGCCTGCTCGGGCCGGGGCTCCTCGGCCGGGCCTTCGACGGCCTCATGAGGCCCCTGTCCTCCGCGCCCCTCTGGTTGGGTCCGGACCGGCCCGCGTCGGCGGACGATCCCACTGTCCTGGCCCGGGACTGGGAATTCGTGCCCGGGGTCGCGATCGGTGCGCGCGTCTCGCCCGGGGACGTGCTGGGGACGGTGCCGGGTGCGGGTTCGGTGGAGCACCGCGTCCTCGTCCCGGCCGGCGTGGCAGGCGAGGTCGGCTGGCTCGCATCCAACGGCCCGCTGCACGCCCTCGACGTGGTGGCGCGGGTCGGGGGGGCGGACGTCCGGCTCTCGGAGCGGTGGCCGGTGCGTGCTCCCCGCCCGTTCCGGGACCGCCCTCCCGGGGTGGTGCCACTCCACACCGGCCAGCGGGTGCTCGACCTGCTGTACCCGCTCGCCCGGGGTGCCGCGGCCGCCGTCCCCGGGGGGTTCGGCACGGGAAAGACGATGCTCCTCCAGCAGGTCGCGAAGTGGAGCGACGCCGACGTGATCGTCTACGTGGGCTGCGGTGAGCGGGGCAACGAGATGGCCGACGTCCTGGACGGTCTGGCGAAGCTCGTGGACGAGCGCACGGGCGGCAGGCTGATCGACCGCACGGTCATCATCGCGAACGCGTCCAACATGCCGATGATGGCCCGCGAGGCCAGCATCTACACCGGGATCTGCATCGCGGAGTTCTACCGGGACATGGGGCACGACGCCGTCGTGATCGCGGACTCGACCTCGCGCTGGGCGGAGGCACTGCGGGAGTTCGCCAACCGCAACGGGGACCTCCCGGCCGAGGAGGGCTACCCGGCGAGCCTCGCCTCCGAACTGGCGGCCTTCTACGAGCGGGCGGGGCGGGTGACGACACTCGGCGGCCGCACGGCGTCGGTGACGGTGATCGGTGCGGTGTCCCCGCCCGGCGGTGACATGACCGAACCCGTCACCACCGACACGCAGCGCTTCGTCCGCGCGCTGTGGCTGCTGGACCGGGACCTCGCCTACGCCCGGCACTACCCAGCGGTCAGCTGGACCGGCTCGTTCGCGCGGGACGAGGAGTCGCTCGGGTTGTGGCATTCCGCGAACGGCGACCCGGGCTGGGCGGGCCGGCGCGCGCGTGCCGCGGCGCTCCTCGCCGAGGCGGACAGGCTCGCCGACCTCGCCGAGATCATCGGGACGAACTCCCTGCCGGGCCACGAGCGCATGGTGCTGCTGGGCGGGCGGCTGCTCCGGGACGGGGTCCTGATGCAGAACGCGCTCAGCGCGAACGACGGCTTCTGCTCGGCGGCGAAGGGCGCGGCGCTGCTGGACCTCGTCCTCGACGTCGTCGACGCCTGCCAGCGGCTCGTGGAGCGCGGTGTCCCGGCGACCGTCATCGAGCGCGCCGACTTCGGGCCGGTGCTGCGGGCCCGGGAGGAGGCGGGGCCGGGCGACGCCGCCGGGGTCAGCTCCCGCCGGGCCGAAATCATCCACCGGCTGGAGGAGTTGGGATGACAACACCCACGCATGGCCAGCTGTCGCACGGCGACGTCCGTGAGCTGCGCGGGCCGCTCCTCGTGATGGGGGACGTCGACGACGTCGGCTGGGACGAGTTCGCCGCCGTCGACCTGCCCGGCCAGGAACGCCACGGCCTCGTCCTCGAGGTGGACCACGACCTCGTGACCCTCCAGGTCCTGGAGGGCACGGCCGGCATGGCTCCCGGTGACATCCGGGTGCGCTTCGCCGGGCGGCCGCTGCACATCCCGGTGGGGAGGGGGTGGCTGGGCCGCGTGTGCAACGGCCGCGGGGAGCCGCTCGACGGCGGTCCGCCGGTCACGGGCGCAACCGAGCTCCCGGTTGGCGGGTGGCCGATGAACCCGGTACTCCGCGATCCGCCCCAGGAACCGGTCCTGACCGGGGTTTCCGTCATTGACGCACTCACCACCCTGGTCAGGGGGCAGAAGCTCCCGATCTTCTCCGTCGCCGGGCTGCCGCACCTCACCCTGGCCACCCAGATCGCGGCGCAGGCGACCTCGGGCGGTGCCACCTTCCGGGTGGTGTTCGCAGCCATGGGGCTCACCCACGCCGACATCGCCTACGTCCGGGACCGCCTAGAGGAGCGCTCCGCGGCCGGCGAACTGGTCCTCCTGCTCAACGCCGCCGATGACCCGGTCATCGAACGCATCCTCACCCCCCGCATCGCACTCACGATCGCGGAGCACCTGGCGTTCGCCGAGGGCGACGACGTGCTGGTGATCATGTCCGACATGACGAGCTATGCGGAGGCGCTGCGGGAGGTGTCCGCCGCCCGCCGCGAGATCCCGGCACGACGCGGGTACCCGGGGTACCTCTACAGCGACCTCGCCGGCCTGTACGAGCGTTGCGGCCGGGTGCGCGGGCGCGCGGGTTCCGTGACCGTCATCCCCGTGCTGACGATGCCGGCAGGGGACATCACCCACCCGGTCCCCGACCTGACCGGCTACATCACCGAGGGCCAGGTGGTGCTCTCCGCCGATGTGGACGCCCGCGGGATCTACCCGCCGGTGGACGCACTCTCGTCACTGTCCCGGCTGATGCGCAGCGGGGCAGGGCGGGGCCGCACCCGGGAGGACCACCTGGACGTGGCCGCGCAGGTCCTCGCCGCCCTGGCGCGTGCCCGGCAGGCCGCGGAACTGGCCGAGCTGGTGGGCGCGGACGCCCTGAGTGGGACGGACCGGAGCTACATCGCCTATCGGGACCTGCTCGAGCGTGGGCTGCTCAACCAGGGCAGGGACGAACGGCGCTCGCTGGAGGACACGCTCGGGCGGGCGTGGCAGGCGCTCGCCGCGCTGCCCCGCCACGAGCTGACGATGCTGTCCCTCGACCTCCTGGAGCGGTACCTCCCGGACGAACCGGGGCCGCGATGACCCACACCGGACGGGCGGGGAGGGTCCGCGTCGAGCGGCGGCTGGTGACCGCGCGGCACGGCGCCGCCCTCCTGGACCGCAAGCAGCGCATCATGGCCGATGAGCTCGACCGGCTCCAGCTGCACGCGGACGGAGTCCGCCGGGAGTGGGAGGACCAGGCGCGCGAGGCGGCCATGTGGCTGCGGCGGGCGGCCGCCCTCGACGGACCGACGCTGATCCAGGAGGCCGCGCCGGTCCAGCCGGCCACGGTCGAGGTGCGGTGGGGCATCGCGATGGGGGTGAGCTATCCGGTGGATGCGCAATGCGTCCCTCCCGAGTACCCGCTGCCCGGGGGCAGTTCGGCACTGGGCTACGCAGCGCGGGCCCACAGGGTCGCCCTGGACCTGGCCGTGAAGCACGCCGCGGCACAGCGGGCCGTCGCCCTGCTCACGGCGGAGCTCGCCGCGACACGGACCCGCCAGCGGGCCGTCGAGAACCGGTGGATCCCGCGGCTGGAGGACGAGCTGCGCGCGATCCGCCGGAAGCTCGAGGAGCAGGAGCTGGAGGAGACCCTGCGGGTCCACTGGGCGGCCGAGAACAACAAGGAACGAGGAGGATTCCGATGAAGGAGACCATCCTGGTGGCCGTCAGCGACTCGCCAGCGGCGTTCACGGCGGCCGAGGTCGCGATCGACCACGCCCGGCGGCTCGGCGCCCGCCTGCGCGCGGTGGTCGTCGTCGAGGGTGGCGACACGGAGCGGAGGCTGCGGGAGTCGGATGTGCTCGCGACGCGCTGGGAGGCGGGCGCCGATGCGGTCCTGCGGCATGTGGCAAGCCTGGGCGAGGCGGCGGGCGTCGAGGTCACGGGCGTCCGGAGATCGGGTCGGGTGGCTGCCGAGATCCTTGCCGAGGCCCGCGCCGCCGACGCGGCCATGATCGTCATGGCTCGGGTCGATCGACCGGGCCACGCCATTCCCTCCATCGGGAGCCACACCCTGCGCGTCCTCGAATTCGCGAGCGTCCCGGTGCTGGTCGTGCCGGCGATGTGAACGCCGCGGGACGAAGGCGCCGAGCAGCGGTCGGCAACCGCCACGCACCACTGCAACAATGGGTGGCGTGGACAGGCGCGTGGCGAGTACAAGGATGATGGCGGCCTCCTCCCGCGGCGTCGTCACCGGTGTCACCGTGGCCCTGCTGGCGCTCGCGGCGTACGCGGGTGATGCCGCCGTCGCGGTCCTCCTGGCCTTTGTCGGGTCCGTCTTCGCGTTCGGGTGGCCGCGGCTCGTGAGCGTGCCCTCCAAGCGGGGGACCTGGGTGGTGATCGGCCTCGCGGGGATCGCGGCAATCGTGTCGGTGTGGTTCACCCAGGACATCCTCTGGCTGGCCACGGTCGTGGCGGGCGGGGTGATCGGCGCGTTCGTCCACCAGATGGCGCGTCGCGACGGCCGCCCCCGGCTGGTCGAGACGGTGTGCGCGACGGTCACCGGCGTCGTCGTCGTGGTGTCGAGCGTGGGGTGGCTCATGACGTCGCTGGTCCGTGGCGGGCTCGAGCTGACGCTGGTCTCCGCCGCGGTGCTGCTCGTGGCCGCGATGATCACCACGATCCCCGCCCCTGGCGTGGTGGTGGCCTCCGGGGCCGCCGCGATCGCGGGCGCGGTCGGCATGCTGGTGGGTTCGCTCCTGGGCGAGGTCGGCCTCGTGCCGGGCCTGCTCATCGGGGTCGTCGGCGGCGGCCTCATGGCGCTCTCGCACCTGTTGTTCAACCAGTTCCCGGTGTCGGGCAACCGCCGTGCGGCGCTCGCCGCTGCCCTGATGCCGCTCGCCACCCTCGGCACCCCCGTGTACCTGGTGGCGCAGGTACTCGGGTAGCCCTGCCCCTCCTCTCCGGCTCGTCCGCTTGTTAGCCTTGCGCAATGGCCTTCATCCTGCGCGACGACATCGCCCCCGAGCTGTACCCCATCTCGTGGCTGGTGGGCACCTGGCACGGCTACGGCATGCTGGGGTACCAGGGCATCCCGGAGCGCACCATCGTCAACGAGGTCACCTTCGATCACGACGGCGGCCCCTACCTGCGCAGCACCAGCACGCTGTGGCTCACCGACCCCGAACTGTCCGGGCCGGTGGACCACGAGACCACCGGGGCGGGCGGCCACCTGGCACTCGTCAAGGACGTGCAGTGGTCCACGGAGACCTCCTACTGGCGTCCGGTGGCAAGTGCGCGCACCGAATCGGCCACGCGGGTGGAGCTCGAAGTCGTCTGCAGCGACCCGGCCGGCTTCCTGAGCCTCTACCTGGGCACGGCCGAGGGGCCGCGCATCTCGCTGGCCACGGACGCCGTCGTCGCCGCGCCCTCCGCGGCGCATTTCTCGGGCGCGGCGCGGATGTACGGGCTCGTGCACTCGGAACTCATGTGGGTGCAGGAGATCGCGGCCTTCGGGCACCCGCTCGCGTCGTACGCCTCCGCCCGGCTCTCGCGGGCGGCCTGAGGTGGCGAGCGTGCTGCTCCGCCGGGGCGTCATGGCCGCCCCGCCGCCCGACGACGCCGTCGCCTCCCACTACGGCAACCCCGTGGCGGAGGCTCGCGCCCTTGAGTCCGGCCGCGGCCTGGTGGACCTGTCCCAGCTGGAGGTGGTGACCGTCTCGGGGGCCGACCGGCTCACCTGGCTCCACTCCTTCACGTCGCAGCACCTCGCCGCGCTCCGGCCCGGCGTGTCCACGGAGACCCACATCCTCTCGCCGCACGGCCAGGTGGAGCACACCGCCGCCGTGGTGGACGACGGTGCGCGCACGTGGCTCGTCAC
This sequence comes from Actinomycetales bacterium, assembly GCA_017882885.1. Classification (GTDB taxonomy): domain Bacteria; phylum Actinomycetota; class Actinomycetes; order Actinomycetales; family Actinomycetaceae; genus UBA1383. Next base: position 2,365 of record JADGOQ010000133.1, on the reverse strand, counting down.
GGACGCCGGGCGCTCCGCGGCCATGCTCGCCTTCCTCGACTCGATGCGCTTCGCCGCGCGCGTGGAGGTCGCGGCGCGGCCGGAACTCGCGGTGCTGGGCCGCGCGGTCGCGGCCGGCGGCGAGGACTGGGAGGTCGCCGGATGGCAGGACCCGTGGCCCCGCACCACCGGGACGCGCTATGGCGTCGCCGACGACGTGCACCCCGGCGCCGGCTGGACCATGCGCCTCTCGGTTGTGGAGCGTGCGGCGCTCGACGCCGTCGCCGACGCGTGGCTGGCGGGCGGCGGCGCCCTGGTGGGAATGTGGGCGTTCGAGGCGGCCCGCATCGCCGCGTGGCGGCCGCGCCCCGACCGGGAGGTGGACGAGAAGTCCATCCCGCACGAGCTGGATTGGCTGCGGACGGCCGTGCACCTGGAGAAGGGCTGCTACCGCGGGCAGGAGACGATCGCCCGCGTGGTCAACCTCGGGCGGCCGCCCCGACGGCTCGTCTTCCTGCACCTGGACGGGTCCGCGGACGAGTTGCCCGAGCCCGGGGCGCCCGTCAGCCTGGGTGGCCGGGAGGTGGGGCGCGTGACGTCCTCCGCCCGCCACCACGAACTCGGGCCGGTGGCACTCGCGGTGGTGAAGCGCTCGGTGGACCCGGCCGCGACCCTCACCGTGGGGGATCCGGGGGACGGCACGGGCGCGGTCGCGGCGAGCCAGGAGGTCATCGTCCCGCCGGAGGGCGCGTCCACCGCGACGCCGGCCACCCGGCCGGGGGCGGAACTGCGCCGCGGGCGGATGCCGGGTCCGGCGCGCGACCAGGGGTAGCAGCGGCTACGCGATGACGACCTCGCCGCCCTGGACCGCGACGGCGACCGCCGGCAGGGGTTCGGTGGCGGGGCCGTTGGTCACGGCGCCGTCGAAGCCGAACATGGACCCGTGGCACGGGCAGAGCAGGTTGGCGCCGTCGTTCCGCACGGTGCAGCCCTGGTGGGTGCACACCCCGGAGAGCGCGGTGACGGTGTCGCCGGACCGGGTCAACACCACGGGGGTGTCCTGTGCCATCACCACCGTCGGCACGCCGTCCGCCAGGTCCGCCAGGGTGGCGATGGCCTCCCCGGACGAGGGGGTCGCGGTGGTGCCGCCACCGCCGCCGCACGCGGCAAGGACGGGGACGCCGACGACGCCGAGCGCGGTGGCGATCATCACGGTTCGCCGGGTGGGCAGGACAGGTTCGCTCATGCGGCCAATCTTGCACCGCACGTTACGCTTTGGCCATGGCTTGGCTGGGTTACCTGCAGTACCTCCTCTTCTGGGCGCTCGCCCTGGGGCTGTTCGGGGTGGAACTGTTCGCCCTCGTGGACGCGTTGCGGCACCCGAAGGAGTCGTTCGACGCGGCCCTCAAGAAGCCCAAGACCTTCTGGGCGGCCCTGCTCGGTGTGACAGCGCTGCTCGGCTTCCTCTCCCTGCCGTTCAGCCGCTTCGGCCTGGGGACGTTCGGGATGATGCTCTGCGGCGTCCCGGCGGGCATCTACCTCGCCGACGTCCGCCCGGCCATCGCCAACCTGCGGCGGGGCCGCTGGTAGTGCGCGCCGTCGTCCAGCGCGTGCACCACGCACAGGTCTCCGTCGCGGGCGAGCTCGTGGGGCGGATCGACCGCCCCGGCCTCGTCGCGCTGGTGGGCGTCACCCATGCCGACGACGCCGCGACGGCGGCCGCCATGGCCCGCAAGATCGGCGACCTGCGCATCCTGCGCGACGAGCTCTCGTGCGTGGACGCCGGCGCGCCCGTGCTGGTGATCTCGCAGTTCACGCTGTACGGGGACACGAGCAAGGGCCGCCGCCCCGGCTGGACGCGGGCCGCACCCGGGCCGGTGGCGGAGCCGCTGGTCGACGCCGTCGCCGCGGGGCTGCGGGAGCGTGGGCTCGAGGTGGCCACCGGGCGCTTCGGGGCCATGATGGACATCGACATCCACGCCGACGGCCCCGTCACCATCCTCCTGGAGCTCTGAGGGCGCAGCTCTCACGCCGGTGGCGAACACGGGCAGACGTTGTCGCCGCCCACCGTTAGCATCGGTGAAGGCCCCCAGCCGTGTGAGGAGAAGTCATGTTCGAACGGTTCACCGACCGCGCTCGACGCGTTGTCGTGCTCGCCCAGGAAGAGGCGCGCATGCTCAACCACAACTACATCGGCACCGAGCACATCCTGCTCGGGCTCATCCACGAGGGTGAAGGCGTGGCCGCCAAGGCCCTGGAGTCCATGGGGATCTCCCAGGAGGGCGTGCGCGCCCAGGTCATCGAGATCATCGGTGAGGGCCAGCAGGCGCCCACCGGGCACATCCCGTTCACCCCGCGTGCCAAGAAGGTCCTCGAGCTCTCGCTG
>JADGOQ010000132.1 GCA_017882885.1 Actinomycetales bacterium | reverse complement strand
CCCCGGCCACGCAGGGTGGGCGGGCAGAGAGCGGAGAATATCCGCTTCTCGTCGCAATGCCAGTTCGGAGGGCCCCGGGTCGGCGCCGGAGCCGCGCTGGGCTGCCTTGAGCACGCATCGGCGGCGCTGGGCGAGATCCACACCGATGAACACCGCGCCTCTACCCGAGTTTGACAGAAGTCCGAGGACCCGGTAATCGCTCCCTTGGAGCAACTCCTCGACTGCTACCGCGGACGGTGCGGGATCGTCCTGGAGGAATGGGTTCACCGCCCACGAAGGAGCCGAATACACCGCCCGGCGCTCGTCCGGCTCCAAGCCGCCTCCAGGTGCCCTGAGCGCGGAGACGACCGTGCCGTCAGGCAACAACATCAAGGCGGATCCTGTGAACGCCCCGAACCTGTAGTGCACGAGGCTGCCATTTCGGAAGGGGCGGTCCGACGGGATGCGGGGCCCGTGCAGGCCCTCGGTGGCGAGGTCCAGCTCTGACGCCAGCGCAACCGCCTGATCGTCGTCCTCCGGATAGACGGTGATGAACTTGCCGATCTGGCTCGGGCCGCCGGCACCGGCGTTGAGAAGGGAGAGCGCCCTGGGGGACGAGGCAACCTTGAACCGCACCTTGTGGCGACGCACGACCGGCAGTACGCGCGTGAGGACCTCCAGCGCGGTGGCGGGGTGGGCAGACACGTGCAGCTTCCACCCCTGCTCAGGCTGCGACCGCCGCGTGTCAAATGTCGTGACGAGCCATTCGTGCTGATGCGATGTCCTGGACTGCGTGCCCTCGAGGGCATCTGCCACTGTGCTCTCGCACAGGAGATCCTCCGTGCGCGGCCCGTCCACCACGGGGGTGGACGGGCCGTGGGCACCGTCGTGCGGCGTCACCTCAGCCTTTTCGCATCAGGACGTCTGGAAGGTGCCCCAGTGGTTGCACCAGCTGATCCAACACGTGGTGTAGTCGCACGGACGGGCCGGGAGCCGCATGGCCTCGAAGTCCTCCCGAGACCCCTTCCCACCCGCGAACTGCTCAATCTCCCGGCTCACCTCGTTCACGGCCGATGAATGCAGACCCGCCTCCCGAAGGGTGGCCTTCGGGTCGCTGTTGAGTCGCTCACCGAACGACTCATCGGAGCGGGCGCGCTCCAGGATCTCGTCGAGCTGCACCCTGATGTCACTGACGGACTTGACTTCCTTCATTGCCCCTCCTGCGTGAAGTTGCCCCAGTGTTGAGGTCCGGACACCGTACACCCCGCGCCGCCTGCTGTCACTACCTCGGTCATGCTCACAGGAACGACGTCCAACTGTGATTCGAAGGTGGCTCGCCGGACCTGCCCCACCCTTCCGTGCGCTTCCTCCTCCTCTGCGCCTTTATGCCTTCCCTTTGTGGGGAGTTGCCCCAGAGATTGACACTGTCAATAGGCGCTTTCCGTGAGGTAGCAGGCGGTGCAGCGGACGGCGTCAGCCACCGTCAACCCGAGTTGCGATGCCTCACACTCTGTGGAGGACGCGGTGTGGATGGCGGTCACGGCAGCCCCGCGCGGCCACTCGGTGAAGCCGGCAGGGTGGAGCAGGAGGTTCACCGGGCTGGCGGCCGGATCGCGACGGCGGGAGAGACGGCGCCTTCATCCCGCTTGGCTTGTTAGGCCAGGTACGGGCCGACGCGCGGGATCCGCTTGACCACGACAGCGAGCGCCAGGCTGCCGGCGAGCGCGAACACGGTCTCGAGCGGGACCTGGAGGACCGGCGCGGTCTTCGGGCCAACGGACTCGTACAGCATCAGGAAAGCGATGTGGGAGAGGTAGATGCCGAGCGAGTGATCGGCGAGCAGCCGCACGAGCGTGGACCGGCCCCGGTCGTGGCGGCGGCGCGCGGCGGCGAACACCCCGATGGAGGCCAGCACGACCGGGGGCATGAGGTAGTCGTAGAGGACATCGATCGGCTCGCCGGAGAGCACGGACCACACCGAGGTCCCCGCGATGGTGGCCGCGACCCCGAGCAGCGTCCACAGCCACGCGAGCCGCATGGGGCGCTGCGTGGTGGCGAGCAGGTGGCCGAGCATGAAATACAGCGCGTACCCGAACGAGAGTTGCATCGCCGTCACGATTGGAAGCCCCACCACGTCGGGGCCCGGGACCGCCGCCAGCAGCGGCAACGCGGAGGTGACCACCAGGCCGAGCCACACGAAGTACCGAGCCAGCGAGCGGTTGGCGGCGATCGGGCGGAGGAGTGGCGCCGCGGCGTAAAGACCGGCGAGGGCCCAGAGGAACCACATGTGGTCGTGGCCGACGACGATCGCCAGCGCCACCGCACCCGCGCCGTCGCCGGTGCGCTCCAGCAGGGCGTAGAAGACCGACCATGGCAGGAAGGCGTACAGCAGGCGGGGCAGGCTCTTGCGGTACACCGATTCCGTTGTGATCTCCCGCTGCGGATCGAGGAACAACGCGCCGGAGACCATGAAGAAGATGGGGACACTCCAGCGGGCGAGGCCGTCGTAGATGTTGACGGCCTGCCACTGCAGGTCCGTGGGTGGCAGGCTCCCCCAGTCCGGCGCGGCCGCGTGGATCACGACGACGGCGACGGCCGCCCACGCCCGGAGCGCGTCGAAGTACTTGATGCGGGTCTGGGTGGTGGCATCCGGCACCGCTCCACCTTCGCACCACGTTGATGGCTTCGCGCGGCGGGCACGCCGGCGGAGTGGTGAGGTACTGGAGTGCAGGCGTGCTCGTCGCGGTGGCTCGGGCGCTGGCCCAGGCCCTGCGCCCAACTCCCCCACCGTCGTCGTGCAGGACAGCCCCTACACACCACACACCGCGGACCGCGGCCCTGCTCGTGTCCCCCGAAAACGCGATACCAGACGAGACTGACACACCCGATCCCTGCCGACAATGACCCCGCGGGAGCCATTCCTCACTTCTGGAACTTCTGCTTCTCCCGCCACTTGCGGATCGCGGCGGCGGCGTCGGTCTTCGCATTGAACACAGCCACCGAGACCTTGTCGCGGAGACTCCCCTAATCCGGGAGCATCCCCATCTGACCGGGGCAGAGCCGAGACCGTCCAGGTATGAGGTGTCCTCGGCGAGCAAGCCGTCCGTGAAGCGCATGATGTCGCACCCGCGGACATAGACGGATCGCCGGTGGCGTGGAGTCCGAAGTGAAGGGCACCCGTGAACGTGCCGCGCCAGCGTCACTCCGTGTGCTCCGCGGAAATCTTCCGCAAGGCTGACGAACGGGGTACTTTGAACCTACTGGCAATGGTGTCGGAAGGAGGAACATCATGGGTACCATCCTGTGGATCCTGGCAGTGATCCTGGTTGTCTCAGGGATCGTCGCAATTGTTCGGCGTCAGTTCCTCTGCGGCATCATCCTCATCATCGTCGGACTGCTAGTAGGCCCTGGCGGGGTCAGTCTCTTCACATGACGAAATGGCCGCATGCGCCCTCGTGGCATGTGCGGCCGTTCGGATTTCAATCGCGCAGATCCCTCTGGCTCCCTGGTCGGGCACCGCACCTCGTGTGGAGTTGATGCCGTGCACGACACGCTCGCGAACGCTGGTGCGGCTGGTCGACGTCTCTCGCTAACGGTGGAGCCGCCGGGGTACCTGCCCTCCCAGTCGAGGCCCGAGTAGACGTCGTCATCCGGGCGCCCACGGGGTTGTGGTGTCCCTCGGTGTCACCCGGGTGTCCCTCGGTGTCCCCGGTGTCCCGAGGGATAGAGGTGATCTTCGCGAAAGCCCTTCTTTTCGCCTGCGCCCCCCGAGGGCTTGGGACAGCGGGGACACCACGGGACACCGGGGGGACACCGAGTGTCAGCGGAAGACGGCCGGATTGACGATCACATGGGGTGACTTCTTGCCCGGGATCCGGCCGGGGACACCGAACCCCTCGTTGGGATCGAGGGCGCGCACATGACCATGGACATCCAGGACCTCGAGCGCCTCGACGATCGTCTCAGCGGTGGCTGACCTGACCCAGCGCGTGGCGTCCCGGACGTGGAACACGTATCCGACTGATGGGTCGGGACAGCTGTCACACGGCGTGATCTCCGGACGGGTCCTCAGCTTCGCCAGCAACTTCTGCGCGGTGGCCATGGGCTTGCCGGCCCAGGAGTCCACGACGGCCTGCGCGTGGGCGAGGTGGTACTCGCCGAGCTGGATCGCGCGTCGGACGTGGTCCACCGTGACGACATTCGACTCGTCGAGGCGGGCGAAAATGCCAGCGATGCGGGCCACCGCATCGCGGATCTTCACCGCGAACTCCCGGACGTCATGGTAGGCCCGGCCAGCGGGCAAGCCTCGTTCCACACGGTCGTGCCATTCGAGGAAGACCTCAGTCGCGGGCTCGCCGAAGGGGATGACGTGCATGATGCCGTCCTCGAGCGACATCAGCCTGTTGCACTGTCTTCGCGTCCGCGTGACCCCCAAACCGCTTCAGTTCGGCGAGCGTTGCCCCCGCCTCCCCGACACGGCTCAGGGCCGTGTGCCGCAGCATGTGGAAGGTGAAGTTGTCCAGGGTCGGCTTCTGATGCTTGCGTTGCTCGGCGTTGTAGGCGTCGCGTGCTGCAGTGAAGTGGGCCCTCAGGACGTTCGGGTGTGTCCAGACCTCCCCGTGGTCCTCGCGAGGGAAGAGGAGCCCGTCTAGGCCCGGGCCGGCAAATCTGCGCAGGTGCTTCGTCAGCGCGGGCACGAGGGCCGCGGGCACGGGAACGACACGCGTCCCCGCCTCCGACTTCGGGGGCGTCTCTCGCAGACCCCCACCGCGCGCCTGCACCTGGCGCTCCACGGTGATGAGTGTCCGCGCGTGATCGGCCTTCTGGAGGTCGTTCTTCACCTCCGCGGCGATCTTGACGTCGCGGCGTCGCAGGGCCAACACCTCACCCATCCGCAGACCTGCCCACGCCGCGAGCAGGAGGGCGAACTGCTCCCGCTCCGGCATGCGACTGGCAAGCTCCGAGATCTCCTCTGGTGTGGCGATCTGCCGTACCACCTGCCGCACGGGCTTGTGCTCGTCAGCGCCGGCGAGCTGGCAGGGGGTGTCGTTGATCTTGGGCACGAACGATCGTGGTTGGCCCTTGGCCCTGCCACGGGCGTAGGTGAACATGCTCGAAAGGGTCTGGTAGCAGGGTCTGGCGACGCCGTTGCCGTGCCGGTCATCGAGGTTGTCGTACCAGGCTGCCACGTCGTCGACGGTGACGTCCGCGACAGCCACAGCTCCCAAGGCAGGCTTGATGTGCTTCTCGTACCGCCGGCTATAGCCGTAGATCGTCGATACCGTCTTGCCGGTGCGCTCCAGGAAGGCGAACCACTCCACCGCGAGGTCGTCGAGTGTGTAGGCGGCGCGCGCAGCCTCCGCCGCGGCAGCGCGCTCAGCCGCCTTGATCGCCGCCCGGCGCTCGCCCGGCGGCACGAAGATGCCGCGCGCTATCTCGCTCCGAGCGATGTCGAGGGCAGCACGCGCATCCCCGATGGTGGTGTAAGTGCCTAGGAGCAACTGCCGCCCCTCGAAGGAGACCCGGGCGCGGTAGTTGCCGGGACGCAGCTCCGAGATGCCTCGGGGAAGCTTCGTCGCCTTGCGTACGGTGGATGCCACCCTGCCTCCGTGTGCCTAATATGTGCCTATTTTCATGGTACTTCATGGGCATCTGTGCACGCTCGTGAGGGTAGCGCTGCAGCCACGAAATGGCGTCATTGCAACGAAAAACCCCGGATCCGTGGGGATCCGGGGCTGGTGCTGTGGAGATGGCGGGAATCGAACCCGCGTCCGGTGACGTTGAACCAGGGCTTCTCCGGGCGCATTCTGCGCTGGATTTTCTCGGCCCTCACCCTACTCACAGACGAGTGGTGAACGGGCCCAGTTACCTTGTTGTCCTCCCGACCCCGGTAACGAGGATCAAGAGTTCAGCTCTCTTGATGACGCCAGTATCCGGGTCGAGAGCAACCCCGGGCTGACGGACCTGCTAACGCCTAGGCGGCGAGAGCGAAGTCGGTGCTGTTTTTGTCGGCACCTATTGGTTTGTGCAGGGCGTTAACGAGATAACCGCACGTCCTCGGCCCGCTTCTCCTGGATCGACGATCATCGTCGAAACCGATCATCCCCTGTGTAGTTGTGTTCCCCATGCTACGAGTACAACGCCTCGGGAGGCGAATCCATTCCGGTCACCGCTTGTTGGCCTCACGCATGGCACGCTGCGCCTCGCGGTCGTCCTGCTTCCGGCGCAGGGTCTCACGCTTGTCCCATTCCGCCTTGCCACGGGCGAGTGCGATCTCCACCTTCGCCCGGCCGTTCACGAAGTAGAGCTCGAGCGGGATCACCGTGAGACCCTTCTCGCGCGTGCGCTGCCACAGTTTGGCGATCTCCACGGTGTGGAGCAGGAGCTTCCGCTTGCGCTTCGGGGCATGATTGGTCCACGTGCCCTGGGCGTACTCCGGGATGTTGACGCCCTGCAACCACGCCTCGCCGCCGTCGATCTCCACCCAGCCGTCGCTCAGGCTGGCCCGGCCCGCGCGCAACGCCTTCACCTCGGTGCCCGTGAGGACAATCCCGGCCTCGAACGTGTCCTCGACGCTGTACTCGTGGTACGCCTTCTTGTTGCGCGCGATCACCTTCTTCGCGCTGGCCGCCGCCTTGGCGCGTTCGGCGACAGTAGGCTTCGCAGGCTTCTGGACCGCCACACGCACTCCTCTCATCGACGGGCTTCAAGGTTACGCCATCACCCGGGCACGACGTCGTCGCCGGCGTGCCGGGGCGGCCTCAGAACCCGGGCAGGGTCATCGGGTCGATGGTGGTCCCGTTGATCCAGACCTCGAAGTGGACATGGCAGCCGGTCACGTTGCCGGTGGCGCCGGTGTACCCGATCGCCTGCCCGCGCGAGACCGACTGTCCCTTCGACACCGCGAACGAGGACAGGTGGTTGTAGACCGTGACGTAGGACTTGCCGTTGATCATCCCGTTGTTGACGATCACCTGGTTGCCGTGGGTGCCGTTGTTGTACGCGAGCTTCACGGCCGCGACCGTCCCGTCGGCGACGGCGTTTTGGCGGTTGCCGCACGAGGAACGCAGGTCGACGCCGTAGTGCATGTACCAGCCCCCGGTGATCGGGTACCCCCGGTAGCCGTAGGGCGAGGTGACGTACAGCGGGCCGGGGATGGGGGTGCCGAGCGCGTAGGTGGTG
>JADGOQ010000131.1 GCA_017882885.1 Actinomycetales bacterium | reverse complement strand
GAGTCGAGCAGACCGAACGGCGGCAACGCCCCCACCCACACCTCACCCAACACCGCCGCCGCGGTGTTGATGCTGATCAGCGGGCCATCCATGAATCAATCCTCCCGCCAACCACTGACACCAACCCCCACCCAGACGCCCCTATCCACACCCCACCGAAGTGCTCTATGTCACACTTCTAGAGGGCGCGCTGGTGAGGGCTCCTCACCCGCCGCATACCCAACCTCAGAGGGTCAGGACACCAGCCGTCTGCCCATTGGGACGCCCGACCAAGGGGTGGACGGCCCTCTATACGATCGGTACGAACCCGCGTGGGTCGGCCCCGGCCACCCGCGAGCATCGCGGTTCGCGCCCCCGCGGACGGGGCGCGAACCCCGCTTGAAAGGAATCCCCGTGAAACTCCTCCAGACCACCAGGGTCGCCGCGCTCACGCTCGCGACCGCATTGCTGGTTACCGCCTGCGGCGGTGGCACAGCCGTCGACGACGAGACCTCCGGGACCGGCGGCGAGACCGTCAAGATCGGCATCACCCAGATCGTCACCCACCCCTCCCTCGACGCCTCCCGTGATGGCTTCAAGGCCGCGCTGGCGGACGCCGGGTACACCGTCGAGTACGACGAGCAAAACGCCCAGGGCGACCAGTCGACCGCCGCGTCCATCGCGGGCACGTTCGCGTCCGCTGACCTCGACCTCATCCTCGCGATCGCGACCCCGACGGCGCAGTCCGTGGTCCAGGCGGTCACCGACACCCCCATCCTGTTCACCGCGGTCACCGACCCGGTGTCCGCGGACCTCGTGGAGAGCCTCGAGGCCCCGGGCGGGAACGCGACCGGCACGTCCGACGCGAACCCGGTGAAGGAGCAGCTCGCGCTGATCAAGCGGCTGGACCCGGAGGCGAAGACGGTGGGCATCGTCTACTCCTCGGGTGAGGTCAACTCCGAGGTGCAGGTGGAGTGGGCCAAGGAAGCCGCGGTCGAGCTCGGCCTGGAGATCAAGGAGGCGGCGGTCAGCACCTCCGCCGAGGTGCAGCAGGCGGCCGAGTCGCTGGACGTCGACGCTTTCTACGTCCCCACGGACAACAACGTGGTCTCCGCCCTTGAGTCGATCATCCAGGTGGCCGAGACCAAGAAGATCCTCACCATCGCCGCCGAGGGCGACTCGGTGGCGCGCGGCACCGTGGCAACCTACGGCATCAGCTACTACGACCTCGGGTACCAGACCGGCGAGATGGCCGTGAAGATCCTGAAGGGCGAGGCCGAGCCGGCCTCCATGCCGGTGGAGACGCAGACCGACCTGCAGCTCTACCTGAACAAGGGCGCCGCGGCGCGCATGGGTGTGACCATCCCCGAGGACCTCCTCGCCGAGGCCGACCCGGCCAACATCACGGAGTAGACGACGGCGCCCCGCCGGCCGCCGTCGTGACGGCCAGCCGGGCAGCCCACCAGTGCGGCGGCGGCGGGCGCCACCCTCTCCCCCCAGACCCCGAGCCGAAGGATCCGAACGATGGTCACAGCGGTCGAACTGGGCTTGATCTACGCGGTCATGGCCATCGGGGTCTACCTGACCTTCCGCATCCTCGACTTCCCGGACCTCACGGTGGACGGCAGCTTCACCACGGGCGCCGCCGTCGCCGCCGTCGGGATCATCAACGGGATGCCGCCGCTGCTGGCCACGGTGCTGGCCTTCTTCTCCGGCATGGTGGCCGGACTCGTCACCGGGCTGCTGCACACCAAGGGCAACATCAACGGGCTGCTGGCGGGAATCCTCACCCAGATCGGGCTCTACTCGATCAACCTGCGCATCATGGGGAAGGCCAACCTCCCGCTCCTGCGGGAGACCACGCTCATCTCCCCACTGCGGGAGGCGGGCCTGACCGGCACCTGGGTGAGCGTCGGGATCTTCCTGTCCACCGCCGTCGCCATCCTGCTGGTGGTGATCTGGTTCCTGCACACCGACGTCGGGCTGGCCATGCGTGCCACGGGTGACAACCCGGACATGATCCGCTCCTTCGGGGTGAACACCGACAACCAGAAGCTGCTGGGTCTCGCGCTCTCGAACGGACTCGTGGCCCTGTCCGGAGCTCTCGTGGCCCAGTTCCAGGGCTTCGCGGACATCGGGATGGGTATCGGTCTCATCGTTGCGGGCCTCGCCTCGGTCATCATCGGACAGGCAGTGCTCGGGCGGTCCGGCATCGCGATCGCGGCCTCCGCTGCGGTCGTCGGGTCCGTGATGTATCGCGTGGTCATCCAGTTGGCCCTCATGGCCGGCCTCAACCCGAACGACATGAAGCTGATCTCGGCGGTCCTCGTGGTGCTCGCGCTCGTGCTGCCGCAGTGGAAGGGCTTCGCGCGGCTGGGCGGCGCCGTGCGGAACCGCTTCACCGCCGTCGCCGAGTCCGCCGCGATCGACAAGGAGAAGTGACGTGCTGAAGCTGGAGAACATCAGCAAGACGTTCGCTCCGGGCACCGTGAACGCCCGCGTGGCGCTGAATGACGTGTCCCTGCACCTCGCGCCCGGCGAGTTCGTCACCGTGATCGGCTCCAACGGCGCGGGCAAGTCCACCCTCCTCAACATCATCGCGGGGACCTACCGGACGGACACCGGAACGGTCACCCTCGACGGGCGCAACGTGACGCGCCTCAACGACCACCAGCGGGCCCGCTACATCGGCCGCGTGTTCCAGAACCCCGGCGCCGGCACCGCGCCGCACATGAGCATCGAGGAGAACCTCGCGATGGCGCTCGAGCGCGGCCAGCGCCGCGGGCTGCGCCTCGGGGTCACCAAGGCGAAGCGCGAGCGGTTCGCCACCGAGCTGAAGGCGCTGGAACAGGGCCTCGACGTCCGCCTCACGGACTGGGTGAGCCTGCTCTCCGGCGGGCAGCGCCAGGCGCTCTCCCTGCTCATGGCCACGTTCAGCGAACCCAAGATCCTGCTGCTGGACGAGCACACCGCCGCGCTGGACCCGCAACGGGCCGCCCTGGTCACGCGCCTGACCACCGAGGTGGTGGAACGGTTCGGGCTGACCACCCTGATGGTCACCCACAACATGGAGCAGGCGCTCCGGCTCGGTACCCGGCTCGTCATGATGCACGACGGCCGGATCATCCTCGACCTGGACAAGGCCCAGAAGGAGCGCATGACCGTCAAGGGCCTGCTCGCCGAGTTCGAGAAGATCAAGGGCATGGAGATGGACGACCGCACCCTGCTGCAGTAGCGGCAGCGGCGCGGTGCTCGCCCGCTCAGACCGTGAGCGAGATGCCCTCGCCGTACGCCTCGCCCTTCCGGCGCGGCAGCTTGACGGTATAGCGCTCGCCCGCGGACGCGATGAAGTCGGTGACGTACTCGGTCACGTAGTTCAGGTAGAACACCGGCTTCTTCTGGGTGACCACGATCCGGGCGAGGCACTCGGGGTCCGGGTGGTGGAACTGCGCCCCGTTGGTGGAGAGCAGCCACTTCTTCGCCGTGATCCGGCGGCAGAGGTCCAGGTTGGTGTTGCGCCGGGAGCCGTGGTGCGCGATCTTCACCGCATCGAACCGGTGCGGGCCCGGTCCCAGCCGGTCCAGCGCCCGGATGATGGGCCCGGCCGGGGAGTCGGCCAGCAGCAGCACCCGCTTGCCGTCGTACTCGGCGATCAGCGCGATGCCGGCGCCGTTGGGCGCCCCGGTGTCGGGGCTGAACCTGGAGGAGGCCAGCAGGTCCGGGTCGAAACCGCCCAGCAACTCGTCGCGCATCCACTTCTTCTTGATGATGGGCGCGCCCTGCCCCGGCATGATCCCCGCGTCCCGGCAAGCCTTCTCCCACTCGGGGGCGAGCTTGAGGAGGGCGGCCTGGTCGGGCGCGAGGATCGTCACCGTCATCCCGCCGGGCAGGGTCACCTGCGGCAGCGGGCCGTCGTCGTGCACGCCCACCGCGCCGCCGTCGAACGCCCTGTTCCAGTGGTCCGGATGCTCAAGCAGGGCGAGGGTGACCCGCTCCGCGTCCGGGCCCCCCAGCACGTCCGGCTGGTGGTGCTTCCAGCCGTTGAACCAGATGTCCCGGAAGAGGGGCACCCGGTCCGCGTCGGAGAGGAGCGAGACGGCGCCCTGGATGTGGTCCGCGTCGATGTGCGAGATGACGAACAGCTCCACGCGGTCCGTCTCCCCCGGCAGGGCCCTGATCCGGCCCTCCAGCTCGGGAACCAGGGTGGGGATCGTCTCCTGTGGTCCGCCGTCGATGAGGACGCGGTGCTCGTCCCCCGCGGTCCCGTAGGTCAGCCACAGGGCGTCCCCCCGTTGGGCGGGCAGCATGTCGATCCGGAACATCTCACACCTTCCAGTCGGCGTCGCCGTAGGCGGTCACGGACAGCGCGCTGATCAAACCGCCCCGCACGGCGTCGCGGCGGAATCGGGACACCAGCTCGCCGAGCGGCTGCTCCGCGCGGCCGGCGTCGAGGAGGAGAGCGGCCAGCTGCGCCGACATGGACGCCGCGTGGCCGGCCAGCAGCATCGTGAGCGTGGAGAAGACCACCGCGGCGCCCTTCGCCATGAAGCGGGTGGCGTAGCCCGCGGGGTCCTCGTCGGTGCCGGCGGTGTCACAGCCGAACAGCACCACCACCGGGCTGACCGTCTGCCCGCCGGTGACGTGCCACTTCTCGATGCGCCCGTTCCGCAGCGTCTTCCCGGAGATCTCCAGGGTCTTCACGGCCGGGTCGGTGTGTGGCATCAACACGAGGAGGTCCGTCGGTGGGATGGCCTTGAGCGCGGCCGTCCAGTCGTCCCATGACGCCACCCGCGTGGCGCCCACCCGCAGCGCCTCCACGGTGCGTTTCACGTCCGGGTCCTTCACCTTCGCGCTGGCGGCCACGAGCGCGTGCGTGACCTTCAGGGTCCGCTGCCCGCGCGTGGGCGTTGCGGTCAGCAGGAAGGCCGTCCCGTTGGGGTCCGTCAGCGACGTGTGGTGGCGCTCGATCACCCGGCTCATGCCCCAGAACACCGACGGGCACACGATCGTGGTGTCGTCCTCGCCCGCGAAGCAGTGGGGCCCGCACTCCTCCGCTGCCAGCCAGTTCGGGCACATCGCGGCGTTCTCGGCCGGGGCGGGACGGTCGTAGACCATCTCGAGCGGCAGGAAACGGCCCGACCGCGCCGTCACGATCTGGATCCGCTTCGCCCCAGCCAGGCGGCCGAGGTGGCTCTCCAGGGTGCCGAAGAGGTCGTTGCCCTCCACCGCGACGTCGATGAGGATCTTCCGCGCCACCTCCGCGGCCGCCGGGCCCGTCGTGGACTTCTGCTGCGTGGCCTTCAGGAGGTACTTGCGGATCCGCTCCGTCACCGCGTCCACCTCAGCCATCGCCTCGACGGTGGTGACGCCGTCGGCGTGCGAGACGAGCGACTCGCCGCCGTCGTCGTCGTGGTTCAGCACGAAGGCGCGGTCGAAGGGCTGCCGGTCGTCGAGGTGGTTGAGGGCGTCCCACAGGACGAGGCGCTCGGTGAGGCGCGCCCGCTCCCCCACCCGCCCCGTGACGAGGGCGGTCTGGATCACGCGGTTGCGGTGCAGCACGATGATGCGCGCCTGGGCGCGCCCGCTCCCCTCCGGCACCTGCCAGATGAGGCGCGCGTCGGCGGAGCGCCCGGTCCGCGGCACGTCCAGCTCGGTCCGCACCGGCTCGCCGCGCGGGATCAGCGGCACCAGCACCACCGTGAGCCGCACCCGGTTGATGGTGGGGTCCGTGAAGCCGAGCAGCCGGTTGGGGGCCTCGGGCCCCCGCAGCGCACCCTTCTCCAGGGGTCCGATGAACACGTCCACGGCGTTCGCGCCCACGTGCACGACGTTGTCGTCGACGACGACGGGCGCCGGCACCTCCGGCGTCGGCGGTTGGCCCGGGGCCGGCCGCTCCGGCGTCGGTGGCCGCACGTACACCTGCAGCAGCCGCGGCACCGCGGCCTCGTCGATGGCGGCGTCCACCTCGTCGCCCAGCTCGCGGACGGCGGATGCCTCCGCCGACTCGTGGCCGAACGCACCCCTGTGGAGCTCCTCCAGCCGCGAGAGCGAGGGCTCGGCGCGGGTCAGCGACGGCGGGCGGATGGCCGGGGCCGGCGGCAGGGGAGGGGCCGGCGGCAGGGGAGGGGCCGGCGGCAGGGGAGGGGCAGGAGGCAGGGGCGGGGCTTCGGGCAACCCCCTGTCACCACCGACGCCGACGGCGCCGTCGTCCGGCTCGGGCTCCGCCCCGGGTTCCACTTCCGGCGGCTCGGCGCCGCCCGGTTGGGGTTCGGGCGGCTCGGCCGTTGCGAGCACCTCGAAGTCGAGGCGCAGTTGACGGGCGCGGCGCTGGATCAGGCTCGGCAGGGTGGTGTCGGCGAGCGCGTCGAGCTCACCCGCGATGAGGAGCCTCCGCTCGAAACCGGCCGTGAGGGCGACGTCGATCGGGTGGGCGTGCGAGAGGATGCGCAGCGTCCGCAGCACGTGCCGCACGATGCCCCCGGCGTCGTCGGGCGGGGTGATGATCGTGGCCACCGCTGCGGTGGCGGCCCGGATCAGCGCGAGGTGCGCGTCCACCACCGGCCACGTGCCGCCCGCCTCGCCCACGCACACGACGGCGTTGGCCAGCTGCCGGCGCTCCGCCACCAACGTCGCTGCCCGCTCCGGCGACTCGCGCACCACCAGCAGGTCCACCCCGCCGGGGTCGACGCGCACGTCGCTGACGTCCACGAGTTGCGGCGGGACGCCCTCGTCGCCGCGGAGAGCCTCGAACGCGGCGACCAGGTCGTCGTCGAGCACGCCGATGCGCAGCGGCCACGACCACTCGCGGCGCCGCAGCGCGCCGGGGGGCCGTTGGACCGGGACCACCGCGGAGCCCACTCCCGGGCAGGCGAGCAAACGCGGCACCACGTCGCCGGGGATCACGTTGCCCGTCACGGCCAGCCGCAGGGGCGGGGGCTGCATTCGGTAGGGGATCTCGGCGTCGAACGGGCGGGCGAGCCAGGAGCCGGCGGCGGCAAAGAGCCCGCTCGCGGGGGCGGCGAGCTGGTGTGGGCGCAGGTCCCACGCGCGAAACGCCGTCTGGTCCGGCGGGAGCGCGAAGGGGTCCAAGCCGTTCGCCACCGACTCGGACGTGGCGTTCCAACGGCCGAGCTCGGCAAGGTCCACTCCGCCCGCGACGGCGGCCACCGGGCGGCTCGCCTCGTCCAGTCCGGCGGTCCAGCGGTCGAGGTCGTCGCCGGTGATCGGTGTGGGTTCGGGGGTTTCGTCGTCGGGGTTCATGGCACTATCCGATCCCGCCGGGGTGGGGGAACCCGGCCGGCTCGGGGAGCCCGGGGTCCACGAAGGTGCGGAGGGCGGCGTCGGCGAGGCCGTACCCCCAGTTCACGAGCCGATGGCGCGTCTCGGGGCTCATCGCCGCGAGTCGCGTGGGGGTGGCGGCCAGCGCCCGGGACTCCTCCTCCGGGCAGGGGAGGTTGGGCGAGCGGCCGCCGTACTCGGCCTGCAGCGAGTTGACCGCCCAGAACGAGCCCGCGCGCTGCCCGGACTCGAGCGCGTCCATCAACTGGCGGCTGCGCAGCCTCCGGACCTGCACGTCGACGGTCGACAGCACCCGCAGCGTCCCGCGCAGCCAGTCCCCCGGCGGCTTGGGCTGCTCCTTGAACGTGCCGCCGCCGTCGCTCACGAACAGGGTGGCGCAGCGCTTCAGCACGGGCTCGAGCCCGAGGTTGTCGAAGACGCCGCCGTCGGTGAGCGTGACCACGTCGCGGCCCGGGATCCGCAGCCGGCAGGGCGAGAGGACCGGCGGGAAGGCCGAACTCGCCGCCACCGCGTGGGCGAGCGGGAGGGTGGGGTTGTTGACGGGCTCGCTGCGCCAGTCCCGCATGTAGGGGCGGGAGAAGCGCCAAAGGGTGCCGTTGGAGAGGTTGGTGGCCAGGAGGATGAAGCGCGGGCCCTCGTCGTCCGCGGGCAGGTCCTGCAGGGTGGCGCCGTGGAACAGGTATCTGTCGTAGGACGCCTGCACGCGGCGGGACGCCCCGCCGCTGACCAGCCCGTTGAGGACGGCGGGGACGTCCACGGTGGTCCCGGCGAGGCGCAGGATCGGCTCCTCGACCAGGTCGCCGAAACGGCGGGCGATGCCGTCGCCGTCGAAGTCCAGGTCCCGCCACCCGAGGCCGAGGACGCCGGCGACGATCGAGCCGCCCGAGACCGAGGCGACACGCGTCAGCTTCGGCAACCAGCCCGCCTCGTTCAGGCGACGCAGCGCGCCGAGGTGGAAGACCATCGCGCGGTAACCGCCGCCGGAAAGGCACAGCCCGACGCCCCCCACGGTAGGTGCGCCGAGGTCCAGGGTCTCGAAGGGTCCTGCGTTCGGGTCAGGAGTGGTTCCCGGGCCATGCGCCGGGGATCCCGGCGGTCCTGGTGTTGCGCGCATCACAGCCCCCTTGGTTGGGCCAAAGATACCGCCCCCGGGAGGTGCTGAGAAGGGCCAGGCGCACGTGACGCACGGGCGTCAGGTGACGGCGCCCACCTGCCAGGGCTGGAACTCGTCCTGGCCGAGGTCGAGCTGCTCGCTGACGGACTTCT
>JADGOQ010000130.1 GCA_017882885.1 Actinomycetales bacterium | reverse complement strand
TCCACCACGACGACCGGTTCCGTCGCGGGCCTCGGGTCCTTCGCCGCGCCGAGCCTGCGGGCTCCGGCGGCGCGGGCGAGCTCCCGCTGCGCCCGGGCGATCACGTCCACCAGGCGCAGGCCGAGCGCCGCCGCCACGACGGCGAGGATCTCCGACGAGGCCTCCTTGCGGCCCCGCTCCACCTCGGACAGGTAGGGCATCGAGATCCGGGCGGCGTCCGCCACGTCCCGCAGGGTGCGGGCCTGCCCGGTCCGCTCGTCGCGCAGAACGCCACCGATCACGTGGCGGAGCAACGGTTCCCTGATGACCTGCGGCCGGGCCGCCAGACTTCCGAGACGGCCTGGCAGGGGGGTGCGGCCGGGCGGGGAGACCCGCCCTGGCGGGGGGGTGCGCTGGTCCGGCACGGCCACCTCCTCGACGGCACCGACTGCCTCGACGACAGCAGCAGCGTATGGCCGCCCCCGGAGAGCGTCCAGCGACCCGGGTCGATTCCGCCAGCAGCGAATCCCTCCCCCTGGCCGGCGCCCGCCGCGCCGGTCAGGTCGCCTCCCGGAACCGTAGAGGTTGAGAAACCATACCCACCGTGAAACTATTTCCAGGCTGGCACCGCATCGGCCGCCAGCCCCGTCCGATCCGAGAACTGTTCCCAGAGAGGTGCCGGTATGACCGACCGACCGTTCCGCTTCGGCGTGGTCACCACTCCCCAGGACGGCGACCAGTGGAGGTCCACGGCCCGGCGGGTGGCCGATCTCGGCTACTCCACCCTGCTCATGCCCGATGGCCTGCAACTTCTCTCCCCCTTCCCCTCCCTGGCCATGGCGGCCTCGGTGAGCCCCGTGCGCGTCGGCACGTTCGTGCTCGCCAGCCCGCTCCGGCAGCCGCGCGCCGCGGCGTGGGAGGCGCACTCGCTGTCCGTGCTCACCGGCGGCCGGTTCGAACTCGGCCTCGGCACCGGAATCCCGGCAGCCCGCGAGTGGACGGCGCAACTGGGTATCCCCTACGGATCGGCCTCCGAGCGGCTCGACCGGGTCGCCCAGACCATCGACCACCTCCGGGAACTCGACGGCGACCTGCACACCCCCGTGCTCGTCGCCGCCGGTGGCCCCAAGGCCCGAGCGCTCGCCGCCGCCAAGGCCGACATCGTCACCCTGGCAGCCCTCGCGCTCGCTCCCCGGGAGGAGGTCGGGCGGATGGTGGCGGACCTGCGTTCCCACGCCGGGCCACGCGCGGACGAGATCGAGCTCGCGATGAACCTGTTCGTCATCGGCGAGGAGGTGCCGCCGTGGACCGAGCAGTTCATCGGAGCCGACGCGGCCACGCTCATCGCGCGCGACTCGCTCACCATGCTGCGCGGGAGCGTCCGCGAGATGGCCGATGAGCTGGAACGCCGCCGCGACACCTTCGGTGTCTCCTACATCAGCGTCCACTCCACCTTCTACGAGCAACTCGCCCCCGTCGTCGAACTCCTCAACGGCAAGTGAGCCGTGAGCGCGAGCGAGCGCTCAGGGTTGCGAGCGGCGAGGTCCCGCGGACCGGGGTAGGCCCACCAGGCCCAGCGACGCCCTGGTCCTCCGGAGCGCCCTCAGATTGCCCCGGGACGCCCGGACCAGCCACCACGCCGCGAACGGGACCAGCCCGAGCGGAGGAAGTGGCTGGGAGCCGGGGACGGTGAGCGTGGCGACCGTATGAACCGTCCCCGCGATGAGGAGCGCCCACGCGACCGCGAGGCCACCCACCGTCGCCCACCGCCGCGATGGCTCCGGCGGCCGTGGGGGGAGGCCACCCGCCCCCGGAGGTCGGGCCGGGATCGGCGCCCGCAGATCGTGAGGGAAGATCGCGTCGATGTGGCTGACGATGTCACCTCCCTTGATCCAGTACTTCGGCTCGATATTGATCGTCATGCCATCGGTGCCAATGAGAAGGCGCCGGCCGTCGGGCCACGCAAGAACGGCCGCGCACGCCCGGTTGGTCACGGCGAGCCGCTCCTTCTCAGTGACGCGAAGCCGGACACCCTCGGCCCCCAGAACGAGCGACAATCCCCGCATCTGAGGGACTTCGGGGCGGGGGTAGTACTCCGGTCCGGTCATGCTGGTCGAGGACCATTGCGGTGCCTGGACGATCCCGCGCCGCGACAACGGGCGCGAGGACGGCACGCGGTACAGCACGTCACGGGCCGCCACGCGGGCCGCGTCGACGACCGTTGCGTAGGACACGAGTTCGGTCGCCTGCACCCACTCCTCGGGTGTCTGGGGTGCAGCCCCCACGAGCGTGTCCCACGCGCGGGAATGGAGAAACCCTCGCCGCAGGGCCGGGTCGGCTGCCGACGCCTGGATCTGCGAGCGCCACGCCTTGAGAACGGCCTCGTCCGGCCCTCGGTCAATCACCCGGTCGAGCAGTTCGACCAGTTCGTTGCGGACCTGCACCTCCTGCCCGCGCATCGGCTCCGCCAGGCACAGCAGGGTGGCGGTGGTCGCGTCACGCAGGGTGTGCACGGCCTGCGGGGAGTAGCTCGCCGCCATCGTGTATCTCAGGGAGGAGAGCAGCTCCGACTCCGCGACCCTGCACAGCGCCAAGGCGTCCATCGATCTCGGCAGGTTGGCCATCAACGCCGTCGTACCGCCAGGCCCCTCAAACCAGGCGGGCAGCTCCGGGCAGGCGCTTGAGGCGACGGGAGCCGGGGACCGGCTCCCGTCGGCGAGGTGAAGGGCCAACCCCGGGGGCAGGTTCCCGCTCAGCGAGAGTACGGCGTTGTCGGCGGTGAAGCGGGTCGAGACCCACGCCGTCAGGGACTCCTCGCTCGCACGACTCAACCCGAACTCCTCGTAGGCCGGTAGCGCGTACGTCGCCGCGCCGTAGCGCCAGATCAACAGGGAGTTCAGAATCGACCCCCCCGTCGCGCTGCTCGGCCTCGGACTCCAGGATCCGCCGCTCGGCCGCCAGCCGGTCCATGGGCAGCTCTCCGAGTGCCTGGCAGACCTGGCCGAGGAAGTGCACGACATCCTCGGGATCGCCGCCCGCCACGAAGTTGGTGGTGATCGCGTCGACGTACCCGTTGAACCGGTACCGGGCCCCCGCCTGGGCCAGCGGGAACAAAGCCAGGTGCTCCACGAGATGGCTGAGACCGCCCAGCGGGAGCGGCTCGTCCGCCCGACCCACGCGGAACGACAGGACCGCCGTGAGCGGGCCGTCAACCGGGAGCCAGAAGGTCTGGACGCCGTCCACCCGCGCCTCGCGCACGACGAGATCCCGAGACCAGGTCACCTGCCCGCCACCATGAGAACCCCCGCCGTGGATTGACCTGCCGCACCAGTTTCCGGGCCGCAGTCTCGCACGTCAGCGTCCTTGAGGTACTGGAATCCTTGGCCCGGTGACCGATGACGCTTTTCGACAGGTTCAAGCCGGCGCGTTCGGTGGGGCGGCGGCCGAGTACGAACGGGGGCGGCCGCCGTACCCGCCGCAGGCGGTGGACTGGTTGCTGCCCCGGAGCCCCCGTCGGGTGCTCGATCTCGGCGCGGGAACCGGCAAACTCACCCGCCTGCTCCGAGACCGGGACGTCGAGGTGCTGGCGGTTGAGCCCTCCCCGGGGATGCGCCAGGAACTGACCCGCGTGCTCCCGGAGGTCGCGGTCCTCGCGGGCAGCGCTGAGGAGATCCCCCTCGACGACGGCGCCGTCGACGCCGTCCTGGTCGCGCAGGCGTGGCATTGGGTGGACGTCGGCCGGGCGGTACCGGAGGTCGCGCGCGTGCTGTCCGCTGGCGGCAGCCTGGGGCTGGTGTGGAACGTGCGCGACGATCGTGAGCCCTGGGTGGCCCGGCTGGGGCAGATCCTGCGGACGTCCACCAAACGGGACATGAACACCGCCGCGCCGCAGGTGGGACCGCCGTTCGGGGCGGTGGAGAGGTTCGACGTCGAGTGGACCCATCACCTGACCCCGGGCGCGGTGATCGATCTCGTCGCCTCCCGCAGCTACGTCATCACGCTGCCCGCCGACGAGCGGGCGGCCGTCCTGGCCGACGTGAGGGCCCTGCTCGACACCCACCCCGACCTGGCGGGCAGGCCACGGATCGCGCTGCCGTACGTGACGCGCTGCTCGCGTGCCACCCTGCCGCCCTGATGGACCATCTCGGCCGCCATCGGGGTCACCTACCGCGACCCGGGACTGCTCGCGAAGATGGTGACCACGCTCGATGTCCTGTCCGGCGGCCGGGCGATGTTCGGCGTCGGCGCGGCCTGGAACGAGGAGGAGGCGCGCGGGCTCGGCCTGTTCTTCCCGCCGATGTCCGAGCGGTTCGAGCGGCTGGAGGAGGCCCTGCAGATCTGCCTGCAGATGTGGACCGCCGACGAGGGCCCTTACGACGGCAAGCACTACCACCTCGGACGCACGCTGAACTCCCCCCAGTCCCTGACCCGCCCGCACCCGCCGATCCTCATCGGCGGCGGCGGGGAGAAGAAGACGCTCCGGCTGGTGGCCCGGTACGCGCAGGTCTGCAACCTCTTTCCCGGGCCGGACATGTCGCACAAGCTCGAGGTGCTGCGGGCCCACTGCGAGACCGAGGGGCGCGACTACGACGACATCGAGAAGACCTGCGTGTACACCTTCGACGTCGGCCCGGACGGCGAGCGCGTGGAGGGGACGCTCTCCGACCTGCGGCGGATGGCGGAACTCGGCATCCAGGTGGCGCACGGGCGCGTCGAGGCCGTGCACGACGTGACCAGGCTGCGGGTCCTAGGACGCCGCTGAACAAGACTGATCGTGGGATTGGTGGCGAGGAGGGCCTCTCAAGAGGCCGTCGAGCGGCGGGTCCTGTCCCTTGCGTGTGGACAACGAGTTCGCCCTCCTCGCCTGGTCCGAGCCTGCCGCTGGCCTGCTGCCGAGGTCAAGTGGAGCTGGTTGTGACCTGGTGCGGGCGTGGCTGGGGGCGGTCAGGCCAGGG
>JADGOQ010000129.1 GCA_017882885.1 Actinomycetales bacterium | reverse complement strand
GCTTTCCGCGCTCCTGGGGCTGACCTACGCCATGTGCACGGCCGTGATGGCGTCCATTCTCGTCAGCACCTGGTTCGCCACGCGGCGGGGGACGGTGCAGGGCATCGTGATGTCCTTCTCCGGAGTGGGCGGCATCATCCTCGGACTGGTCATGCCCGCCGCGATCACCGCTTGGGGCTGGGAGGGCGGTTTCCGCCTGCTGGCCGTGTACGTGGCCCTCACCGTGGTGCTCCCGGGAGTCGTGCTGATCCGCTCCACCCCCGCGTCCGCCGGGCTGCTGCCCTACGGCGCGAAGGAGGCCGCCGCGGCCTCCACGGCGTCCGATCCGGTCCAGGCACCCACGGGTGCCGTGCGCGCCGCGGTCCGGTCCCCGCAGTTCCTCGCGATCCTCCTCGTCATGGTGCTCATCAACGGCCTCACCACGTTCCAGCAGCACCTGCCCCTCATCCTCGCCACGGACGGTATCGCGCCGGCGGCGGCGGGGACGCTGGTCTCGGCGCTTGCGTTGTCGATGCTGGTGGCCAAGCTGGTCGTCGGTGTGCTCGACGACGTCCGCGGCACCATCACGGCCATGTGGACCGCACTCACCCTGTTCGCCTGCGGGCTCTTCGTGCTGGCCGCCGGCTCGATCGGCCTCGCCGTCATGATGCCGCTATGGGGCCTCGCGTACGACCGCACCGGCTCCTTCACGCTCCCGCTGGTGATCGCGGGCGTGGTGACGCTCCTGCTGGCCCTCGCGCTGCACTGGGCGCTCGCCTCCGCGGCGGGGGCGGTCCCGCCTCCGGAGGACTCAGCCGGCGACGTCGAGGGCGCGGCCGGGGATCGCAACGGCGCCGACGGACTTCAGCCCGTGGACGGCCTCGCGCGCGGATAATGAAACCATGAACCCGGTCAACGCGCGCAGCGAAGTGGCCCTCGCCCGGCGCCTGGTGATCAAGGTCGGGTCCTCCTCCCTGACGACCCCCGAGGGGGCGCTCGACCTCGCCTACCTGGACAGGCTCGTCGACGTCGCCGCGGCGCGCCGGCTGCGCGGACACCAGGTGGTGATCGTGACCTCGGGCGCGATCGCGGCAGGGCTCAGCCCCCTCGGGCTGGTGCGCAGGCCCAAGGACCTCGCCACCTCGCAGGCGACGGCATCGATAGGCCAGGGCCTGCTGATAGCCCGGTACACCGCCGCTTTCGCCCGCCACGGCCTCACCGTGGGCCAGGTGCTCCTGACCGCGGAGGACCTCATCCGGCCGCAGCACTACCGCAACGCCCGCCGGGCGCTGATGCGCCTGCTGGAGCTCGGCGTCGTCCCAATCGTCAACGAGAACGACGCGGTGGCGACCGACGAGATCCGCTTCGGCGACAACGACCGGCTCGCCGCCCTGGTGGCGAACCTCGTGGCCGCGGAGGTCCTGGTGCTCCTGACCGACGTGGACGGCCTTTTCACCGCCCGTCCCGGTGAGCCGGGCGCCCGGCTTGTCTCCCGCGTCCACGACATGGACCAACTGGAGGAGTACAGCATCTCCGGGCGCGGCTCGTCCGTGGGGACCGGCGGGATGGCCACCAAGATCGACGCCGCCATGATCGCCACGCACTCGGGCATCCCCACGCTGCTCGCGAACGCGGAGAAGGTGGGTGACGCCCTGCTGGGCCGCGAGGTGGGGACGTGGTTCGACGTCGCCGACCACCGCCGCTCAAGCCGACGGCTCTGGCTCGCCTGGGCGGCCCGGGCGCGAGGCCACGTGGTCCTGGACGACGGGGCCGTCGACGCCGTCACCACCGGGAAGCGGTCCCTCCTGGCCGCGGGCATCACGAGGGTGGACGGCGACTTCGAGGCCGGCGACCCCATCGAGCTCGTGGCCCCCGACGGGCGCGTGGTGGCCCGCGGCCTCTCCGGGTACGATGCCCGGGACGTGGCGCGCATGATGGGCCGCTCGAGCGTGCAGCTACGGGTGGAGCTCGGCGAGATGAATGCCCGTCCCGTCGTCCACCGCGACGACCTGGCGCCGGTCCGCCGCACGGGCGGCCGCTGACCGCTGGGGCGGCGCTCGGTACTGTTGTGGCATGAACACCGCCGACGCCGTCACCGCCATCGCCCGCGACGCCAAGGTCGCCTCCCGCGCCCTCGCCTCCGCGACGCGCGCCGAGAAGGACGCCGCCCTGCACGCGATGGCGGACGCCCTCCTCGCCCGCGCCGGCGCGATCCTCGCAGCCAACGCGGCCGACGTCGACGCCGCGCGGGCGGGCGGCATGAAGCCGGGTCTCGTGGACCGGCTCACGCTCACCCCGGAGCGGATCGCCGGCATCGCCGACGCGCTCCGCGAGGTCGCCGCGCTGCCCGACCCCGTGGGCGAGGTGGTCCGGGGTTCGACGCTGCCGAACGGCCTGCGCCTGCGGCAGGTGCGGGTGCCGATGGGCGTCGTCGGGATGATCTACGAGGCGCGGCCGAACGTCACCGTCGACGCCGCGGGCCTTGCCCTCAAGTCCGGCAACGCCGTCATCCTCCGCGGGGGCTCGGCCGCCGCCCGCACCAACACGGTGATCGTGACCGTGCTCGCCGACGCCCTCGCCGGGGTGGGCCTGCCGCGGAACCTGGTCCAGTCGATCGACGCCCACGGCCGGGAGGGCGCGGTGGCGCTGATGCACGCCCGCGGCCTGGTTGACGTGCTGGTGCCGCGCGGCGGGGCGGACCTCATCCAGACCGTGGTGCGCGAGTCCACCGTCCCCGCGATCGAGACCGGCGTGGGGAACTGCCATGTCTATGTCGACGAGTCCGCGGACATCGCGATGGCGCGCCGCATCATCATGAACTCCAAGGTGCAGCGCCCCGGCGTCTGCAACGCGGCCGAGACCCTGCTGGTGCACCGGGGGATCGCGGCGGAGTTCCTGCCGCTCGCGGCCCGCGACCTCGTGGAGGCGGGCGTCACCCTGCACGCCGACGACGACGCCGCCCGGCTGGCCGGGGTGGCGACAGTGCCGGCGGGGGAGGAGGACTGGGCGACCGAGTACCTGTCCCTCGACCTCGCTGTGCGCGTGGTCGACGACCTGGACGCCGCGATCGAGCACGTCCGGACCTGGTCGAGCGGCCACACGGAGGCGATCGTGACGTCGTCGCTCGCGGCGGCCGGCCGCTGGACCCGGGAACTGGACGCGGCCGCGCTCATCGTGAATGCCTCCACGCGGTTCACCGACGGCGGCCAGTTCGGCCTGGGCGCCGAGATCGGCATCTCCACCCAGAAGCTGCACGCCCGCGGGCCGATGGGCCTCAGCGAGCTCACGACGACGTCCTGGCACGTGGAGGGTGAGGGTCAGACCCGCGAATGAGGGTGACCTGTGCCAAACTGGGGAACACAATCGGCACAGCCCCCGGAGGAACCACCACATGAAGAACTCGCTCCTGTCGTTCGCCGGCGGTCACGAGATCGTGAACGAACTTCCCGTGCACCCGGTGATGTACGGCGTCATCGTCCTCGTCGTCCTCCTGTTCCTGCTCCTCGTCACCCACGCCTTCCGCAACGTCCACACGCGCCACTGATGCCCTCCGCCAGCGGACGGCGCCGTGTGGGGGTCATGGGCGGAACCTTCGACCCGATCCACCACGGCCACCTCGTCGCTGCCAGTGAGGTGCAGGACGTCTTCGACCTCGATGAGGTCGTGTTCGTGCCGGCCGGCTCCCAGCCGTTCAAGCGCGACCGCGAGGTCACGACCGCCGAGCACCGCTACCTGATGACCGTGATCGCCACGGCATCCAACCCCCGCTTCACCGTCTCGCGGGTGGACATCGACCGGCCGGGCGTCACCTACACCATCGACACCCTCCGGGACCTGCACGCCCAGATGCCCGGGGACGAGCTGTTCTTCATCACCGGCGCCGACGCCCTGAACCAGATCCTCGAGTGGAAGAACGCCGAGGAGCTGTGGAAGCTCGCCCACTTCGTGGGCGTCACCCGGCCGGGGCACCTGCTCGATGACACTGGGCTGCCCTCGAAGGGCGTGTCACTCCTCGAGGTCCCGGCGCTGGCGATCTCCTCCACGGCGTGCCGTGATCGCGTGGCCGCTGGTTCGCCCGTCTGGTACCTGGTCCCCGACGGCGTGGTGCAGTACATCGCCAAGTACAAGCTCTACCACCGCTCCGGCGAGTCCCGTCATGTGGGGCTGCGCGGGGTCCGGGCATGAACGCAGAACGGCCCCTCACCCGCCGTGAGCTCCGCGAGCGTGCCCGCGTCGCGGAGGCGGAGCCGAAGCCCGAACCGGAACCCGAGCCGCCGCCGCTGACGCGCCGCGCACTGCGCTCGCGCCGGCCCGCTGGCGAGCCCGCAGTCGAGACCCCGGCAGAGCGCACCGCGGGGCGCCGGCGTCCTGTCCAGGCTCCAGCTACCACCGGCTCGCTCAACATCATCGACCCGGAGACCGGGGCCATCAGCGCGGTCGCCCTCGCCATCGACGTGACGAGCCTTCCCGCGGGACGGGCACCCGAACAGGCGCCCGAGCCCCAGCCCGAGGCGGTGCCCGAACAGGCGCCCGAGCCCCAGCCCGAGCCGGTGCCCGAACAGGCGCCTGAGCCCCAGCCCGAGTCGGTGCCCGAGCATTTCGCGCCCGAGCCCGAAGCGGAGCCCCAGCCCCCGCGGGGCCCGGCGCCCGAGCCGGTCCGGCAATCCGCGCATCAGCCGGATTCAGCCTTGGAGCCCACTCCGGCCCGCACCCCCAGCTACGACACCACCCCGCGCCGTCGTTCGCTCCTCGACCGGGAGCCCTCGCTGGACCCGGACCTGGACCCTCCGCTCAGTGTGGAGCAGGCGGCGCTGGTGGAGCGGGAAGGCCGGTCGGTGCTCCTGACGGTGCTCCGGTACCTCGTGCTGCTGCTCGCGGCGCTCGTCGTCGGTGCGCTGATCTGGATCGTTCTTGCCGACCGCGCGGCGGCAGCCATGGCTGCCGCGACCACCGTGTCCGCGCCGCACGTCACACCGTCACGAGGAGTCCTGTGACCGCATCACCCCACGCCTGTGAGCTCGCCGTCATTGCCGCCCGGGCGGCCGGCGAGAAGAAGGCGGCCGACATCATCGCGCTGGACGTTTCCGAGCGCCTCGTGCTCACGGATGTCTTCCTGGTGGTGTCCGGCAGCAACGAACGCCACGTCTCCGCGATCGTGGACGCCATCGAGGAGAAGCTCGCGGCCGCCGGGGCGAAGGCGGCGCGCCGTGAGGGTGTCAGCCAGGCCCGCTGGGTGCTCCTCGACTTCACGGACATCATCGTCCACGTGCAGCACGAGCAGGATCGCGAGTTCTACGCGCTGGAGCGCCTGTGGCGTGACTGCCCGGTGCTGCCGCTCCCCGCCGACGTCACAGCGGAGCTGGCCGTCCCATGACCGCGGGGACCGTGATCCTCTGGCGGCACGGACAGACCGACTACAACATCCAGCTGCGGGTCCAGGGCGGGGTGGACATCCCGCTGAACGCGACCGGAGTCCAGCAGGCGGCCGCCGGGGCCGAGGCGCTCGCGCGATACCTCGGCGACGACGCGCGCGTGTCGATCGTGAGCTCCACGTTGTCGCGGGCGGCGGCGACGGCGCGGGCGCTCGCAGACGTGCTCGCCCTCACCGTGGCGACGGACGCGCGACTTCGGGAGCGTGACTTCGGGATCTGGGAGGGACTGACGCACGACCAGATGGTCGAGCGCTGGCCGGAGGAGTTCCGGCTCTGGAAGACCGGCGCCACGCCGGAGGGCATCGGCATGGAAACGAAGTCACAGGTTGCGGACCGTGTCCATGCCGCCGTCATGGAGCACGCGACCACGCGCGCGGCGGAAGAGATCCTCGTCGTCGTGAGCCACGGCTCGGCGACGACCCAGGTGCTGGCGCGGATGCTCGGAGCGCAGCCCGGCGGCACCTTCCCGATCAGGGGCCTCGACAACGCCCACTGGTCCACGTTGAACCACCGGCCCGAGATGGCCCCACCGTGGAGGCTGCGGGCGCACAACCTCGGCCCGCGCTG
>JADGOQ010000128.1 GCA_017882885.1 Actinomycetales bacterium | reverse complement strand
CTTCTCGGGGTCGTCGCCGCGGTAGTAGTCCATGATGATCCGCGCCTTGAGCTGCAGGTTCGCGTTCTCCTCGGACCAGCGGAAGGCGTCGTCGATCTCAGGGGTGGAGATCAGCGTGGAGAAGATGGAGCTGTAGGACTTCGCATGCACCGACTCCATGAACGCGATGTTGGTGTACACCGCCTCCTCGTGGGGTGTGACCGCGTCCGGGATCAGCGACACCGCGCCCACCGTGCCCTGTACCGTGTCCAGCAGCGTCAATCCGGTGAAAACGCGGGTGGTCATCAACTTCTCCGCCGGGTTGAGCGTGGCCCACGACGGGATGTCGTTCGACAGCGGGATCTTCTCCGGCAGCCAGAAGTTCCCCGTGAGGCGGTCCCAGACCTCCTCGTCCTTCGGGTCCTCGATCCGGTTCCAGTTGATCGCCTGGACCGTGCTCAGCAGCTTCAGCTTCTCGGTCATGGGTCCCCTCCGGTGGGCTCTGGTGTGGGTGCTTCCGGCCGCGCGTCTCACCGCGGCTCATCCGGGACCATCATCCCACCCCGCACCGACAGATCCGAGCCGCGCGCCGCTTCTCGCCCCGGCTTCACAACCCCCTCACACCGCCGCGCTTCCCCGTGGCGGCGGACCCGAACGATGCCACCCACCGATGGCAACCGATACGCTCACTGGGTTGCCAGCACGTCTGTATCGCAAAGCGGCGCAATCTCGTCGCCCGACGACGCCTTCGGCGCCGCTACGCGATACACCGCCAGCGGTGCGTATCGCCAATGGCGCCAGCCACGCCCCCGACGCCTCGGGTGTCGGCCGACCTCCAGGCGCGGTACGTTCGTCGACATGGGGACCACGAACGACATCCCGGACGAACCCACGGAACTGCACCTCACCACGCACGACGGCGGCTGGCTCCGCGACGGCGTCACTCCGGCTGAAATGATCGACCTCTCGTCCCGCGACGACGAGACCTCATGAGACTCGGGTACCTCGCCGGCTACTGGGGGTCCCGCCCCCCGCAGGGCGTGGCCGAGGTGTTCGCCGCCGCGGACGGCCTCGGCCTCGACTCCCTCTGGACCTCCGAGAGCTACGGTTCCGACGCCTTCACCCCGCTGGCGTGGTGGGGCGCGGCGACGTCGCGTGCCCGGCTCGGCACCGCCGTCGCCCAGATCTCGGCGCGCACCCCGACGGCGACGGCGATGGCCGCCATGACCCTCGACCACCTCAGCCGCGGGCGGTTCGTGTTGGGGCTCGGGGTCTCGGGGCCGCAGGTGGTGGAGGGCTGGTATGGGCAGCGCTTCGACCGGCCCCTGGAGCGCACCCGCGAGTACGTGGAGATCATCCGCCGAGTGCTGCGTCGCGAGGGCCCGCTCACGTTCGAGGGCCGCCAGTTCACCCTCCCCCTCCCGACGCCCCAGGCCAAGGCCCTCCGGGCGAACCTCCGGCCGCTACGGGCGGACCTGCCGATCCACCTCGCCGCTCAGGGCCCGAAGAACACCGCCCTGGCCGCCGAAATCGCCGACGGCTGGCTGCCCGCCTTCTTCTCCCCCCGCCTCGACGACGAGTACCGCCGCCACCTCGGCGAGGGCTTCGCGAAGCGCCCCGACGGCACCCGGCCGGCCACCGAGTTCGAGGTGAACGTGTCGTTGCCGGTGGCTGTCGGGCGGGATGTGGAGGACGCCGCCCGCCTCCTCGCCCCGCACGTGGCGCTCTATGTGGGCGGCATGGGCTCGGTGGAGACGAACTTCCACCGCGCCGTGCTCGAACGCTTGGGCCACGAGGCGGCGTGCGAGCGGATCGCGGCGGCGTGGCAGGCAGGAGACCGCGATGCGGCGGCCGCGAGTGTGCCGACGGAACTCGTGCTCGACGTCGCCCTCGCCGGCCGCCCGGACCAGCTCGCCGATCAGGCCCGGCGCTTCGAGGGGACGGTGGCCACCGGGCTGCTCATCCAGACGGACCCGCGGACTCTCCCCTTGGTGGTTGAGGCTCTGACCTCCGGCCCAACACGCTGATCCCCGCGGTGGGAGGGGCGCTGCCGGGTGCCGTCCGCGGCTCCATCCGCGGCTCCATCCGCGCGCGACTTCGTCGGGCGCTCCCGCCAGGCCCGCCACGCCGCGGCGCACCACCCGTCAGCGCCCCTCTGATCCCATCAGGCTTCGGCGCGATTCCCCATCTGGGCTTCCAGCGCAGCGGCCACGGCCTCGAACTCGGCCAGAGCGGCGGTCAGGTCCTCGACGATCTCGCGGGCGATGACGTCCGGGGAGGGCAGGTTGTCCATCCCCTCGAGAGAGTCGTCGCGCAGCCAGGTGATGTCGAGGTTGGCTTTGTCCCGGGCCACGAGCTCCTCATGTGGGAAGGCGCGCCAGCGTTCGGCTTCCGCCCGCTCCGTGTGCGACACGCTCGGCTTGTACAGCTCCACGAACTCGTCCAGGTCGGAGCGGCGCAGCGGGGTCTGCTTCAGGGTGAAGTGATTGTTGGTGCGCAGGTCGTAGATCCACAGCTTCTCGGTCCACGGCTGGCCCGGGCGGGCGGGCTTCTTGTCGAAGAACAGGACGTTGGCCTTCACGCCCTGGGCGTAGAACAACCCGGTGGGCAGGCGCAGCATGGTGTGCAGGTCGAAGTCAGTGAGCAGCTTGCGCCGGATCACCTCGCCGGCCCCGCCCTCGAACAGCACGTTGTCCGGCAGCACCACCGCCGCGCGGCCGTTGATGTCCAGGATCGTCATGATGTGCTGCACGAAGTTCAGCTGCTTGTTCGCGGTGGTGGCCGCGAAGTCCTGCCGCTCGATCTCCCGCTCCTCACGAACCTCCCGGCCGTCCGCGCCCACCATCGTCATGGAGGACTTCCGCCCGAACGGCGGGTTGGTCAGCACCACGGACCACCGCCGCCCAGGGTCCGACGTGAGCGAGTCCCGCACCTCGATCAGCGGCTCCCCCTTCGGGGAGCCCACCCCGTGCAGCAGCAGGTTCATCGACCCCAACCGGGCCGTGCCGTCCACCAGTTCGTACCCGTACACCAAGCCGTCGCGCAGCTTCGCCCGCTCCGTCGGCGTCATCGACGACGCCCCGGCCGCGACGTGCTCGTACGCGGCCAGCAGGAACCCGCCTGTCCCGCACGCCGGGTCGACGACGCCGTCGGCGATGGTCGGGCACACGACGTCGACCATCGCGTGCGTCAGAGCGCGCGGCGTGAAGTACTGGCCGGCCCCCGACCCCTTGTCCGAGGCTCCCTTCGACAGCAATTCCTCGTAGGCGTCGCCCATCATGTGGGTGCCCTCCGAGGACCAGTGCTCCTTGCCGATCAGGTCCACCACCAGGCGGCGCAACTTCGCCGGGTCCTGGATCCGGTTCTGCGCCTTGCGGAAGATTGTCCCCACCACGCCCGGCTCCCGCGCCAGGCCCAGGAGGATGCGGGTGTACTCCACCTCCAAGGCCGTGCCCTGGGAATCCACCAGCCGGGTCCAGGAGTACTGCTCCGGGATGATCCGCTCCGGGCGCAGCTTCCGCGAGGCGCGCTCGTGCGCCATCTTCAGGAACAGCAGGTAGGTGAGCTGCTCGGTGTACTCCAGCACCCCCACGCCGTCGTCCCGCAGGACGTCGCAGTAGGACCAGAGCTTGTCGACGAGTCGGCGGGTATCTGCCACAAGGTCAGTCTCTCAGGTGGGGGTGACGTTGCCGACATCACCCCGGTGTCCGTACGGTCGTCCGTACACGAGGAGGGAATCGGATGGCGTCGTCGCGCCACGACGTGCCGCGATTCTCCTGTGGCGAGCCGACTCTCGACGCGTGGCTGCGGGAGCAGGCCGCCCCGGCGACGAAGCGGGGGACCGCACGCACCTGGGTCTGGGTCGACGACGAGGCCCACGTGGTCGGCTACTTTGGCTTCCGCCGCGTCCCAGGCAGCCTCGCCTTGTCCAGAGGGTCTCCGACGTCGAGGCAGCACTCCGGGCCTCGTGAGGTCGAATCGCCGGCTTGCCTCAGCGCTGTTTCAGGTTCAGTGGCCTGATCCCTGAGGGGCTCATGGAAAGCGCCCAAGGACCGTCGCCCCGCTTGATGATCTCGCGCTGAAGTCGGCGCTCGTTCTTGAGGAACATCTCGAGCTGGTCCCGGGGCCCGAGGTCCTGCTTGGCTCCGAGCCACACCGATCGGATCCCAAGCTCCATGTACGCGTGGAGTTCAGCAGGCCGCGATCTGATGCGACGGTCGCGGGTGAGTACAACCAGACCGAGCTTGCCGACGATCGGCATCCACTCGAGATCCAGGGCGCCGAGGGGTACGTGCGGAAGTCGCTCGTGTCCGGGATACACAACGTCCGTACGCCCCAGACGCTCAAGCAGTCTCCCCAAGCCCAAGGCG
>JADGOQ010000127.1 GCA_017882885.1 Actinomycetales bacterium | reverse complement strand
TGTGGCGCAGGAGCCGGGGCACGAGGAGGCGGACGTTCCGCGGCGCCGACTCGTCGGCGAGCACCACGATGAGCGGGGTCACCGCCCGCGCGCCCACGGCCACCAGGGCGGCGCCGGCGCGCCGGCGTGTGGACGGGTCCATCAGGGCGTCCACCAGAGCGGGCACCAGCCGCCGGTCGGCCACGCCGGGCGCGGCCTTGAGGGCGGCGCGCCGCACCACCGCGTCGGGGTCCGCGAGGAGGCGACGCAACGGCCGGTACGCGCCGGCGCCGAGGGTACTGAGGGCGCGGGCAGCCTCCACCCGGTCCTCGCGCGCGGGCGACGCCAGCATCCGGCCGAGCTGGGCGCCGCCGACGATGCCGCCTTCCAGTCCGCCGTTGCGCAGCAGCCCGGCCAGCGCCGCGACGCGCACCTCGCGCGAGGCGTCCTCGAGGCGTGGCACGAGGCGGTCCACCGCGTCGTCACCGGCCAGTGTGGCGAAGGCGGTGGCGGCCGCCGCGCGGACGTCGGGGTCGAGGTCGCTCAGCGCCTCCTCCGCCGGGGCGGCGTCCGCTCCGGTGTGATCGGCGAGCTCCCGCAGGGCGGCGGCCCGCACCGTCGGATCAGCATGGCGAGAGAGCTTCTCCACCGCCTCGACGAAGCTGCGGTCCCGTTCCCCGGCCATCTGCTCCAGGGCCACGAGGACGCGGCGCGGCTCGGCATCCTCGTCCAGCGTGTGCAGCAGCGCCTCGCGCCCCGCGGAGTCGAGCACCTGCTCCTGCTCCAGGGCCAGCATGCCGCGGGCGCTGAGGGTGCCCTCGAGGGTCCGGAGGTAGCGGCGCCGCGCCTCGGGAATGACGCCGAGCCAGACCACGACGAGCGCCACGGTGAGGAACGAGAGCAGTTGGACGTGCCCGGCGGGAACCAGCGGCGCGACAACGACGAGGGCCAGTCCGCCCAGGCCGTACGACAGCGGCTTGACCACCGCGTCGAGGAAGGCGCGGGTCCGGGCCTTCACCGCAATGGGGAAGGGCACGTACAGCGCCTGGAGCGTCGTCTCGTGGATGGTGTACTGGAAGCCGTTGTCGGCGAACTTCATCACCGTGGCGATCGCGAGCTTCGGGATCGCCAGCAACAGGGCGCTGGCGGCGCCGAACACCACCGGCATCACCGACATCCCCCAGCCCACGCCGAGGCGGGCGAGGAGGCGCGGCGTCACCACCATCTGGAACAGGAACGACACGACCCCGGTGGCGGCGTAGAAGAGGCTGAAGAACCGGGCGAGGGCGTCCTCGCGGTAGGTCGCCCGCGCAATCGCCTTGAACTGGTAATCGCCGACCGTCAGGGAGATGAAAGTCAGCAGCAGGAAGACCGACAGGATCCGCACGTACGGATCGGTGAGGATCTTTGGCGGCGGCCCGCGGCGGACCGGCTCCGCACCGGCACGCAGCTGGAACTCGGGCTTCGGCTCGCGGCTGATGACCAGGGCCAGCAGTGCGATGGCCAGCATCAGGCCCACCAGCACGAAGATCAGCTGGGCGGTGCCGATGGCCTTGACGACGACCCCGGTGCTGAGGCCGACGACCACGATGCCGAGGGGCCGGGCCGCCCCGATGGTCCCGAAGAGGCGCTTGGCGGTCCGCGCGTCGTGGAGGTCGTTCGCCAGCGTCCAGAACTGCACGATGAACAGGTTGGAGACGATCTCCGCCCAGACGTAGAAGACCGGGTAGACCCAGTCGGCCTTCGCCTGGACCAGCCCCCAGACTGCCAGGTACGTCGCGATCCCGATGCCCGCCGACGCCACGATGACGCGGTGGCGGGGGAACCGGTCGGCGACCCGCGCATACACGATCACCGTGAGCGCCGAAGCGATGCCGTACAGGACGAACATCCACGGCAGCGCCTTGAGCGGGTACCGGCTCAGGAACAGCGTGTCCCGGACGGTGCGGCCGAGGATGAAGACCGACGACGCCAGCAACAGGTGCGTGAACAGCAGGGCGGTGCGCCGCCCCTCGCCGGCCCGGATCTGGAGGGTGGCCTCGAAGAATGTGGCGACGGGACCGCGGGTCTGGCTCATGCCGGGTTTCCCATGGCCGCTTGCGCGGCGCGATGGTCCGGTGAATAGTCGGCGAATGTCACTTTCCGACCTCCTCGCGCAGAACCGGGCCTGGGCCGCCGCCCAGGTTGCCAGGGACCCCGACTACTTCGACCGGATGACGCGTGGCCAGCACCCGCGCGTACTGTGGATCGGCTGCGCCGACTCCCGGGTCCCGGGGGAGCAGGTGCTCGGTTGCGGGCCGGGCGACCTCTTCGTCCATAGGAACGTGGCCAACATCGTCGCGTACAACGACATCAATATCTCTGCCGTCGTCCAATTCGCCACCCATACCCTGGGCATCGCCGACGTCGTGGTCTGCGGCCACTACGGTTGCGGCGGCATCCGCGCGGCCTGCGCCCGGGAGCACCCCTCCGGGTATATCGGGGACTGGCTGGCCATCGCGGGCTGGGCTCAGCGCACCGTGGACGCCCGGCTCGCGGCTTCCGGCGAGCACCCTGACCCCGACGCGTACCTCCGCCTGGTCGTGGAGGAGAACGTCCGGCTCCAACTGACGCACCTTAGCCACCTGTCGGTCGTGCGCGATCAGTGGTCCCGGACGCCGGGAATCCCGCGTCTCCACGGATGGGTGTACGACATCGCCACCGGGCTCGTCAAGGTCAT
>JADGOQ010000126.1 GCA_017882885.1 Actinomycetales bacterium | reverse complement strand
GCCGGCTTGCCCTACTGCGCCGCGAACTCGGCGACCCCTGGCCGGACGTCTCCGAGCCGGCGCTCCTCGCCCGGCTGGGCGACTGGCTCGGCCCGGAACTCGAGGCGCTCGCGGGAGGCGCGTCGGTGCGCGGGTTGGACCTGGCGGAGCCACTGCGCCGGCTGCTCCCCTGGCCGCAGGCTTCGCGGTTGGGCGAGCTCGCGCCGGAGCGACTCGAGGTGCCCAGCGGTTCGCGGGTGCCGATCGCCTACCCGGAGGTGGACGACGACGGCGACGCCGGCCGTGGCGGCGGCGAGGAGGCCGCGGGCGGCAGCGGGGAGACCGGCGCGCGGCCCGTCGTCGCGGTCAAGCTGCAGGAGTGCTTCGGCTGGGCGGCGACGCCGCGGCTCGTGGATGGCCGCGTGCCGGTGGTGTTCCACCTGCTCTCGCCTGCGGGGCGTCCGCTGGCGGTCACCGATGACCTCGCGTCCTTCTGGTCCGGCCCGTATGCGCAGGTCCGGGCGGAGATGCGGGGACGGTACCCGAAGCACCCGTGGCCCGAGGACCCGTGGACCGCTCCCGCGACGGCGAGGATGAAGAAGCGGGGCTGAGCGCGTCGGAATCCGACGGCCCGCGAATCCTCACGTCTGACATCCGAAAATCTGCAAGCACGTGAGAGACTGTGCTGGTGGACAGCTCGCACCAGTATCCACGGCACGCGTCGCGTGCCGTGCGGGATGCCTTGGCTGACACCCCGGTGGTCGTGATCCAGGGTGCTCGTCAGGTGGGTAAGAGCACGCTCGCCACGATGCTCGCTCGAGGTGCGGAGGACGTCATCTCGGTGACTCTCGATGACCCCGCGACGCTCGCAATCGCGGAGGCTGACCCGGTCTTCTTCGTTGAGCAGGCGGGACGAGGACTGCTGGTCATCGACGAGGCCCAGCGGGCGCCCGGCCTGATCCTTCCGCTCAAGGCCACCGTTGATCGCGATCGGCGGCCCGGCAGGTTCCTGCTGACGGGCTCGGCGGACCTTCTTCAGGTCAAGGGTGTCGGGGATTCACTCGCGGGGAGGGCGGAGACCATCGAGTTGATGACCTTGAGCCAAGGAGAGCTGGCGCGCCGCGAAGTTCCCGAGGACTTCGTGACATGGGTCGTCGGCGGCGTGGAGGGTCGGCGATTCGATGCCTTGGATCCCCACGCCGTCGTGGCGGGAGGATACCCCGAGGCCATTCAGCGATCACCTGCACGCGCTGCTCGTTGGTTCTCGTCCTACGTCGACCGCCTCGCAGACCACGACGCCCGTGAACTCCAATCCGGCGGCTATGCCGACCACATGCGTACCCTGCTGTCCCTGGTCGCGGCCGGCGGGCAGTCGGAGCTGGTGAAGGCCCGGCTGGCGCGGGGCATGGGCGTCTCGGAGAACAGCGTCGATGCCTACGTGCGGCTCGCGAGCACGATGCGGTTGCTGTCACTCATTCCGTCGTGGGGGAGATCATCCAGGGGTCGGATCGCGCGACGCCCGAAGGTCGGTCTGTCGGACGCAGGTCTGGGCTCACACCTGGCGGGCTTCACGAGCGCGAAGGCGCAGACCCTGGGCGGCCGCGAGTACTACGGCGCCCTCGTCGAGCAGTTCTGCGCCCTCGAACTGGCCCGGCAACGGACGTGGAGTGCGGAGAGCTGGGAGCTGTTCCACTTCCGGGATCACGACGGACTGGAAGTGGAAATCGTGATCGAACTGGCGGATGGTCGCCTGATTGCGGTCGAGGTGAAGAGTGCCGAAGGCGTCACCGAGAAGGCGTGGCGACAATTGGAGCGCTTCCGGGAGAGGTTCTCTGACAGGGTCATCACCGGCGTTGTGCTCCACGGCGGGACGCAAGTCGCGCACCTCGGCGGGTGGCTCCATGTCCTCCCCATTACCTCTCTCTGGCAGGCGTGAACTCCCGGGGGATGAGGTCACCGCCACGGCCGGCAGCGTGGTCAACGGGCAAGATGCGCGAGGGAGTCGGTCACGTCCTGGGCCTTGAAGTACGAGGGGTCGAAGGTGGCGAGGTCCCCCGGCTGCATCCCCCACATGCTGGCGAGCCATTCCACCGACGACTCGTACTCGTCGTGCGTGGGGTCGGCCAGCACGTCGAGGAGGTCCTGGTAGCCCCAGATGCCGCCGCAGTCGTCGGGTGGTGCGGTGCGGCGCCCGCCCGTGCAGCGCGGGTACGTCACGCCCTCCCGCGAGGGAACGGTCTTCTCCACGAGGATCACGTGCTGCCAGTTGTCTCCGAAGTCGTAGATGTATCGGAGCTTCTCTCCGACCGGCGCAACCCGCGTCAGCCGGACGCCACGCTCGGACGCATGCCTCAACTCCGGCTCGGGGGTGCCGTACGTGCGATCCGCCGTCTCGAAGGCGTGAAGATGCCCGCCGCTCCACCCGAAGGCGACCTGGAGTACGTCGTGGAGCCGGTCGAGCGTGATGTCGGCGGGCACCTCGAGGCGGCGCCAGATGGGAGGCTTCGAGCCACTCAGGGTCACCTTGAGCTGCAGGACCTCGCGCGGGCGCTTCGACCGACGACTCGTCGGCGGCTGCGGCTCGCCCTCGCCGCCGTCAGCCGGCAGGCTGAGTCGGGCCGCGAGGAAGTGAGCGTGATGGGCGACGTCCTCCACCTGGTCGAGGTCCACGGGGCACGGCTCGTGCCCGACGGCCTCGAGCAGCGATTCGCGGGCCACACTCCAGGGAAGCTCCTCGAGCAGGCCGGCCGGGTTGTTCTCCGCGTCCCGTCGCACCGACCTCCACAGCTGGTCCGGGTCGTCCGTCACCCAGGTGTCCTTCACGCCGCCGCCGAGCTCGTGGTCCACGAGCACGGCGAGTGCGTGCCGTCGTCGGCCATAGGCGAAGACCAGGTGGTAGGACTCCTGGCTCCCGAAGATGTCGCCGTAACGCCAGCACCGCTCGACGGCGGGCCTCCCGATGGTGCTCGCCCAGACCGGGTCCTTGACGCCGGACGCCGCGAGCTGGTCCGCCGCGGACACGATCTCGCCCCGAAACTCATCGTCCGCGTAGACCGCGAGCGTACGCAACACGGCGAGCGCCGCCGGGGAGCGCTGTGACTGGGCGTAGTGGACGATCTGGGCGAACAGCAGGTCGAATGGGTCCAGTGGGTCGCCCGCTTCCACCGCGTCGTCCGCCAGTTCCAGCCCGGCATCCTCGAGCGCCGTCTCCAGATCGGCGAGCACCTCGCTCGCGTGCAGCTCGGCTTCGAGTGGCCAGCGCGCCCGCGCGATGCCGACGGCAAACGCCTCGAACAGCGGTCCGAGAACCTCATCCGGTTCCGGGAACTCCTCGGCGGGCGCGGGCGGCACGTCGGGCACCGGATCCCGCTCCGGTGTGGCCTCGACACCGCCGACCACGCGCAACTGCTGCCCTCCCGAAGCTTGCTTCCGTCGTCTCACCATGGCGCCATTGTCGCAGGGAGGGACGCCGTCGTCGACGACGTCAGTCGGGCACGCCCCGGTCGGTTCCGGGCTGGAACAGCAGAAGGTGATCGAGCTCGCGTCGCTTCGCCTGGGCAACGAAGGCGTGCGCGACTACAAGGGGCGCGCGCCCAGGTGGCAGGACTGGGATGCCGTGGTCGAGGCGTGCCGGGGGCCGGAGGGAATCCTGGCCGCGATCGATCGTGGCTGTCTGGCCGAGTGGCGGCGCATCAGGCGGCGGTGGGCGCGGATCCCCACGGTCCGGTCGCCGCGGATCTCGAGGAGGCCCTCGAATCGGCTGAGGACGCCGGCGCCGCTCGGGTCCTTCGTCTCGCGCTGGACCGTGCCCGGGCATCCGAGGCAGAGCGGCTGGGCTGGATGCTGGTGCGGACGCGCCGCTTGGCCGAGGAGGCGAGTCGGCCGGGAGTCCGCTGACGTGGGCCGGAACCTCCCGGGAGATCCAGTAGCGGAATCCGCTACGCAGGCTCCCGGGAGCATTCGGACCAAGTCGGGCGCCAGGGCTCCGTGGGCTCGTCGCCAGCCGTTCGGACGCGCCATGCCCGAACGCGTGCCTCAGAGGCCGCGGCCCGACGGCGACACGACGATCTTCACCGCCGTCTCGTTGTGGTGGATCAGGGTGTCGAAGCCCTTGTCGATGAGATCGTCCAGGCCGATCCTCCCGGTGATGAACGGCTTGAGGTTGATCTTCCCGGACTCCACCAGTTCGATCGTGCGCGGGTGGGTGTTGACGTACGCGATCGTGCCACGGATGTCGATCTCCTTCATCACCACTTGGAACAGGTCGACCGATGCGGGTTTGCTCCAGATGGCCACCACCTGGAGCACGCCCTTGGGTCGGAGTGCATTGAGGAGTGTGTCGAACACCGGTTGGGCGCTGGTGGCCTCGATGGCCACGTCCGCCCCCCTCCCGTCCGTCAACTTGTGGACCTCCGCTGCGACGTCGACGTCTCGCGGGTCGAAGGTGAAATCGGCGACGCCGCTGTCGACTGCCTTCTGGCGCCGCAACGGGGACAGCTCGGAGATCGCCACCGTGGCGCCCTGGGCCTTCAGGACGGCCGCGGTCAGCAGGCCGATCGGGCCCGCCCCGCCGACCAGCACGAAGTCCCCCGCCTTCGCGCCGGAGCGCTCCACGCAGTGGTACGCCACGGACAGTGGCTCGAGGAGGGCCGCCTCGTCGAGAGGGACGTTGTCGCTGATTGGGTGGACCCAACGCCGTTTCACGGAGACCTTCTCGCCAAGGCCGCCGCCACCCCCGGACAGCCCGATGAACCCCATCTCCGGGGAGAGGTGGTAGTCGTTGCTTTCAGGGCCGGTGTCGACGTCGTCGCGGATGATGTACGGCTCGACGACGACGTGCTGGCCCACCTCGATGTCGTCCACGCCCTCGCCGACCGCGTAGACGACGCCGGAGAACTCGTGACCCAGCGTGATCGGCGCAGACTCGCCCGACAGTGGATGGGGCTTGCCCGGCGGCGGGATGAAGATCGGGCCCTCGAGGTACTCGTGGAGGTCGGAGCCGCAGATGCCGCACCAGGCGATGTCGATGCCGACCTCCCCGTGCTTCACCTCCGGCGCGGGGATGTCGTCGATCCGGATGTCGCCCCGGTCGTAGAAACGAGCTGCTCTCATGGCGCTCTTCCCTTCGCCTCCGCCGCTGGTATCGGGGATTCAAGTCTAGCCGACGTTACCCCCGCCTCGTGGGGGCGGCAACGGGAAGCGGGCGGCGCGGGCGATGTCCTCCGCGGCCTGCTCAACCTCCGCGGTGGTGGTCCACCGGCCAACGCTCAGGCGCAGGGCGGTCAGGGCCTCCCGCTCGGGGATTCCCATCGCGGTCAGGACCGGTGACGGCCGGTCCTCCCCGGAGTGGCAGGCGGAGCCGGCGGACGCGGCGACCGAGGCCACCCCGGCGAGCAGGGCCAGGGCGGGGGCGCCGTCGATCCGCACGTTCAGCGTGTTGGGGAGCCGCTCGGTGCGGTGGCCGTTGAGGTGGACCCGGCCGGGGAGCAGCTCGTGCAGCCGCTCCTCGAGGTGGTCGCGCAGGGCGGTGAGGCGGGCGGTCTCGCCGTCGGCCAGGGCGTGGGCTGCGAGGTCCGCAGCGCGGCCGAGCCCGACGGCGTACGCGACGTTCTCCGTTCCGGCGCGCAGCCCGTGTTCCTGCCCTCCGCCGCCGATGAGCGGGTGGAGGGCGACGCCGTCGCGCACGAACAGTGCGGCCACACCCTTGGGGGCGCACATCTTGTGCCCGACGACGGTGAGCAGGTCCACCCCAAGGTCGTGCACGTCCACGGTCACCTTGCCGACGGATTGGGCGGCGTCGGTGTGCAGCAGCACCGCATGGGCGCGGGTGATGGCCGAGATCTCGCGGATCGGCTGGATTGTCCCGGTCTCGTTGTTGGCATGCATGATCGTGACCAGCACCGTCTCGGGCGTGATGGAGGCCGCCACCGCGTCCGGATCCACCCGGCCGG
Organism: Actinomycetales bacterium; assembly: GCA_017882885.1. GTDB lineage: Bacteria > Actinomycetota > Actinomycetes > Actinomycetales > Actinomycetaceae > UBA1383. The sequence goes on along the minus strand of JADGOQ010000126.1, from coordinate 14,732 downwards.
CGCCGTCGACGGGCAGCACGGTGACGACGACGCCGTGCAGCGCCTCCAGCTCACGGCACGCGGCGAGGACGGCCGGGTGCTCGGTCGCCTGGGTGATGACGTGCTGTCGCGCGGCTCCGGCGGTGCGTGCCGCCCCGGCCGCGCGGGCGGCCAGCACGGCGCCACGGATGGCGAGGGCATCGGCCTCGGAACCGCTGCCGGTGAACACGATCTCGGACGGGCGGGCGCCGATGAGGGCGGCGACGCGAACACGGGCGTCGTCCAGCGCGGCCCGCGCCCTGAGGCCGTAGGCGTGGTTGCTGGAGGGGTTGCCCCACTCGCTCGTGAGGTACGGCGCCATGGCCTTGAACACCCGGGGGTCGACCGGGGTGGTGGCGTTGTGATCGAGGTAGATGGGGCGGTCGTCCGAGCGGGAGCCGGTCATGTGGGCCATCCTCCCCCGGGCGGGGGTCAGAAGACCAGCACCTTGTCCGCCGCGAGCGTGTGGTCAGCCAGCGCTTCCATGGTGGAGCGGCGCGCACCCTCCATCAGCATCGTCTCCTGGACACCGCGGGCGTCCATGCACGTGCCGCAGCACAGGATCGCCCCACCGTTCCGGACCACGGTGGTGAGCATGCGGTCCAGCTTGTAGTACCCGTCCGGGGTCTTCTGGCCGGCCATGGCGGCGGTGACGCCGTCGCCCATGAGGAATACGGTGGTGGTGACGCCGTCGCGCTTGGAGAGCGACGCCGCGAGGCGGACGGCGTTGTACGTGGAGTCCAGGCCGTAGGCGGACCCGTTGATGATCATGAGGACGTTGGTCATGCCGAACTCCCTTGTCGCGCAATCGATTGAACATATGAACAGTAGCGGCGGGCGCGGGCCCGGGCGCGAGCCGACGGCCGGACAGCGCCTTCGGCCGGGCACAGTGTTGCGCGCGTCGACGGCGCCACGATCACCTTGATAACGCCGTCGGCCGGCGGTGGGGTCGCGTCGCTGTACGACCCGATCGACGTCACCCAGTACACCGAGCCCGAACTGCGCGCCGCTGTCGACGCCGCCGAGAACCGACCGCGCCTTCGAGCTCGCCCGGAAGCATGGCGTGCGCATCGCGTGGGGCACCGACACGCTTTTCGATGCCGCCTAGCCCGCACATCCACGTCGACAGCTTCGGCGGCTGAGTTCTCCGGAGCGCCTGCCGCAGATCAACCCCCTCCCCTACAGAAGGCTGACCTCTCGTGTCAATGAATCCCGCTGCGGGCACCGCCTCCGCACCAGTCCCCGCCCCGTCTTCGTCGTCCGGTGAGCACTCCTCCACGTGCAGCGTCCCGACGAGAACCTCCCGCTGTCCCGGGATCGTGCCGGGGCGAACGGTCGGCAGCCCACGGCAGAACCACTCCAGCATCCGTGGATTGAGGCCAATGCGCGTCTCACCGTGGTACGGCGGGCCGAACACCACTCTCCCCTTTCGAGGGAGGCCGGAGCCGTCAGCCAAGCGGAGTGTCACGGCGCAGTTGGGGCCTTGGGACGATCGTCGCCGTCAGGAACGTCCGCGGGGATGCCCCGCACGCTGGTAGGGCGAGTCGAGGCTCCACAATCCGGAAAAAGCTGGCTACGCGGTCCTCTCCTGGTCCAGTCGCTCAAGGATCCACGACCTCACGAGCGTCGACGCCGGAAGATGCTTGGCGTCCGCCAAGTGCTGCACCCGAGCCTGTTCCTCAGCGCTGAGCCGCACGGAGTACACCAACGCTTCCGCATCGGCCGCATCGGCCGAACGCCCTCAGGGAACGGCAGGTCCTTCGTACGCTCCGACTCCTCGCGCAGCTTGGCGACCAGCCCAGGGTCAATCGTCTTCGCCATAAGGCACTCCTTCCAGGTAGAACCGCAGGTCAGCCCCGGAGGCTGGTCATGCGTTGATGCCATGCAAGTCACCACCGGCGTCCCGAATCGCGATGACCACCAAGACGCGCCCCGCCGACTCCGAATGCCCGATGAACCGCGAGGCACCCATCTGCGACTTGGGATCCGGCTCGAACGCGACCAAGTCAAGGTCGTCCATCACCTGCTGTGTCCACTGGGGTTCGATCGCGAGACCGCCCGGGTAGCGGGCCGCTCTCGACCGGATGTACGCGGCCGAGCCCTCGTCCCAGATGAGTTCCTCACCCATGTCTCAAGCGTACTCGTACCGTACGACGATGTACTACGCAGCCTGGACGTGGGGATCCTCTGCGATGAAGCTGGCGTACACGTCGACCACCGCGTGTGGCCGTCGGGTGGGTTCAGGTCCGGCCGGGCTCACGGCCGTGGCGGCGGCCACCGCGGCCCCCTCGAGACCCGCCCCGGCGGCGGTTGCCAGGAAGCGGTCCCGGTCGCCGGAGCGCACATTGGGCGCCTGGTGGCTCACGCCGACGCCCTGGCCCAGGTGAGTTGATGCGCCGCGACCAGCTCGAACACGCCATCAGGACTGCGTGCCAGGAGGCGGTGGACCTGCCCGGGGTCCAGTACGACATCGTGCTGCCCCCCGCCGTCGCCGCGGACCTGGACCTGAGCACCGAACTCCGCGGTCTCATCGCCCCCACCACGCGCGTGCCCACCTCGGCACCGCGCTCGGCATCGCCGGCGGTGTCGCACTCGGGTGGGTGCTCGTCACCGTGCAGCGCTACCGCTGGGACCCCAACCTCGACTGGGTGCTCGCGATCCCATGGCCCGCCTTGGCGGGGATCGCCGTCGGGATCCCGCTGTTGGCGACGTCGGTCGGCTGGCTCGCCAGCCCGCGCCGCCTCCCGATGACCCGCCGGTCGGCGACGTGAGGTGGCGGCGATGACGGACGAGATCGGAGTCGCAACGGAGTTCCTGCGTGCGACGATGGAAAAGGAGGCGTACTTGGCGTGGGCCCGCGGCCGCGGTTTCGACGTCGGGGAACCCTGGCCCCGGGTCCCCCATGGGTCCCGAACCAAGGAGGACGGACATGCCACTCCCGCCGCGCGTGACCACCCGAGGACTGTTCTGGACGGGGGTGGGAACACTTCGGGGTCCTGGCGATCGTGGCGTCGCTGGTTCTGCAGGTCATGGAGGGCCGTCAGACGAAGGAAGCGCTCACCGGCGCAAAGAGTTCAGGATGGTCGGCACCGACCACGGGCGAATGATGGGTCGGGGCGGCGCCGGGCTTGCGGCAACGTTCGCCTTCCAGGTCGCCACTGTCGTCACGCTGTGGGCGATCCTCGCGGCCATCAGCGTGATGGGCCGCCCGTCGTTCTCCCACTACGTCATTGCGTTGCCCATCGCCGTCGCTGTTGGTGGGACGGCCACTCGGCGTATCTTCGGGCTGAACTTGGAGCAACTGGCCGAGGTGGCACCTGACCGGGACCGCGAAGAGACCCTCGCCCAACGCGTACTTTGAGGAACCACCCTCCCAGGCCCGGGCTGGACGCGCCCGGAGAGTCACAATGCCCGATTACCCGCTGCATATGCGAGGACTAATGTGACCAAGCCAAGAATTCCAAGGTCGTCAACCCATCTTGGCCCCGTCCTCCCGCGCGCCTCCGACCTCGCCAAGGTCGCGGTTCGACAGCAGATGACGAATCGAGAGCCAAATCGGTGCAACGACCAGCGCCGTAATCCAGGCCAGCAAGATCGCGCCGATTGCCTCAGAGTACGAACCCGGGAGCCTGGACTCCACCGCACTCACGCCGGCCAGGGCAAGCCAACCCCAGACGGGGATTGTGCCCCACAAGCAGGCCCAGCCAAGGGCCGCGAAGAGGTGACCAATGCCCGACGCCTCGGCCACCTCGTAATCGTCTCTGGCCTGAAGCCACTCCTCTCGCAGGCCTCCCTTTCGACCGGCCGTTTCCAGCAACAGACATAGACATATGCCTAGCAGCCGTGAAGGCGAGAACACCTAACGTCGCCTCCTCGAGTCCCCAGTCGAAATAGTCGTTCATCCAAAGCGCGCCGCCGAGCGGCTCTACTGCGTCGGCGGTGGCGTGGTCCCGGTGTTGATCACGACTGTCGCGCCGGAGGTGGCCCGACTGGACCATTCGAAGCTGGAGCAGGCCGGGGTTGTCGGCCATGATCCAGGCAGCGTCGGCCAGCGCCCGTGTGGCGGCGACCTCGGTACGCGCCCGCTCCAGGACCACCTTGGACCGCTGCGCCTCCAGGGCCACCTCGGCCAGCACGACACGGGCTTCAAACCGCGTCAGCGGTCAGGATCTCCTGGGCGTTGGCGTTGACCACCAGCTGGTGGGGACGCATGTCGAGGATCAAGGCGGTCGTTCGACGGGGCAGCCGGTAGCGCCCGGCGCCCAGACACCGCACCCCTGTCCCCTGCTGCCGCGCCGCAGCAATCCCCGGCAGCGGATTATCGGGGGCTGTAGGAGTTGTGAGATGAGGACGTTCAGGGCTGGGCTACTCAACCGGCACCGGTCGACCATTCCCTGACCGGCTGCAAGGCCACCAGCGAAGCGCCCGAGGGCGGCCGCGACGCGGACAGCAGGATCTGCTCAAGAGGCAGGCCCGGGTGGTACTGGGCCCTGTGCCCGAGTCGGGCTTCGAAGGGCAGATCCTCCAGCGGGTGGAGTGGGAGGTTCCCGGACGGAACGGGTACGCCTCCTACGAGGTCAGCACCCTCACCGGCGCCGAGGTCGACGAGGACGCACTCATCGTGGAGGCGGTGGAGGACTCCCAAGCGCCCGTGCAGCTGGAGCGGCGGGCGGAGTACTACTTCTGCCCAACGGGAGTGCAGTGGTGCCCGATCGGGATCGTGAACCTGCTGATCATGGTTGTGGTGATCGCCGGGCCGCAACCCCGGTTGGCGACGAAGTGGGCGTGGTTCTGGCTGGGTTTCCTCCCGCTGGGGTGCGCGGCGTTCCTGGTACTGGAACCGGTGCCGCTGTGGCAGCGCCAGCCGGCGCTGGCCCGGCAGGGTCGGCTCACCGGGGGGTGGGCGTGGCTGGCCGCGGTCCTCACCCAGCCGATTGCGGCGCGACTCATTGACGGGTGGTATCAGACAGTCCCGTGGTGACGAACTGACGTCCTCGAGGCTGAGCGTCGCGTGGCCGCGGGGCGGCGCGTGAGTTCTCCGGCCTTTCGCGGGGACGGCCTGCAACGGAGCGGTGCAGAGCGTTCCCGCAGCCTGACGATCGCAGCCAGGGCGGGGTATCGTGCCTTCTGGTGGGGGTGTCGATCCCACTGAGTGAGGTGGACCATGTCGACTGATCAGTCGGTTCATCCCGCGGTCCAGTGCGAGCACTTGACCCATCGCTTCGGTGACGTGGTCGCCGTCGATGACCTCAACCTGCGGATCGAGCGCGGCGAGATGTTCGGTTTGCTCGGCCCCAACGGCGCGGGCAAGACCACCACGATTCGCGTGCTCAATACGCTCGTGCCGGTGCAGCAGGGCCAGGTGCGCGTGTTCGGAATGGACGTGATGCGCCAGCCGATGGACGTTCGCTGCAACCTCGGCTACGTCCCGCAGCAGCTTTCCGTCGATGGCGCCCTGACTGGTCGCCAGAACGTGATGTGGTTCGCCCGCCTCTACGACGTGCCCCGACGACAGCGGAAAGAGCGGGTCGAGGAAGCACTGGTGACCATGGGGCTGACTGATGTCGCCGAGCGGGTCGTGTCCACCTATTCGGGCGGCATGGTGCGGCGGCTGGAACTCGCACAGGCGCTGGTCAACTACCCCTCGCTACTGATCCTTGACGAACCGACGCTGGGGCTGGATCCCATGGCCCGGGACTCGGTCTGGGACCATGTCACCTCGATGCGCGACCGGCTTGGGATGACGGTACTGCTCACCACCCACTACATGGAGGAGGCCGACGCGCTCTGCAACCGGGTGGGCCTCATGTACAAGGGACGGCTACAGGCCACCGGCGCTCCGGACGACCTGAGGGCCCAGCTGGGCCCCGGCGCTTCGCTCGAGGACGTCTTCCGCCATTTCGCCGGAGCCGAACTCTCTGGCAACACCACCGAACAAGGGGGGCTGCGCAATGTCCGACAGTCTCGCACCGGCCGCTGATACGGTCTTCCGTCCGCTGCTGCAGGCGCCTCGCGGATGGCACCGGGTCGGGGCATTGGCCGGACGCGTCTGGACGTTCTGCCTGGTCGAGGTGCAGAAGCTGAGCCACGACCCGATCGAGCTGGCCACCCGGGCCGTTCAGCCTGCCCTGTGGATGCTGATCTTCGGGCAGACCTTCAGCCAGCTCCGGGCGATTCCGACCGGACGCGTGCCATATCTGGCCTTCCTGGCTCCGGGCATCGCAGCGCAGTCGGCCCTGTTCATTTCGATCTTCTACGGCATCCAGATCATCTGGGACCGGGACGCCGGGATCCTCAGCAAGTTGATGGTGACGCCCACCCCGCGCGCCGCTCTGATCGCGGGCAAGGCCTTCGCGGCCGGGGTGCGGGCCATCTCGCAGGTCGTTGTGATCATCATCATCGCCCTGCTGATGGGCGTGACGATCAACCTTAACCCGCTCAACCTTCTCGGTGTCGCGGCTGTCACCGTCCTCGGTGCGGCTTTCTTCTCCTGCCTTTCCATGATCATCGCCGGGATCGTCAGGGTGCGCGACCGGCTGATGGGCATCGGTCAGGCGATCACCATGCCGCTGTTCTTCGCGTCCAACGCGCTGTACCCGATCGACGTGATGCCCCCCTGGCTGATGGTGATCAGCCGGGTCAATCCGCTCAGTTACCAGGTGGATGCGCTGCGGGGACTCATGGTGGGCACGCCGACATCCCTCCTCGTGGACTTCGGCGTTCTCATTGTCACCGCCGCGATCGGCATCTGGGGCGCAGCCTGGGCTTTGCGGCGCCTCGTCCGGTAGGTCAAGGGAGCCCTCGTTCCCATGTCGACACGGCCGGGCCAACCAAGCCCCAAGTCCGCTCCCTCAGTCGTGACGCGGTGGAGGCGGGATCGTGCCAAGCCCGGGGATGCTCTCGGGCCAGATGAGCTCTACGGTGCAGGGGGCGTGGTCGATGATGAATCGAGCGTGCCGTCCGAGGCTGTGCTGGTCCAGGCGGCTTCGGTCGCCGTCGCGGGCGATGATGAACCAATCTGCGTCCTCGGCGGCCGCCGTGAGCGGGCCGTCAGCCGTCCGCCCACGCGACCTCGTCGAACACGACGACGCCGCGGGTGTGGGCGTCGCAGAAGCAGCCGAACGCGCCGAAATGGCTGTTGTCGTCGTCCCATCCCAGCATGTCCGTGACGAAGTTCCGGTCTCACACTGCCGCGAGATCGCCCGTGGCTGGTCCCGCATCTGGGACGATGTGACCGTGGAGCCGGCCTTCCGCCGGCTGTGTGCACGGCAGGTTACTGATCATGGAGGACGATGCGGGCGGCACCACCCTCCGGCGCCTGACCGCACCGCGCGCCGCGGCGGTGGCGGGGATCCTGTTCGCCGTGCTCTTCGCAGCGAGCCTCGTCCTGATGCGGACGGGACTGGGCGACGACCCCTTCGTGGGAACCCAGTGGTTCGAGCGGGGCGCCAGCCAGGTCAGGATCGCACTTGTGCTCATGCCGTTCGCCGGGATCGCCTTCCTCTGGTTCATCGGTGTGGTGCGCGACAGGCTTGGCGAGTTCGAGGACCGGTTCTTCTCCACCGTGTTATTCGGCAGCGGGCTGCTGTTCCTCGCCATGGTGTTCATTTCGTCCGCGGTCGCCGGCGGCCTCCTCGTGTATGGCGGCACCGAAGCCCCGACCGCGGATGTCACCGTGTTCGGGCGATGCTCCAGATCAGCAACGTCTACGCCCTCCGGATGGCCGGAGTGTTCATGATTTCGCTCGGTACCATCTGGCTGCGTACCGGCCTCATGAAACGGTGGACGGTGGCCGTGACCTGGGCACTCGCCCTGGCCCTGCTCGTCATGATCAGCTTCAGCCTGTGGGTCACGCTGATCTTCCCGGTCTGGGTGTTCCTGATCAGCGTGCTCATCCTCCTCAACCCTGCCTCGGAGAACATGTCCCTCGAGAGCACGCAGCCATGACCGACGACGTCGGGGAAGCCGCCCGCCGGCCGGACGCCGTCCGCCGGCCCCACGCCGTCGGATCGCCCCACTGGGGCGGGCGGGGACCGGCGCTTCCGCCGCGTCCCCCGAACGCGCCGCCCGCCTTCCACCTGCTCGCCAAGCCCACCGGCGCGATCTGCAACCTGGACTGCGCCTATTGCTTCTTCCTCGACAAGGAGGTCTTCTATCCCGGCAGCACCTTCCGGATGGATGACGTTCTCCTCGAGCAGTACCTCCGTCAACTCATCGAGTAGCACGAGGGTGACTCCGTCAACATCGCCTGGCAGGGTGGCGAGCCGACGTTGATGGGCCTCGACTTCTACCGCCGCGCGATGACGCTGGTCGAGAAGTACCGCCGGCCGGGGATGACCTTCCTGCACACCATGCAGACGAATGGCACCCTCCTCACCGACGAGTGGGGTGAGTTCCTCGCAGAGCACAACTTCCTGATCGGGATCAGTATCGACGGCCCCCGCGCGCTGCTTGCAGTTCATCCCGGTGGTCGAACGAATCAACTCGGACGGGTTGACGATCTACCAGGAGGGGACCACTGTCTCCGAGCGCTCCGTGTTGCCCGACCAGTTCGGCCGGTTCCTCCGCACGGTCTTCGACGAGTGGGTGCGCCACGACGTGGGCACCGTGTTCGTGCAGACCTTCGAGGCCACCCTGCGGAACTGGCTGCACATGGGCAGTTCGGGGATGTGCGTGTTCAACGAGACCTGCGGCACCGGGCTCGCGCTCGAGCACAACGGCGACCTCTTCTCGTGCGACCACTTCGTCGAACCCGACTACCTCCTCGGCAACATCCGGGAGCGGCACATGCTGGAACTCGTCTCGGCCCCGCAGCAGGTCCCGTTCGGCCTGGACAAGCGGGACACCCTGCCGCGGTACACCCGGGAGTACGACGTGCGGTTCGCCTGCCACGGCGAGTGTCCGAAGAACCGCTTCGTCGAGACGCCCGACGGTGAGGGCGGCCTGAACTACCTCTGCCCGGGGTTCAAGGACTTCTTCCACCATGTCGACTTCCCCATGAAGCTCATGGGGGGACTGCTGCGGCGCGGGCGCGAGGCCCGCGAGGTGATGGCCGTGCTGGACCGGGCCGACGCCGGCGGGAGGGTTACTCCGGGAACACCATAGCCCAGTCGCGACGCATGCTGGCGATCGTCCACCCGGACCGCCGGGCGACGTCGGCGATGCCTTCCGTGGCCTCGAAGGTCGCGGCCACGCTTGCGTAGGCGAACTCGCGCTCGGCGTCGTCGTGGTCGACGACCAGCGCCAACGTCGGGCCGGGCGCGCCGGTCGTCCACTCGAGCATCTCGCGATCACCGGCCGAGTTGCCCGCCGTTTTGAGCGTGGGGTGCGCCGTCGTGACCATGAAGCGGCGGGCTCGTTCCGCGAACTCGGCCGGGTCCAGGCCGTCGAACAGGTCGGCGAGGGCCAGCGCGATCCCGGGCAGCCCGAACGCGGCGATCGCTGCGGCGTCGCGGTCCAGGAGTGCGGCGTACTCCGGACGTGCGTGCAGAGCGGGAACGTCGGCCGCCCGTTCCTCAAGGGTCTGCAGGAAGAACGCCTCCTGGGCGTACAGGGGCTTCTCGCACCAGAGGGTGCCGTCGTTGCCGAAGACCGCGACGCGCCGTGCGGGCGGGATCTGCTCGCTCGCGGCGAGGAAGTCCGTGATCGCCTCGCGCGCGGGCCCCGACCGCCACGAGGGCAGGGATCGGCTGGTCATCACCCCACCTCCTCGTTCCGCGGTCATCCTACGGCCGTCGCCGCATTCTGCCTTCGATTCGCATTCGCGCGTTCAGTACGGCGCCCTGAACTCGCCTCACCTGCGACTTTTTCACGGGAGGAGCGCCACTCATGCCACAGGACAAACCCAACATCCTCGTCATCTGGGGAGACGACATCGGGATCACCAACCTGAGTTGCTACAGCGACGGGCTGATGGGGTACCGGACCCCCAACATCGACCGCATCGCCGACGAAGGCATGCGATTCACCGACTCCGACGGCCAGCAGAGCTGCACCGCCGGCCGTAGCGCGTTCATCACGGGGCAGAACCCGTACCGCACTGGCCGAACGAAGGTGGGCATGCCGGGCGCCGATCTCGGTCTGCAGGCTGAGGACGCCACCATCGCCGAACTGCTGAAGCCGCTGGGGTACACCACGGGTCAGTTCGGCAAGAACCACCTTGGGGACAAGAACGAGCACCTGCCAACGGCGCACGGCTTCGACGAGTTCTTCGGGAGCCTCTACCACCTGAACGCGGAGGAGGAACCGGAAAACGTCGACTACCCGCCGGAGGAGGACTTCCCGAACTTCCGGCGGGTGTTCGGGCCGCGTGGCGTGCTGCACACGTGGGCCACGGAGGAGAACGACCCCGCGGAGGACCCACGGTGGGGTCCCGGGCAAAGCCGGCAACGAATCGAGGACACGGGACCGCTCACCAAGAAGCGCATGAAGACGTGCGACACGGAGTTCGTGGCGGCCGCACAGGACTTCATCAAGCGAGCGCACTCCGACGACAAGCCCTTCTTCGCGTGGCTGAACACCACGTGGATGCACTTCCGCATCCACGTGCCGGACGAGATCCTCGGCCAGGCGGGGCGGTGGCAGTCCTTCTACCACGACGCCATGATCGAGCACGACAAACAGGTCGGGCAGATGCTGGACCTGCTCGACGAGCTCGGCATCGCCGAGGACACGATCGTGGTCTACTCCACGGACAACGGGCCACACATGAACACCTCGCCCGACGGGGCCATGACCCCCTTCCGGAACGAGAAGAACTCGAACTGGGAGGGCGCCTTCCGGGTGCCGGAGGTTGTCCGCTGGCCCGGCAGGATCCCGGCGGGCTCGGTCTCCAACGAGATCATCAGCCACACCGACTGGCTCCCGACCTTCCTCGCGGCCGCCGGGGAGCCTGACATCGGGGAACAGTTGAAGCAGGGCCACCAGGCGGGTGACAAGCAGTTCCGGGTGCACCTCGACGGCTACAACTTCCTGCCCTACCTCACCGGCGAGGCGGAGAAGGGCCCACGCCAGGCCATCATCTACTTCTCCGACGACGGCGACCTGGTCGCCCTCCGGTACGACAACTGGAAGATCGTGTTCGCCGAGCAGCGGGTGCAGGGTCAACTCGGGATCTGGTTCGAACCGTTCGTCTTCCTGCGGATCCCCAAGGTGTTCAACCTGCGCACGGATCCCTTCGAGCGCGCGGACATCACGTCGAACACCTATTGGGACTGGATGATCGACCGCGCCTACCTCACCTACGCCGCGCAGTTCATCGTCCGGGAGTTCCTCGCCACGTTCCTGCAGTTCCCCCCGCGGATGAAGGCGGCCAGCTTCGGCATCGACAGGTGCTGGCGAAGATGGAACAGGCCATGAACATCGACTGACGGTCGCGTGACGGGGGCGGCGGGTGATCCCGCCGCCCCCGTCACGTCCGCCCGTGGCGTCAGCGCTCGGTTCGGAGAACCTCGATGGCGCATCGCGGGCCGGTGGACTTGGCCAGTCGCCGATCGCCGGTCAGCAGGGTTGCCCGCAGCGCTTCAGCCAGAGCCACGTAGGCGGCGTCGTAGATGGTCAGGTTGTCGCGAAGCTCCCAGCAACGATCCAGCAACGCTAGATGCCCTGTTAGATGCCGGCCTCGCCACCCGTCAGGGCAAGCAGCTGGCCAAGATGACGCGGTGGTTCACGCCGGTGGAGGTGCTCACGATGGCGACATCCGGGAACGCCGAGCTCCTCGCACCGCGTCGCCCTGGCGCAGTGGTTATCACTTGTGATAATGTGCGCTGTCATGGGCCAGGATCCGGAGAAGACCGCGCGGTCCTTGCGCGCGGTCGGCGCGGGAGAACCGACACTCGGCCCGGATCTCCTGCGCGTACTCGAGTCCGCGGCGGTGCTCCAGCAACGAGTGCCGGACGCGGTCCTCGTCGGCGGCACTGCGGCCGCCCTCCACGCCGGCCATCGTGCGTCCTTCGACCACGACCATGTCGTCGCTGACCTGCGCGATCGTTTCGAGCTGGTGCTGGACGCGTTGGAGCGCGAAGGCGATTGGGTGACCAACCGCGTGACACCCGGGAAGATCATCCTCGGCGAGCTGGGCGACATCGAGGCCGGTGTTCGCCAGCTCATCCGGTCCGTGCCGTTGGAGGCGGAGGAGATCACGCTCCCCAGCGGGCGCGCGGTGCGTGTTCCCACACTCCCGGAGATCCTCCGGATCAAGGCCTTCCTGATCGTCAAGAGGAACCAGGTGCGTGACTACCTCGACGTCGTCGCGCTCGCGAGTCGGTGCGGCTTCGGCGAGGCAGCGAAGGCGCTCGTCGAGATCGACAGGTACTACACCGACCCCGCCCAGGACGGGACTCCGGTCGCCGACCAGCTCATCCGCCAACTCGCGGAGCCCCGCCCGCGCGATGCGCGAGTAACGGCGCGCCTGCGCGACTACAAGGCACTCGCACCCCGATGGCAGGACTGGGATGCCGTGGTCGAGGCGTGCCGGCACTTGGCACTCCGGATGGAGGAAGGGGACTTCGGCTGATGACCCTGCGGTTCCGCAATCTGGAGGTGTCCCCCGACGATCCGGTCGAGCGCTGGGGGCCGGAGGGAATCCTGGCCGCGATCGATCGTGGCGGTCTGGCCGAGTGGCGGCGCATCACGCGGGCGGTGGAAGCAGACCCCCAAGGTCCGGTCGCCGCGGATCTCGAGGAGGCCCTCGAATCGGCTGAGGACGCCGGCGCCGCTCGGGTCCTTCGCCTCGCGCTGGACCATTCCCGGGCATCCGAGGCAGAGCGGCTGGGCTGGCGCATCCGGGAGTACCTGTGGCGCACGTGTTTGACGCAGGGCGATTTCGCCCGCGCGGTGGGGACTTCGCCGTCGCGCATGTCCACCTACATCAACGGGTCTGTGACGCCGTCGGCGGTGATGCTGGAGCGGATGCGGCGAGTGGCCGAGGAGGCGAGTCGGCAGTTGCCCCTCGCTCGGTGAGATCTGTGCGCGCCCCGCGTCGGCGCAGCGGTCACTCTACGACAAGAACCGGGTTGAGATACATCGCCTAGCGATACCGCCTTGCGATACACCGCCTTGCGATACACCGCCTTGCGATACACCGCCTTGCGATACACCCCGATCGCTGTGTATCGCTCCTCGGGGCTATTCCCGGCGCCCGAGGGCAGCATTCCGCCGTCTGGCGATACAGCCGCGATGGCAACTGCTGGAGTGTATCGGTTGCCATTCCTGGGAGACGTGGGGAGTCGCGCAGGCCGCGTGGGCGGGGGATGTTGTGCGGTTGAGAGAGCGTCTCCTTGTCGACGTCCAACGAGAACCGCTTCACGCGATCCACAAACACAGGCTTGATGTACCGCCGACAGGCGAGGATGGCCATGCCGTGGGCACATCCCAATGGCCCTTGACAGAGCCCCACGCAATCGCGATGTGGACGCGTGGTTCGGAGCAACCGTTGACCCGCACCCCGAGCGATGCGGCGCGTCAGCCCTTCGTGCCGACGAATGCCCAGTACATCCCGTCCGATGTGAGCCGGATCGACCGAACGTCGCGGTAGCCCGCGGCGGTGAGTTGCGCTGCGAGTTCGCGCGGGTCCGGCAGGCGACCCGCTCCCTCGGTCATGGCGCCCCAGAGGTCGAGGCCGGCGGTCGTCACCCCACCGCCGCGGCAGATGGACGTCACGAGGAGCTGCCCCCCGGGCCGGAGGAATCCGGCGAGATGCGCGAGCAGCCGCACCCGTGTCTCCACCGGGAAGTAGTAGATGTTCTGGTGGAGGGTGACGACGTCGAACTCGGCCTCCCCTTCACGGTCGCGGACATCGCCGGTCTCGATCGACACCCGGTCGCCGAGCCCCCACGCCACGACGTTCTCGCGGGCGGCGGCCGCGGCGTCGTCCTGCAGTTCGAGCCCGACGGCGGTGAGGTCGGGGTTCAGTGTGGCGGCGGTGCGGATGTGCGCGCCGGAGCCGCAGCCGACCTCGAAGAGCCGCAACGGGCCACGGGCCGGCACCACATCGCCTATCGCCTCGGCGAGGAACGCCTCGCTGAGGCGGGACGTGCGCGCCACGAGCCGGGAGTCGGTATCGCCGAGGGCGAAGCGTTTCCCGGACACCAGGCGCTCCGGCGTCTCGGTGATGAGGGGGTGGTGGAGGACCACCAACTCCTCGTAGAACGCCGCGAGCGGGTCGTTCTGCGGCCGCAGCAGGTCACGCACCAGCCGGGAGCGTACGTCGTAGCGGCCGCCGCGGCGGGAGAGAAGGCGGAGGTCCACGCCCATGTCGAGCCAGGCGGCGAGGCCGTCGAGCATGTCCGGGGCGACGTCGAGGGCGGCTCCCAGCGTGGCGACGTCGGCGGGGTGGTCTGCGAGACGGGCGAGGATGCCGGTGCGCAGGCCCGTGCCGAGGTACGCGACGTGGTAGAAGTCGCGTGTGTGTGCGCGGATCCCGTAGAGGCGCAGTAGCCAGCCGCTGCGGACCAGCGCGGAGATGGTCTGTGCCTTCACGGCGGTTCCCTCCGGACGGACGTGGGGCGGCCCCGGCCGACCCGGGGGACAATGGAAACGTGACACCTCGCAAGGCGGTATTCCTCGACTTCGACGGCACCTACGCCGATCGGGGTGCCGTTCCGGAGGGGCACGTCGCGGCGGTGCGCGCGGCACGGGCGGCAGGCCACCTGGTGCTGCTGTGCACGGGGCGGCCGAAGTCGATGCTGGCGGAGCACGTGCTGAACGCGGGCTTC
>JADGOQ010000011.1 GCA_017882885.1 Actinomycetales bacterium | reverse complement strand
GGAACCGTCACCCCGATCGGTCCATCGCCGATCTGATCGGCAAATGCCTTGACCATCTCGGCCACCGCGTCGGCAACATGCGCTGGAGTCGACTCCGCCGGAGTGGGTATCTTCATCCGCTCAGCGGTCAGTTCACCTGTCACCAGATCCACCGGCGCGCCCTTGATCCCCGAGCCACCGATGTCAATGCCCAACACTGGATGCTTAGTCATGGCGACACACTAGCGAGATCAGCGCCGCGGCGCGCAACCTTGGACCCCTTGATCCGGATCAGCCGAGCTGGAGCGTCGTCAGACAGGTCGGGTCATCGGTTCCGGTCCCGATCGGCGAGACGGCGGTGAGGCCGTTGTACGACACCTCGATGGTGCCCTCCATGTCCTTCGGCAGCCAGAACCCGGCAAATCCGTTCTCGTACGTGGTGACGGTTTCGTCCACGAGGACGCCGCCCGCGGCGTCGGTGATCGTGACGTCGATGTCCTGCCCGACCAGCTCACCCTGGCAGTTGGCGAGGTTGTGGTAGTAGCACTCGTGCGTGGTCTGGATGTACGGGGCCACGGACAGGTAGAACTGGTCCTCCGGGATCGGGAGCTCCACCTCGCCGTCGGCACTGGACAGCGTGAGGGTGTCGTAGCCGACCGAGCCCGTCAGACCCTGGGCCTTGTCGTCCTGCGTCCGGTCCAGGGTGTCGATGACGGCCACGGTGCTCTTCCCGTCGAGCCCGAACCCTGCGAGCAGGCCGTCCTGCTCACCCTCGGACGACGCGGCACAGCCGGACAGCACCAGCGCAGCAGCCGACACGACACCAAGCAGCAGTTTCCTCACGGGAGGCCCTCCAAGGGTCCATCGAACGTCTCGCTTCCCAGTCTGCCGGGGTGGCCTGAACGATCCGCCGATGTTCCATGAAGATACGATCAGGTTCTGTGCGGCGCGGGCGCCCGCACCCTCGGCTCAGGCCGTGCCGCCCCGCTGCCGCTGCCACGTCGACTGGAGCACGATGCGGGCGAAGATCCTCCCGTTCCCGGTCGGCGGGCTCAACCAGTCCCCCCAGCAGCGCATCCCCCGCAGCACCCGGGCGGTCGCGTCCGAGCCCCGGTATGCGGCCCATTCGTCGAGCCCCTGCGCCCCAGTGAGGGCCCACCCGGCCCCCGCGAGCAGGCCCGTCGCCACGGTGTCCATGATCGCCACGCCCGGAACGGCGAGGTCGAGCAGGCGTAGCGCCCCGGCCTGCTGCGCGAACAGGCCGTTCCCCAGCGGCAGCCGGCCGACGATGTGCCACCACAACTCAACCGGCCGCTCCACGAGTCGCCGCCCCGCCGTCGTCAGCATTAGCCGCCCGCGGTACTTCCGGAGGAGCCCAAGCTCCACCGCGCTCGTCCGCAGGCCGTGGACCTCGGTGGTCTGGTTCTCCCGGTTGCCCTTGCCGTACGGCCGCCCGTCGAGACCCATTCCCGCACAGAGCCGCGACACCACGGCTGGCGGCAGCCACCCGGCCGACGTCAGCGCGACGCCCTCCTGCCCCACCTCCCGGAGCAGCAACTGGTAGTGCGCCACCATCCCCGCCATCACGTCCGGGTCCAGCGAGTGCGGCGCATCGAGCGCGGCGGCCTCGATGAGGCCCTCCAGTTCCGTTCGCTCCGGGTCGCCCAGCGCGCGCACCAGCCCGGCCAGGGCGGGATTGACGACCGCGAGGTCCGGTGGCAGGTGCTCAAGGCTCTCGTTCACGGAGTCGATGTGGAACTCGGCGGGGTTGAACGAATCGGGGAACCCCATCAGCATCTCGGCGTCCTCCGGGGACAGTTGCACGCGGCCCTCAATCGCGTCGACCAGTTCGTTGTACGAGCCGATCCCCCCGCAGTCCTCGGGCGGGCACGACCGCCGCCCCGTCACGCACCGAGCCACGGGAGCCCCCTTCGGCCGGGGGGAGATCGACTCCAGTTTGATGGTGTGGTGCCAGGAGTCGCCGAAGTCGTACTCGTAGAACAGACGGTCCCCCACCTCGCCGAGCACCTGGTCGAGCCGGACCTCGGCCTCCTGGATGCCCTCGATGCCCGGCTCGTCCTCCTCATCGAACGGGGTGAGAAACGGCAGGACCGTCATGTCGCTGAACGGTGTGGTCTGGAAGTGGTGCAGGTGGGAGTCGGTCCACCCCATGGCCCGCTGCACGACGTCGTGCACCCGGTCCAGCGTCGGGTCACTGGCGAGTTCGATACGGCGCCAGATCGGCGGCCTGGCCCCGGTCAGGTCGATCCGCACCGTGTACGTGGCCCGCTCCGCCCGGGGCGGGAGGAGCTCCGGCGAGCGGCGCGTCGGGAGGTGCTCCGCGTTGAACGCCGTCCCGAGCTGCAGGAGTATCCCGAGCGCCTCGCGCGGTCCCCCGGCCCACGCGGTGAGGTCGTCCGCTAGTTCCCCGGCCGACGACGGCGACGTGGCCCGCTTGGGCCGGCCGGCGCGCCCGCCCTTCGGGAACGGGATGACGTTGTCGTCTCCAGCGGTCATGTTGCCACCCTCCACCACGTCGGCCACCGGGCGCAACGCCGGCACGAGCTTCTCCGGATCAGCTTCCCACCGTGGCCCGATGGTCGCACCGCCGTCCCGTTGCCGATGCATCGGCCACAATGCGGACCATTGACAGTCCAGAACATGGCGGGGTACCGTCCACCATCCGAGCGACCGCTCGGATGCGCAGGGGGATCGCCATGGCTGGTCGCAATTTCACCGTGTCCGAGTTTCGCCGTGTGGGGCGCGAATTCCTGAACCTCGAACGCATCGACCTCTTCCCGATTGGTCCCGGGCGGGTGCGGGAAAGCCTCCCGCGGGTCACGCTCTTCCGCGCCGCCGACCTCCTGAGTGTCAGGCTCTCGTTCGTCGGGCTCTCGCTCACGGACGGTCCGGACGGCAAGGTGCTGCACCGTTCCGCCGGCGCCACCACCGGCTACCTGTCCCTGCATTTCGGCGGCCAGCACCTCCACGAGCGGGCCTTCTTCGAGTCCTCGGAGGGCATCAAGGTCGCTACGCCGGCCTCGTCCACCGAGCAGCCCCCGCGCCCCCCCGATCCCGACGCCGATCCGCCCTCTCCGCAGCCCCCGAAGTCCAACGAGACGCCGCTCCGGCCGCCCGTCCCGACACGCATCGCCGGCGCGTCCCGCCTGGTCTTCCGGGTGACCGAGGAACGGATCCCGTGGTCGCTCGAGGGGATCCTCGCGGCGATCGGGACACTCCCGCTGAGCGTCGCCCCGCACGCCGTCGCCGCACCCTCCTTCTTCCTCCCCCCGATCATCGACCTCGCCACCCCGAACTTCGCCGACCTGGCGGAACCGGGGAACCGCCGGGTCGCCGGGGCCATCCACTCCGTGTCCCACACCCTCGGCTCGGCCGCCGCACTCGAGGCGCGTTTCGGCGCCGCGGCCGCCGCGAGCGCCCTGGTGGCCGCCCACGCCGGCGGGGGTTCTTTCCGGCTGCGGGACGATGCCATGGCGCGACTGGAGGACGTCGTCGGGGTTCGGGTAACGAGGTTCCGGCGTCTCCCGCCCGCGCCACGCGAGCCCACCGCTACCGAGACGGCCATCGAACTCCCCTTCCGGCTCCAGCTCAGCCCGCCGGGGGACGCCGGTTTCGCGCACGCCACCAACGCCGTCGCCTCGGACACGGGGCGCGTCGAGCTGTGGCACACGCGGCTGGGCGTCCGGACGGACGACGGCGTCGACGAGCGGGCGAGCGACGGCCGCACCGCCCGTGCCATCTGGGCGCGGGACTTCGACGAGCTGCCCGACTTCCCGTTCACCCCCGATCTCAAGCCGGCAGACCCGCTCAAGGGCTCGTTCCCGCCCGCGAACCAGAACGACGACTCGCCGAACTGGCGGAGCCCCCTGAACAGCCGCGACCGCATGATGCTCGTCCACGAGACCTCCAACTTCCACCTCAACAACGCCCAGAACCGCCCCTACGCGCCGCCGTCGGTGGACGTGGACCGCCTCATGCTGTCCTCACTCGGCGGGTGGCTGGCGAGCGACTTCGAGACCGATCCCCCGAACGGCGGCCCCACCATCCAGGAGTGGGTCCACCGCGCGGCCCTCGGCCGGGACAACTACGTGAAGGTGGTCTACGCGGGCTTCCTCCTCCCGTTCCTGCACCCCGCCTCACTCGTCAAGGTGACGGAGCGCAAAGTGCGCGACGGCGTGGCGTACCTGTTCCAGCGCATGTACGTGGTGGTCCGGAACCCGCTCCACACCTTCGGGTCCACCTCGGAGACCTACGACGGCGGGAAGATCGCGCTCGCCATGCCGTTCACGAGCGTCCGTATCCTCACCCCGGCCACCCCGGACATCGATGCCCCGAACGACATCTCCTCCGTCCCCGGGTACATGTTCACGCCTTTCGTGGGGGGTGCGGCGTTCCCGTTCCGCATGCTCGGCGTGGACTTGGACGGCAGGCTCGTCGAGTTCGAGGGTCCGCTCGTCTTCGCCGAGTACGACCACAACCAGACCAATCCGAACGTGGACGAGACCATCCTCCGCTACACCCAGCACATCCCGGTGTTACAGCTGAGGGGCCAGAAGGTCGCGTACGCACCCTCCGCCGCCGCCGACGACACGAGCCTCGCGACCCGGGAAATGCGGTTCTCGCTCGTCACCACTCCCGGGATCCGGGCGCGCACGCCCGACCAGGCCCGGATGGAGCCGATGCTGCTCGACGCGAGCGCGATCGTCCCGGCGATGAACGCCCTGGCCGGGGCCGACACACCCGTCACCGTGCTGTACCCGCCCGGCTACCTCAAGAAGCAGTTCACGGACAACGCCGCCGAGGTCTTCCTGCAGCTGCAGAGTGCCGCGCCGATGGACTTCACCACCCAGTCGGACCGGTCCGGCGGCTTCGTCGCCCCCTCGCTCGCCGTGGGGGCGATCTCGCGCACCCACGGGCCGGTCGGCGGCACGGCGGACAAGCTCATCGCCGGCGGGGCCGGCTTCAAGCCCTCCGACTTCTTCCCGGCCACCGCGATGCTCTTCGGCCTCATCCCCCTGCGTGACCTCCTCCCGTCGGGGTTCAACGCGGACGCCCTGCCGCGGTTCCTCGCGCAGGGCCTCACGGCGGTCACCATGCTCACCACCAACCTCGAGCGCGCGCAGGACCTCGCGAGCCGGTTGGCCACCGGCCCCGTCAATCCCACCCAGGCCGCGCACCTGCAGGCGGTCGACGACGACGCCCAGGTCGTGGTCGACGCCGTCGCCGCGCTGCTCGGGGGCGGCGACGACGGACTCGTGGCCGTGAAGCTCGCGGCGATCGACACCGCCGTCATCGCCTTCCGGGGTGCGCTCCAGACCGTCATCGGCGACCTGGCGACCATGGAGGGGCCGCTGCGGACGGACCGCGAGGCGCTGGCCGCGACCCTCGGCCGTCTCCTCGACCAGGTCCGGACACAGGACGACGTCAAGGACCTGCTGGATCTCCTGCAGCTCGCGGCCACCGGCGCCACCCTTCCCGAGACCGTCCGGGCACGCCTCGACTGGAGCACCGAAGTGTTCCCGTGGCCCACCGATGCCCCAGTCTTCGTCCCGCGCGGAAACAAGGGCACGCTCGCCCTCACCGTCGACGTGCAGGCGCCCACGAAGCAGGGCGCTCAACCGAGCGCCATCGTGACCTGCTCGATCTCCGCTTTCGACCTGAAACTGATCGGGAAGGTCCCGTTCATCACGCTCTCCTTCGAGAAGATGGAGTTCTCCGCGGCCGCGGGAAGCAAGACGGACGTGAACGTCGTCTTCTCCGCGAACGACGGCGTCAAGTTCGGCGGCCCGCTCGCCTTCGTCGAGACGCTGCGCAGCATCATCCCCTTCGACGGTTTCAGCGACCCGCCCTACCTGGACGTCTCGGCGGCGGGCATCAGGGCCGGGTTCGACCTCGCCATCCCGACGGTCGCGATGGGCGTCTTCGCGCTCTCCAACGTCACGTTCTCGGCGGCGTTCGAGGTCCCCTTCATCGGCGAGTCGATCGCCGTGCGCTTCGCCTTCTCGAGCCGGGAGGACCCCTTCCGGCTGCAGGTGGCGTTCTTCGCGGGCGGCGGATTCTTCGCGATCGTGATCACGCCGAAGGAGGTCCGCGAACTGGAGGCCGCGCTCGAGTTCGGCGCAGCGGTCGCCCTCAACTTCGGGGTGGCCAGTGGCTCCGTCTCGGTGATGGCAGGGATCTACTTCCGCCTGCGCACCGAGAACGGCGACACGGACGCGCAGCTCACGGGCTACTTCCGGGCGCGGGGTGAGGTGGACGTGCTCGGCCTCATCACGGCGTGCATCGAGATCTACCTCGAGCTGACCTACGAGACCAAGAGCGGCAAGGCGGTGGGCCGGGCCAGCATCTCGGTCGAGGTCTCGGTCTGCATGCTGTCGTTCTCCGTGTCGATCAGCTGCGAGAAGAAGTTCGCGGGCAACGAGGGTGACCCGACCTTCGAGGAGGTCATGGGCCTGCATCCGCTCGCGGTGGCGGGATCACGGCGGCCATGGGACGACTACTGCGACGCGTTCGCGGGCTGAGGGGGAACCGGAAATGGACGAGAACGGGATTCTGACGGCACTACCCGGCAGCACGGACCTGGACACCGGCAACCTCCGGGTCACCGCCTTCGTCACGCCGCGGCTCGATGCCGGCGGCGGGCGCGTGCGACTGGCGGACTACCCGGGCTTCGCTGACTGGGGCTCGGCGAGCGCGCATACTCACCTGGAGCTCGAGGTCGACGCCGCGGGGCTGCACGAGGTCTTCGAGCTCATCCCGGACCCCGCCTCGCCGAAGCCCGACGAGGCGCTCTGGCGGTTGCTGTTCGAGCGCGTCATGGTGGGTGACGGGCACTTCCAGGACCTCAGCGGCGACACGGTGGCCTCCTTCCCGTCGGCCGCCGTCGCCGAGCTGGTCCGGACCATCTACGCGACCGTCGCCGAGACATCGCCCACGGCCCTTCCCCCCGCCACCGCCGGCCCGCTCAAGGCACTGCACCCGATCGGGCAGAACCTGCTGCACGGCCGTGAGCAGGGCGAACGGCATCCAGCCGCCTCGCTCCCGACCGCCTCGCCCCCGCCCGGCGCCCCGCCGGGAACGCGAGGGCGGTACGTCGACCGGGACGCCCTCCCCGCGCCCACCTCCGACGCCGGCAGCGTCCAGACCATCACCGAGGCCATCCGGTTCTACGACCGGCCGGGAGCAGCCGACCCGCTCGGGCCCGACGTCGTCCCGCCCCCGCCCGACCGTCCGGACCTCGAGTACCACGCCTTCGTCTCGGCGCTCGCCGACTACCCGGTGCTGTTGAGGCACCTCGGCCTCGCGCTGGACCTCCTCATCGTCGGGGGCGATCGCATCCCCCAGGGCACGGGGCGTGTCCGGTTCCTCCCACGGGAAGTGCCGGTCGAGTGGATGAGGCGCGAGGAGGCGCGCCCGTGGACCTGGTACGAGATCCAGGACCGCCGGTTCATCGCCCTGCCCCGCGACCGCGAGGACGAACTCGCCGACGGCTCGCTGCGGCTCGAGGCCACCCGGTTGTTCCACGTCGAGCAGATCGACCTCGACGGTGCGGCACTCAAGGTCGCGAACACGGCGCGCACGGTGGTGGCCGCCGCCCAGGTGGTCGCGGACAAGCCGGGAAGCGAGAAGGTGGCGCCCTCCATGACGCCCGACGCCGCATCCCTCCCCGCGCTGCGCGGCTCCGGGCTCACGCTGTACCGGAAGAGCCGGGCGCGGAAGATCGTGGGCGGCTGGGATGCGGCCGCGGAGCAGGACCAGCGGCGCGCGCACGGCGAACCGCCGGACCTCTTCGCGGAGGACGTCACCCGCGGCTACCGCCTGGACATCGCCGAGGAGTCCAACCCCGAGGCGTGGAGCAGCCTGCACGCGCGCACGGGCGCCTACTCCCTGCGCACCGACACTCCCGGCGAGCGCCTCCCGCTGCCGCTCGCCCGCCCCATCGAGCCGGATGAGGGCTACCTGAAGGCGGCGAGCGCGAGCCGCAACGCCGCCGAGCCGAAGGTTGCCTACCTGCACGAGGCCGTGGCCGGCTGGGAGGGCTGGAGCCTCGCCGCGCCGCGCCCCGGCAACAGGATCGGCGAGGAGCGGGTCGAGAACCCGGAGATTCCGGCAGCGGAGAAGCCCGGCTTCGAGCTGCCCCTGTTCGTCGAGTTCCGCCCCACGCGCGGGAGCCTGCCCTCCCTGCGTTTCGGCCGCACCTACCGGATGCGGGCCCGCCTCGTCGACATGGCGGGCCGGTCGGTCCCGCCCGAGTTCCTCGAGCCGACCCACGTCTCGCCGTTCTCCCCCTTCTACCGGTGGGATCCGGTGCCGTCGCCGGCTGTCGTCCCCCGCCGCCCGTTCACGGAGGGCGAGTCGCTGCTCCGCATGGTGATCCGCTCGACCCTCGGTGTCTCGGCGGACGACTACGCGGCGCTCGCACGCATCACCGGGCTCCCGGGCCACGTGCGGGGGGACCTCGCCTACCGGTCGCGGAACGAACGGCACGTCGTCGCCCCCATCGGCTCGCAGCAGCTCGCAGAGCTGCATGGGAAGTTCAACGACGCGGTGCGGGAGGGGTCGTCGCCCGCGCAGCGGGACGAGCAGTTCAAGGTCGCCACCCTCTCCTCCGGCTCCCTCCTCTCCGCCGCCGACGCGGGCGCGCTGACCGACGGGAAGGCGCCGCCGCGTGCCATCGAGCTGGAACTGGATGACTTCGGCCGGCTGATCCCCCACGCCAACCTGCAGCAGCAGGGCGAATACGTGCTGCACGACGTCGACACGCTGACGCTGCCCTACCTGCCGGACCCGCTCGCGGCCGGGGTGTCATTCACCACCCTCCCGGGCGACGGCGGCACGCGCGTGCAGGACTGGCCGAGCGACGGCGCGTGGTATGACCGCAAGCCGATCCTGCTGCGGATCGAGGAGGGCACCGGCGCGCCCGCGTGGGAGCCCGGCGAGCGCCTCCTCACCGTGTTCCTGCCGAAGGCGGAGCACGCCTCCGTCCACCTCAGCTCTGTCCTGCCGAAGGAGGAGCTGGGCCTCATGGGTGTGTGGATGCTGGAAGGCGAGCCGGCCCGGCAGGCGCAGGAGGAGGACGCCGTCCTGGGCCGGCACTGGATGCTCACCCCGTGGTCCGTGCTGGACCTGGTGCACGCGGTGGAGAAGCCGCTGGCGCCGCCGGTGATCCACGTCGCCGAGCCGCCGACGTACAACTCGGCCGTCCACCGCTTCCCTGCGGAGACGTTCGCGTCCCTCAACGGCACCATCACCACCCACGCCAGGAGCACGGGCCGGCTGGACGTGGACGCCGAGTGGACCGAGCCGATCGACGACGTCACGAAGCCGGCGATCCAGGTGCTGCAGTCGCAGTCGCACGTGGGCGACTTCCTGCTCGACGCCACCGAGGACGACTGCCGGGTCGGGCGCACCGAGTACGCCCCGACCCCGGGCCGCCCGGCCACCCACCTCCTCCGGCACGAGTTCGGGGACACGAAGCACCGCTGGGTGGAGTACAAGGCCACCGCGACCACCCGGTTCCGGGAGTACTTCCCGCCCGAGGTCACCGATCACGTCATCGGCGGGGACCTCACCATCCACGAGGGCCCGACGCAGCGGCTCAACGTGCCGTCGTCCCACCGGCCGGATCCCCCGCAGGTCGAGTACATCGTCCCGACCTGGACGTGGGAGGAGCGCACCGTCGTCGGCGCGCGGGCGCCGCTCGGGGCGGCCTTCGGGCGGCTCCTGCCCACCACGGTGCACACGCGGGTGGGTGGCGGGCTGCGGGTCTACCTCTCGCGGCCCTGGTACTCGTCCGGCGATGACGAACTGCTGGGAGTGGTGGTCCGGGAGCAGCCGTGGCTGACCCTGCCCATCGATCGCGCCGCCGGGCTCCTCGTCGCACCGGAGGCGCTGCAGGCGGCCGACGCCGCCGCGGAGCGGATCTTCGCCGATGGCCTGGCGAGCGGGCGGGCCGCCGCGCGGCTCCGGCCCACCGAGCGCCTGCTTTCCGCGATCGGCACGGGTGCGGCGTTGCGGGCCGCCGTGCTGCCGCGGCGCCTGCCGGCCGAGGACGCCCAGCTGACCGCGCACCTCGCCGCGCTGGAGGGCGTGGGCGACGACGAAAGGATCACCGCGGCGGCGCGCGGTGCCGGTCTGACCGGCATCCTGGACCTGGTGGTCGGCGGGCTCGTGGGGGCCGCCGGACCGTTCGTCACGCGCTGGGGGACGGACCCGGCCTGGGCGTCGCAGCCGACGGCGCGCGGGCCCTACATCCACCAGTTCCCGCTGCGCAGCGCGGTGGGCACCGGGATCTCGCTGCTCGGCCAGACCGAACCCGCCGTCGTCGTGGGGCACGCACCCGTCTTCGACGAGACGCGCGGGCTCTGGTACTGCGACCTGCAACTCGAGGCCGGCGCGGCCTACCAGCCGTTCGTGGACCTCGCGCTCGTGCGTTACCAGCCATGCTCCATCGCGGGACACCACGCGTCGGGCGTGGTGCGGCCGGGATTCATCCAGCTCGTCCCGGACCGGACCGCCGCCCTGACGCCCCTGCTGGGTTCCTCCGCGGTGGCCGTCTCACTGCGCGGCCCGTCCGGGTACAACGCCCTTGGGGCCAACTTCCTCTTCGGCTCGCCCGATGCCGCCATCGCCGACGCCTCCCGCCAGGTGGTCGCCCAGGTACAGGTGCGGCCGGTGGGCGGGGATGCGATCGACTGGGCGCCGCTGGGAGGGGAGACGCGCCTGCACGCCTCCGGCGATTCGCTTGCCGACATCCGGTGGCACGCCACCGTGCCGGTGCCGGCTCACCCCGAGGGCACCGAGGCGCGGCTGGTGCTGAGTGAGTTCGAGCTGTTCGAGTCGGACGCGTCCCAGGCGGAGACCTGGGTCGACCGGCCGGTGGGCGGGTTCGGGGAGGCGGCGCGGAAGCCCGCCGGGCGGCGACTCGTGTTCGCCACGGAGTTCGCGCTCTGACGTAGACTTCCGCTCAGGCACGCCGAGATTGCCGATCTCACCGAAGGGGACGCCGATGTCCATGCCCACCGGCACGCTGGGGCTGGTCCCGGCGGTGACCGGACCCGGGCCGCCATCTGGGAACCCGACCCGCTGCGGGCTGGTCACCACGAACACCACGATCGCATCGATGGGCGGCGCGGTGACCATGGCCGCGCCGCCGTGTTCGCATGTCTGCAGGGTTTCTTACCCGCAGGGCCTCAAATCCTGGATGGAGGTCAGGGTGTGTCCCTGATCGACATGAGGCCGCCGTATCCGCCGTAGTAGGGGGCCTCGTTCGGACCGATCGCCATTCCTGGGTAGAAGCTGTCGAACATGGAGCCGGTGCCTACCATCTTCTGCCAGACCGTCTGGCCTGTGCGGAAGTCGATGGCAGTCCAGTAGTACACGTCCAGCCCGTATGGGTGGTCCGCGTCGACCTTGTTGGTGTCCATTTCCCTGGCCATGGTGTAGATGAGCCCGGTCCTGGTGGATAGCCTCGGGGACGTGGTGGTGGCGACCTTCGTGTTGCTCCAGACCTTCGTGCAGCCGTTCCCGTTCGGATTGATATCGGTGCGCTCGACGCCCGGTGCGCTCGGCTCGAGCAGCTCACCGGTCTCCCAGTCGAACCAGTAGGAGTAGTTGTTCGTCGCGATGAGCGAGAGCCGGGATCCGATCAGCGAGTTTGACAGGGCCTGGCCTGATTGGTTCTCAAACACCCGCACCTCGCAGACAATCCGCTCCTCGTTCGGGTCCAGCGGTTCGTCGGTCCGGAACACTGTGACCTGCATCTGATCGGCGTTGTCGGTGATGGCGACGTACTTGCCGTTGCCGAGGATCGTCGGGCTGGTGCCGGAGCCGAGCTCGTACTGCCCCAGCCTGACCTCGCCGATGGTGTCGTACGGCTCGGACCACACCACGGTCGGGTCGTCATCCGCACCGGCCTCGACCCGGTACATCCTCTTCGACGTGGGGTTGATCGGGGTTGGGTCGCGGTTTCGTGTGGGAGGGTGCGTGTGATTCGCCGGTCTGCCCGGCTTTTCCACTGTGGTCCTTGGTCGTGCGGTCAGGGGCTGGTCCCCATGAATGGCTCACGTCCGGAGATTGACCGACGTGTCGCATTTGAAGCTGGCAGGCTCGCCCGGAACCAATCGTCCTGCCTGTCGCGAAGGGATCGTCACGGATCCCGATATGGCATGCTCGGTTGTAGACTGCGAGCCCGCGCCGAAGACGGCGTCCAAGGCGGCGCGACTTCGGAGGCTCAGCCACTCTGAAACTCGATGGGCTGGGGGAGGAGAACCAGATGACCTCGACTCTCGACACCATGGGGGCGAAAGGTCTGCCCACTGGGGAAGCAGCTCGGCGTCTGGCTGCAAACGGACCGAACGAACTCCCAGCGCAGAAGCCGCGCAACCTGCTGAGGCAGTCATGGGATGTCGTCCGTCAGCCGATGCTGCTGTTGCTGTTGGGTGCTGGCACGGTCAACTTCCTGCTCGCTGAGCCTCTCGACGGCATCGTCTTGATGTTGTTCGTTGTCGTCGTGATCGGGATCTCGATCTACCAGGAACACAAGACAGAGAACGCGCTGGCCGCGCTGCGTGACTTGTCGTCGCCGCGCGCCTTGGTGATTCGGGATGGGGAGGAAATACGGATCGCGGGGCGCGACGTGGTACCCGGT
>JADGOQ010000125.1 GCA_017882885.1 Actinomycetales bacterium | reverse complement strand
TGGTGCTGGTCGACCCCGCTTGGGAGCCCGACGAGCTGGAGGCGATCGCCGGCTGGCTGGAGGCGAAATCGCTGGTGGTGGTGGCGGGCTGGGCCACGCACGCGCACCACGACCATGTCCTGTGGCACCCCCGCTTCGGGGAGGTCACGCGGTACGCGACCGCGGCCGCGGCCCGGGACGCCGGCGGGGAGCGCGACAGCCTCGTGGCGGGGCTCGGACCGGACTGGCCGGCCGGCCTCGCGCCGCTCGTGGGCGGCGTCGTCCCGCTGGAGGGTGACACGCTCCCCTGGGCGGGGCCGGCGATCCGGGTGGTGGCGCACGACGCGCACGCCCACGGGCACGGCGCGCTCTGGCTCGAGGAGGCGGCCGTGCTGGTGGCGGGGGACATGCTGTCGGACGTCGAGATCCCACTGCCCGACGACGAGGGCCCGGTCGGGTACCTGCGGGGGCTGCGGGTGCTCGAGCCGTTCGCGCGCCGCGCGCGCGTCCTCGTGCCCGGCCACGGGAACGTGGCCCGCGCGACGGCGGACGGGGGCGACACGCCGTCGGCGCGCGTGGACCGGGACCTCGCGTACCTCGACGGCCTTGCGCGCGGCGCGGACGACCCGCGACTGCACGGCGCCCCCCACTGGCTCCTTGACCAGCACGAACGCAACGCGGCGTCGGCCCGGGCGGCCGGGCCGACGGGGCGGGCGTCCTCCTAGTTGGCCAGGTCCCGCAGGGTCGCCCAGCCCAACTGGCAGTAGAAGGCGATGGCCTCGGCGATGACGCAGTCGTCGAACCAGGCGGTGGCCGAGTGGTTGAACGTGGCGCTGGCGAGGTCCCGGTCCGCGGGGAGGCCCGAGTAGAACACGAACGCCCCCGGAACGTGCATCAGCACCTCGGCGAAGTCCTCGGACCCGACGTAGGGATCGTCCAGCTCCCGGTACCGTCCGGGGCCGAGCACGGTCTCGATCTGCTCAACCGCGAACGCGACGGCATCGGCGTCGTTGACCGTCGGGTACATGCCCGGCGCCCAGTCGATCTCGGCCGTGCGGCCGTGGGCGGCGCACACACCGGTCACGACCTCCTGGGCCAGCTTCTCCATCTTCTCGCGGTGCTTCACCGAGAAGGTGCGGATGCTGCACTCGATGTGGCACTTCTCCGGGATGACGTTGGCTGCCCCACCGGCGTTGGCCACGCCGACCGTGACCACGACGGGGTCGAAGACGAAGAACTTCCGGGCCACCATCGTCTGCAGGGCGAGGATCACCTCGGCCATGACCGGGACCGGGTCGATCCCCAGGTGCGGCGCCGAACCGTGGCCGCCCTTGCCCACGATGTCGACGCTCATCTTGTCGACCGCTGCCATCACCGGACCGGCCTTTGGAGGCGTACCGGCCGTGCTCCAGAGTGGCCGACATGACGTGCATTCGAGAACTCCATCCCGGTCGCCTCGGGGATGGGCAGCGCGTCCATGTCGGCCCGCAGCAGCACCACCGGACGGTCGGCAACGTCCGCGGGGGCCGCACCGCCGCGCAGCACGGCGTTGATCGACGTGGACCGGGTACCGAGGGTGATCTCGGCCTGGATGGTCGTGGCTTCGGAGAGGAAATCGGGCACGTCAACCTCCTTGTCGGTGCTCTGCCGGTCACTCCATTCCGCCGCTGCTCCATTCCGCCGCTGCTCCGGTTGGCGGGTGTTCGGCCGGCTGGTAACCGCCGTGTACGCGGTTGGGAATCGCTAGGCTGACAGCGATATCTGCCCGCGCCGAGGCGGGCCGGAACCTCCGGATGGATGTGAACCATGATCTCTCCCGTCGACCCCACCACCACCGACGCCTGGCGCAGGCTTGGCGAGTTGAAGGACACGCTCCAGCCTGACCTGCGCGGTTGGTTCGCGGCCGATCCCTCCCGGTCACAGCGGTACACCCGCGAGGCCGGCGACCTGTACGTCGACCTGTCCAAGAACCTCATCACCGACGACGTGCTGGCCGCACTCCTCGACCTTGCCGAGGCCGTGAACCTTCCCGAGCGCCGGGAGGCGATGTTCAGCGGCGAGCACATCAACATCACGGAGGACCGCGCGGTGCTGCACACCGCGCTGCGCAACCCCGCCGGCACCGCGCTGACCGTGGACGGCCAGGACGTCGATGCCGACGTGCAGGCCACCCTGAAGAAGATCTACGCCTTCGCCGAGCGGGTGCGCTCCGGCGAGTGGAAGGGTGTCACCGGAAAGCCCTTCGAGACCGTGGTGAACGTTGGCATCGGCGGCTCGGACCTCGGCCCGGTCATGGTCTACGAGGCGTTGAAGCCGTACGTCAAGGACGGACTGACCTACCGGTTCATCTCCAACATCGACCCCAATGACTCCTTCGAGAAGACCAGGGACCTCGACCCGGAGACCACACTGGTGGTCGTGGCCTCGAAGACCTTCACCACCCTCGAGACCCTCACCAACGCCCGCCTGGTCCGCGCATGGCTGCTGGACGCGCTCAAGGCGCAGGGCGCCGTCGACGGCAGTGATGCGAAGAACGCGGAGGCGATCGCGAAGCACTTCGTCGCCGTGTCCACCGCGCTGGACAAGGTGGCCGCGTTCGGCATCGATCCCGAGAACGCCTTCGGGTTCTGGGACTGGGTGGGTGGCCGGTACTCGGTCGACTCCGCCGTGGGCACCTCGGTTGCGGTCGCCATCGGCCCGGACGCCTTCAAGGACTTCCTCGCCGGCTTCCACACCATGGACGAGCACTTCCGCACCGCCCCCGCGGCTGAGAACGTGCCGCTGCTGATGGGATTGCTGAACGTCTGGTACGTGAACTTCCTCGGCGCGCACACCCACGCGGTGCTGCCCTACGCCCAGTACCTGCACCGCTTCGCGGCGTACCTGCAGCAGCTGACGATGGAGTCCAACGGCAAGTCCGTGCGCTGGGACGGCTCCCCGGTCACCACGCAGACCGGCGAGGTCTTCTGGGGCGAGCCCGGCACCAACGGCCAGCACGCCTTCTACCAGCTCATCCACCAGGGCACGCGGCTCATTCCCGCGGATTTCATCGCGGTGGCCAACCCGGCCAACCCGCTGCAGGACGGTGGCAAGGACGTCCACGAACTCTTCCTGGCGAACTTCTTCGCCCAGACCGCGGCACTCGCATTTGGCAAGACTGCCGAGGAGGTGCGCGCCGAGGGCACCCACGAGGAGATCGTCCCGGCTCGCGTCTTCGCCGGCAACCGGCCGACGACGTCGATCATGGCGTCTGCCCTGACCCCCGCGGTCGTGGGGCAGCTGATCGCGCTCTACGAGCACATCACGTTCACCGAGGGGATCGTGTGGGGCATCGACTCCTTCGACCAGTGGGGCGTGGAGCTCGGAAAGCAGCTCGCGTTGCAGGTCACGCCGGCCGTCGGTGGCGACGAGGACGCCATCGCGAAGCAGGACGCCTCCACCCAGAGCCTGATCCGCTACTACCTGGCGAACCGGGACAAGTAGCGGGGCACGCAACGGGGGCGGAGCGCGTTGCGCTCCGCCCCCGTTGCGTTGCGGTCTCCTAATCCGTGACGAGGTCCGACGGCGCGAGCGCACCCACGCCGCCCTCGAGGCCGAACACGTTCTCGATCCCCGCGCCCTGCATCTGCTGCAGCGCGACCCGCGAGCGGTTGCCGGAGCGGCAGTACACGGCGTAGGTGCCCGCGGGATCGAGCGCCGCGATCTGGGAGGCGAAGTCCGCGCCCTCCACGTTGTAGTTCAGGGCGCCGGCGATGTGGCCTCCGGCGTACTCCTGCGGGGAACGCACGTCGATGACGGTGACGTCGCCCGCCGCGATCGCTGCCATGAACGTGGCCGCGTCCATGTGGGCACCCATCTCGATGGTGCCCGACCCGCCGCCCATCATGGATCCGCCGGCGCCGCTGGTGGACGCTCCACCGCCGCCGTCGGACGTGGTGGTGCCGCCGCATCCGGACAGGACGAGCGCGAGGGTGAGGGCCCCGCCGGCGAGGGCGGTGGCCGTGCGGTTGGTACGAGTCTTCATGGTGGCCTCCTGAGGATATCGTATACCCCTGGGGGTATCAGGCCCAGCCGAAGGCGCGCGCGATCCGGCCCGTTGGGGCCCGTCGCTCACCAGTATGCTGTGGAGCCATGGACACCCCGGTTCTGGTAGTGGGCGAAGCGCTCATCGACATCGTCATTCCCCTCGAGGGAGAGTCCGCCGAACACGTCGGGGGCAGCCCGGCCAACGTGGCGATCGGGCTTGCCCGGCTGGGCCACCCCACCACCCTCGCCACGCGGTTCGGCGCGGATGAGCGTGGGGAGCGAATCCGCGTGCTCCTGGCGGCGGAGGACGTGGCCCTCGTCCCCGGCAGCGGCGACGCCCCGCACACCTCCACGGCGCTGGCGCGGCTGGACGCGAACAAGGTCGCCACCTACGAGTTCGACCTCGACTGGCAGGTGGACCCGGGCCTGGTCGCCCCCGACGGCGGGCACCTGCACACCGGGTCCATCGCCGCCACCCTCGCCCCGGGTGGCGACGCCGTCGCCGCGATCGTCGCGAACTCGCATGACCACGCCACGGTGTCGTACGACCCCAACGCCCGCCCCTCCCTGATGGGGGACCCGGCCGATGCGGCGGCCGTCATCGAGCGGCTCATCGCGCTGTCCGACGTCGTGAAGGCGAGCGAGTAGGACGTCGCCTGGCTCTACGGGGCCACGCCGGAGGACGCGGTGGCGCGGTGGCAGGCGCTGGGACCGAGGCTCGTGATGATCACCCGGGGCCCAAAGGGCGTACTCGCGTCGATCGGCGGGGAGAGCGCCCAGTTCCCGACGACGGACGTCCACGTGGTCGACACCGTGGGTGCCGGCGACTCGTTCATGTCCGGCGTCATCTCCGGGCTGCTGGACGCCGGGCTGCTCGGTGGCATGGAGGGGCGCGCGCGACTCGCGGCGGCCACGATGGCGGACATCCGCCCCGCGATCGAGCGGGCGCTGGCGTGCTCCAACATCACGGTCTCGCGCGCCGGCGCCAACCCCCCGCGGCGCGAGGAGCTCTAGCGATCCTTGGTCGCCAGGGGGCGGGAGTGGCGGACGTCAGCCTTCGGTCGGCCGGGCCGGTGGCCCGTGAGACTGAACGGCTTCGTCCGTCGATCCCCGGATCGGATCAGTTGGAGCTGTTGACTGATGGGCGAGTCGGCTCTCGATCGACGCCAGTCGGAGCTCCAGGCTCTTGAGAGCGGCCAGGGTGGCATCCTCGGTCGTTTCCTCGCGCACCGCACGCGGACGTTGGTCGTCGCGGACGAAGAGGGCCGCCAAGGACGCGCTGACCGATGCCAGGAGAACGAACCCAACCACCATGAGCACCACTGAAAGCGCCGCACCGGCATCCGTGGTCGGCGGCTGCCCGATGAACCCAACCGTCGTGACGAGACTGATCGACCACCACAGACCCCGCCAGAACGAGGTCACCGTGTCCGTCTCGATCGCTGCCACAGCCCCGGCTGAAACGACGACGAGCACCAACGTTCCGGCCAGAGCCGGCCACAGCAGGGAACGGCTGAGGCGGAAGCGTGGACGGCCTCCGGGCATGTCGATCCAGACGTCGAGAGCGGTGCGGCGAGCGCCGCACCACGAGGCTAGCACAGGCGACGTCGGGGATCGTTCGCGTGGGTGCCTCAGGGGTACGGTATTGCAGTGACTCGCCATGGAGGATGGCTCTCGCGGGAGTACGAGCAGCGGGTGGTGCAGCCGATCGAGGCCTTCGCCAACCCCAGACAGGAGTGGAGGCGACTGTTCTCCGAGCTGCTCGGCACCTTACGTCCTGCGGGCGTCGGGCCTGGCGCCAACCCCCCGCGGCGCGACGAGCTCCAGCAGTGACCTCAGCCGCTCGGGGCAGAACCCTCAGCGCGCGAAGATCTCGCTGATCCGGCCGGCGACGTCCACTGACAGGCGGACGTCACCGGCCGCCGCGTTCTGGGCCACCTGCTCCGGCGTCGTCGCGCCCGCGATCACGGTGGCGATGCCGGGCTGGGCGAGGAGCCAGCCGAAGGTGGCCTCGAGCATCGTGAGCCCGGCCTCGTCGCAGAGGCGCTGGTAGGCGTCCAGCCGGTCCCAGTCCACGCTCTCCAGCAATTCGGGCTTCAGGGCGGTGATGCGGCCCTCGCCGCCGCCGCGGGTGTACTTGCCCGTCAGCAGGCCGTTGTAGAGCGGGAAATAGGGGATCACCCCGAGCCCGAGCTCGCGCGCGGCCGGCAGCACGTCGCCCTCGATGTCCCGCCTCAGCAGCGAGTACTCGTTCTGCGCGGAGATGAAGGGGGTGAGCCCGCCGGCCCTCGCGGCGTCGTCGGCCTCCCGCAGCTGGACCGCGGAGAAGTTGGAGTTGCCGATGTGCCGCACCTTGCCCGCCGCGACCAGCTCGTGCAGCGCTGCCAGCGTCTCCTCGATGGGGGTCGTGGCGTCGGGGGTGTGCATCTGGAGCAGGTCGATGCGGTCGGTCCGCAGCCGCCGCAGCGACGCCTCGACGGCGCCCCGGATGTAGGTCCGGCCGCCCTTCGGCCCCCAGTCCCCGGTGCCGGGCATGGAGGCGCCGCTGTGGCCGAACTTCGTGGCGAGCACCACCTCGTCCCTCCTGCCCTGGAGCGCCACCCCCATGAAGGTCTCCGAGAGTCCCGGCTCCGCCCCGTAGATGTCCGCGCCGTCGAAGAAGGTGATGCCATGGTCGATGGCCGCGTGGATGACCGCGGTGGATCCGTCCTGTGTCGCAGTGGCGGTGCGGGGCCGGGAGAAGTTGTTGCACCCCATCCCGACGGCGGGGATCACGAGGTCGCTGGTGCCGAGCGTGCGCAGTTCCATCCCCCTACCGTACGGCCGGCGCCGGATCCTCGGCGTCCGGCTCCCCGGCGTCGAGGTCCAGCTGCAGAATGGTCAACCCGAGCCAGCGGCCGAACTTCTGCCCGACCTCCGGCATGTGCCCCACGATGCGGAACCCCTCCCGCTGGTGCAACGCGATGGACGGGTGGTTCTCCGACTCGATCATGGCCACCATGCGGTGCAGCCCCTGCGCGCGGGCCCGCTCGACGAGCGCCCCGAGCAGCGCCCGGCCAATCCCGCGGCGGTGCACCGCGGCGTCCACGTACAGGGAGTGCTCCACCGTGAGCCGGTACCCGGACTTGGGCCGCCACGGACCGTAGGTGGCGAAGCCGCACACCGCGCCGTCGACCTCGGCCACCAGCACCGGGTGCCCGACGGCGGTGCGGGCGCGCCACCAGGCGAGGCGGTCCGCCTCGGTGACCTCCTCCTCGTCCCAGATGGCGGTGGTGGTGCGGATCGCGGCGTTGTGGATCGCCGTCAGGGCGGGGAGGTCCGCGGCGACGGCGTCGCGGACGAGGAGGCGGGCGGCGGGCGGCCATGGCGGTGGGGTCACGGGAGAACGGTAGCGCCCGCGTGTTGTCGTGTGCGGCGCGGCGGGCGATGATGGAGCCATGTCTGAGTACACCGAACACGAATCCGACACCATCCGCGCCGGCGTCCTGGGGGCGATCAGCCTGGTGTCCCGGGCCGACCCGGGGTTCTTCGCGCTCTTCAAGGAGTCCGCGGCGGGCGCGAAGGCGCTGGAGGCGCTGCCCGAGGACCTGCGGCGCATCGTGAGCGAGTTCGACCTCCCCACGAACCTCAGTGGTGAGGAACTCAACCGCCTCTCGGAAGGCCTCTCCATGGTGGACGCCAAGGACCCCGAGGCGGGTGCCGCCCTCCGCACCGTGGTGCTGGATGCCTGCCAGCAGGTTGCCGACGCCGCCGGCGGGGTGGCGGACTCCGAGAAGGCCGTCATCGACCAGGTGCGCCTCGTCGTGATCAAGAGTGCGCCGCTCGAGGACACGTCCGGCATCATCCAGGTGAAGGCGGACACGACCCTCGAGGGCTGACCGGCGGCCTTGTTGCAGCGAGTTGCCGGACGACGGCCCTCCCGCCCGTGAGTGCCACTGGCTAGCATGAGCGGATGGACTGGAACCTGTACGACGCCGTCCTCTTCGATCTCGATGGCGTGATCACCCCAACCGCAGAGCTCCACATGCGTGCCTGGTCCGAGATGCTCAATGGGTACCTCACCGCCCGCGGCGTCGCGGAGCCCTACACCGACGACGACTACTTCACCTATGTGGACGGCAAGCCCCGTTACGACGGCGTGCGCTCGTTCCTCGCATCCCGCGGCATTCACCTCCCCGAGGGCGAGCCCTCCGACCCCACCGACGCCGAGACGGTGTGCGGGCTCGGCAACAAGAAGAACGACGTGTTCAATGCGGTCCTGGCGCGCGACGGGATCGCCCCGTTCCCCGGTTCCGTCAAGCTGATCGACGCCCTCGAGGCGCGCGGGATCGGCATGGCGATCGTCTCCTCCTCGAAGAACGCCCGCACGGTGCTCCGCGCGGCCGGACTGGAGGACCGCTTCCCGGTCGTTGTCGACGGCGTCGTCGCCACCGAGCGGGCGCTGCCCGGCAAGCCGAACCCCGACACCTTCCTCCACGCCGGCTCGCAGCTCGGCGCGCCGCCCGCGCGCGTCGTCGTCGTCGAGGACGCCGTCAGCGGAGTGGCCGCCGGCCGGGCCGGCAATTTCGGACTCGTCGTCGGCGTGGACCGGGGGGCCGGCGAGCGGACCCTCCGCGACGCGGGCGCCGACGTCGTCGTGAACGACCTCGAGGAACTGCTGTGAAGCGCGTCGTCCCCGGAGTCGACCCCATCGATCGGTCGCGGTTCCCCGCCGACCCCTGGCGCCTGGTCGAGACGCAGTACTCCGTCGAGGACCTCGGGACAACCGAGACGCTCTTCGCGCTCGGCAACGGGTACCTGGGTATGCGCGGCAACCCGGAGGAGGGCCGCGACGCCTTCGCGCACGGCACCTTCATCAATGGGTTCCACGAGACGTGGCCCATCCGGCACGCCGAGGAGGCCTTCGGCTTCGCACGGACCGGGCAGACGATCGTCAATGTCCCCGACGCCAAGACGATGAAGCTGTACGTCGACGACGAACCCCTTCTGCTGTCCGTGGCGGATCTGGAGGAGTACGAGCGCTCCGTGGACTTCCGGGACGGCGTCCTGCGCCGCCACGTCGTGTGGCGGACCCCCGCCGGCAAGCGGGTTCGGTTCTCCTCAACCCGGATGGTCTCCTTCGAGGAGCGCCACCTCGCGCTCATGACCCTCGAGGTGACGATGCTCGACGGCGATGCCCCGGTGGTGGTCTCCTCGCAGGTGTTGAACCGCCAGGACGGGTGGGACGAGTACCACGCGACCCCGCACGCCAAGGCGGAGGGCCTCGATCCGCGCAAGGCGTCGAAGTTCGCAGGCCGGGTGCTCGTCCCCGAAGGTGACTGGAGTTCCGAGCGCCGCATGTTGCTGGGCTACCGGTGCGCCACCTCGGGAATGACGATGGCCGTGGGGGTGGACCACACCATCGAGACGGAGGACGTCCACGAGGTGCTCACCGGCACGGAGCCGGACATCGGCAAGACCGTGTTCCGCGTCAAAGCGCGCGAGGGCGTGCCGCTGCGGATCACGAAGGCGGTGGCCTACCACAGCTCCCGGGGCGTCCCCGCGCGCGAACTCTTCGACCGGTGCCGTCGGACCCTCGACCGCGTCGCCGACAAGGGCTTCGAGTCTGCCCACGCGGCGCAGCGCCACTGGCTGGAACGCTTCTGGGCCAACTCCGACGTCGAGGTGGTGGGCCTCCCGGACATCACCCAGACCGCCCGCTGGTGCATCTTCCAGCTCGCCCAGGCGGCCGCACGCTCCGACCAGATGGGCGTGGCCGCGAAGGGTGTCAGTGGGTCCGGGTACGAGGGCCACTACTTCTGGGACACCGACGTGTACCTGGTGCCCTTCCTGACCTACACGAACCCGACGATCGCGCGGAACCTCGTCAAGTTCCGCGTCAACCTGCTGCCCGCGGCTCGTGAACGGGCGCGCGAGCTCACCCAGCGCGGCGCGCTCTTCCCATGGCGCACGATCAACGGCGAGGAGGCCTCCGCCTACTATGCGGCGGGCACCGCGCAGTACCACATCGACGCCGATGTGGCCTTCGCGATCTACAAGTACGCGGACGTGACCGGCGACCAGGAGTTCATGCACGCCTATGGCGCGGATGTGCTCGTGGAGACCGCCCGCCTGTGGGCGGACCTGGGCTTCTGGCGGGTCGCCGAGCACGAACGCACCTTCCACATCCACGGTGTCACGGGCCCGGACGAGTACACGACGGTCGTGAACAACAACCTGTTCACCAACGTCATGGCGCGGGTGAACCTGCGGCGTGCCGCCGGGATCGTGCGGGAGATGGCGGCGGAGGACCCGCTCGCACACGAGCGGCTCGTCAAGCGCGTTGGGCTGGCAGAGTCCGAGGTCGACGAGTGGGAGCAGTGCGCGGCGGCGATGGTCATCCCATTCGACGAGAAGCTCGGGATCCACCCGCAGGACGAGCACTTCCTCGAGCGGGAACTGTGGGACCTCGCGGCCACTCCCGACTCGCTGCGCCCGCTGCTGCTGCACTTCCACCCGCTCGTGATCTACCGATTCCAGGTGCTGAAACAGGCCGATGTGGTTCTCGCCCTGTTCCTGCAGGGGGACAGCTTCACCACCGAGGAGAAGCGGGCGGACTTCGACTACTACGACCCGATCACCTCCGGGGACTCCACACTGTCCGCGGTGGTGCAGTCCATCGTCGCGGCCGAAGTGGGGTACCAGGACCTGGCGCTGCAGTACTTTGTCGAGGGCCTCTACGTGGACCTGGCGGACACCCACAACAACACCTCCGACGGCGTGCACATCGCGTCGGCGGGTGGTGTGTGGGACGGGCTGGTCTATGGCTTCGCCGGCATGCGGGACTACGCCGGCGAAGTCACCTTCGACCCCCGCCTGCCCGAGGCGTGGCCGGAGTTGAGCTTCCCGATCCGGATCCGCGGGACCCGCGTGCGGGTGCGCGTGCGCCAGGACTCCATCGAGTTCACCGTGGAGGAGGGCCGCGGCGTCGCTCTGTCCGTCCGCGGCGTCGCGTACGACGTCGGAGCCGCGCCGGTGCGGGTCCCCCTGGATGGCCAGGGCCCCCGCCTCGCCACCCGGACCGCGGTGGCCGACGTCGTCGGCGAGCGCCGGGCCGACGGCACCATGATCACGGCGGTGGTGCCCGCGATCAGTGACCCCTGGTCGCCTGGACAACGGGGGGTGCCCTCGGCGGAGTGAACGAGACCCGCGCGGGCGCCGTCGATCGGCGCCGCGCGGGTCGGGGCTCTGGATGCGCAGCACCGCGGGCTGCGGCACCATGGAGGGGTGCCGGAGATGCCGGAGGTCGAGGGCCTGGTCGCGTTCCTGCGCGAGCACGCGGTGGGACGCGCGATCGCGCGCGTCGAGGTGGGGGCCATCTGGGCGCTGAAGACGTTCGCGCCGGGGCCGGCGGACCTCGTCGGGCTGCCGGTGGCCGCCGTCGGGCGCCACGGGAAGTGGATCGACTTCACAACAGGGGAGGACGGCCCCCACCTGCTCGTCCACCTTGCCAGGGCGGGATGGCTGCGCTGGTACGACAGCGTCCCCGCCACGTCCCTCAAACCGGGCCGCTCGCCGATCGCCCTGCGGCTGCGGCTCGGCTGCGGCTCCGGGCTCGACCTCACCGAGGCCGGCACCCACAAGCGCCTCGCGATCCACGTCGTCGCGTGGCCCGAGGATATCCCCGCCGTCGCCACGCTCGGGCCCGAGCCGCTCGGCCTCCCGGTCGAGGAGTTCGCCGCAATCCTGCACCGGCGGAACCAGCAGGTGAAGGGCGCATTGCGGGACCAGTCCGTCATCGCGGGCATCGGCAACGCGTACTCGGACGAGATCCTGCACGCAGCCCGCCTGAGCCCGTTCGCGCTCACCGGATCGCTCGCGGACGAGGAGATCGCGCGGTTGCACGCCGCGATGGGGGAGGTGCTGGCCGCGGCGGTGGCGGGGGCCGCCGGCCGTCCGGCGTCGGACCTGAAGGACGCGAAGCGCGCCGGGATGCGGGTGCACGGGCGAGCAGGGCAGCAGTGTCCGGTGTGCGGGGAGACGGTCCAGGAGGTGTCCTTCGCGGACTCGGCCCTGCAGTACTGCCCACGTTGCCAGACCGGCGGGAAGATCCTCGCGGACCGGCGGATGTCACGCCTGCTGCGCTGAACCCAGGGGTCGGAGCAGTGCTGTGTCAGCGTGAAGCCTCACCGCGGAGTTCCGCGAGCATGAGCGGGAACACGTCCCGCGCGGCGTCCTTCCCGAAGAAGACGTCGAGGTGCCCGTACCCCGGGAGGCGGTGCAGGGTGTCCGCGCCATCGGGCCGGTGCCGCTGGAAGAACTCCCACGTGAGCTGCTGGCTCTCCGGCAG
This sequence comes from Actinomycetales bacterium, assembly GCA_017882885.1. Classification (GTDB taxonomy): domain Bacteria; phylum Actinomycetota; class Actinomycetes; order Actinomycetales; family Actinomycetaceae; genus UBA1383. The sequence continues at coordinate 21,039 of JADGOQ010000125.1, read as the reverse complement.
GAAGCAGCGGTTGTCCTCCCCGGCGAAGAAGGCGAACCGCGCGTCCGTCCGCGGCGCCTCGGCGACGTAGCTCTCCGGCAGCCCCGGCCGGGTGCTGACGGAGACCAGGTGGCCGGCCCGCACGCACTGCGCCATCTGGGCGAAGAAGCTCACCGGCACCTCGCCGAACTCCCCGCGGATCCAGTCGTGGGTGGCCTCGTCGAGGTTCGCATGGGACCACAGCGCGGGCCGGCCGGACCCGTAGGTGAAGCTCACCATCCGGCAGACGGCGTTGTCGCACTCCGGGTGGCTGGTCAGGACGGCGGCCCGGACGAGGCGCGCGAACACGCCCTCGGGGTCGTCGCCCCAGCCGGGGTTGAGGTGCGGGGTGAGGCGCGTCAGTGCGGGCGTGAGCCCACGGATCTTCAGCCGCGAGAATCGGGGGATCACCGGGTGGAGCGACACGGCGTTGGAGACCACCGTGTCCACCCCCGGGAGCAGTCCGGCCACGGCGGCCATGCAGAACGACGTCGAACCCTGACAGTGCACGATCGCCTTCATCGTCTCCGCGCCGGTGGCCGCGAGCACGTACCGGACGGCTGCGGGGTGGTCGTGGGCGGCGGCGTCGTCGAGTGTCCAGGGGACGGGCGGCAGGTCGATCGAGGCGCGCCAGTTGAGCAGCCACACGTCCCAGCCGTCGTCGAGGAGGGCGTCCACGAGCGTGCGGGGCAGGGGCGGCCGGAACAGTTCGGCGCGCACCCCGGCGCCGTGCACCAGCATGACCGGACCGCGCCACGGCTCCCCCCGGCCGCGCACGCGCACCAGGGTGAGGGGGAGCCCGTCCCCGGCGCGGAACGCGTGCGATTCCGTGCGGTGGTCGGCCCGGGTAGTGGGGCTCGTGACCTCAGCCATGGGGCGCTGCCTCCTCGCGGGCCCGCCGGGCGGCCGGGCCGTAGATGTTCCACAGCGCCCCGCCGAAGAAGCCGCCGAACTGGCCGAGCGCGCGCAGCGGGTCGCGCCCGCGGGCGCGGAACGTGGCGAGCTGCTTCGCGAAGTCGAGCGGCAGGATGCGCAGCACCCCCGCGCCGATGACCTGCGGGGACCCCGGCCGGCTCCCGTCCGCGCCGACCCCGTCCGCGCCGCTCCCGGATTCCGTGGGGTTCCGGCGCACGTGCCCTCGCAACAGGGTGGTGTGGAGGGTGGAGGTGTCCGACCACAGGTCCAGGCCGGGGTCGTTGCGCACGGTCTTGAAGCCGTACAGGGTCACGGCCGCGCCGGCCGCATCGCGCACCCACAGGCGGTAGCGCATCTCGCGCACCCGCTCGCCGGCCCCGTCGCGGGGGGCGACGAACAGGTTGAACCAGCCCCGCTCCACCGGCAGCACACCGCCCAGCAGGTCCGAGCGGACCCATCCCTCGGCCCTGCCCTCGTGGTCGCCGTCGCTGAGGAACGCGTCCATGTCCGGCGCCGTGATGGTGAGCTCGAACATGAGGCGGTGCCCGAGGGCACGCGCCCGCCGCCAGCCGGCCACCGGGTCGGTCTCGCCCAGCGTCACCCACCCCTTCATCTGCTCGGTGAAGGCGACGGCGCGGCCGTCACCCGCCGGCCCGTCCGCCGCGGGTGGCGCGACGTCGTCGGGCGTGTCGCCGTGGTCCGTCACAGGGCCGACGCCGAGGAGCGGGGAGTCGTCCGTGACCAGCGGCACGCTCGTGGTGTCCGCGGGAGGAGCGCCGGCGCGACGGGTCCGCTCCCGGCGCGGTTCCTCCAGCATGTGCTCGGCGGCCCGGTCGGCGAGCGCGGCGATCGTGAGCGCCGGGTTGGGACCCACCGGACCCGGCATGGCGGCGCCGTCGAGCACGAACAGCCCCGGGTGGCCGAACGCCTCGCCCCAGGAGTTCACCACGCCCTCGGTCGCGTGCCGGCCCATCGGCGCGCCGCCGAGCGGGTGCACCGTGACCACGCGCTTGGTCCACCACAACGGGTTGTCCTGGTAGCGGGCGTTGAGGGCCACTCCCATCTCCCGCATGGTCTCCCGCATCGCGCCGAAGTACTCGGCGCTGGTGCTCGTGGTCCAGTCCACGTCGAGCTCGCCGTCGCGCAGCGTGATCACGCCGTCGGGCACGTCCCGGCCCATCCCGAGGAGGGGCAGGGAGCTGCTGCCCACCCGGCCCTGGCCCACCAGCTTCGCCACCTCGGCCGAGATGGTGGACTCGTTCTGCCGCTTCAGGCGGTGGCGCACGATGTCACGCGCCATCGAGGCCCCCCGGCGCAGCGTGGAGGGGACCATGGCGGCCTCCACGAGCCAGTTCGTGAACTCGGGGAAGCCGGCCTCCTGGATGTAGTAGCCGCGCCCCTCGCGGCCCGTGCCGTCCAGCGTGTCCGGCACCCGGATGGCGGAGGTGATCACCGGTCCGTAGCTGCCGTCGATGAGGCGGCTGCGCCCGCTCGCGGTGTCGACGGTCGCCTCCATGAGCAGTGTCAGCAGGTCACCGTTGCCGCTGAACCGGGTCCCGAGGGCCGGCCCGAGCGCGGGGAGGTTCACCCGGTTGCGCAGCAGCAGCCCCGAGGTGCCGAAGGTGCCCGCGGCGAGCACCAACTGGTCGCACTCGATGCGGCGGTCCGTGTGGTCCCGCCGCCCGACGTCGTCGGCCGCGCTCGCGTACTGGCGGTAGCCCACCTCGTAACCGCCGCCGTCGAGCGCGCGGACGGACGTCACCTCGGCCAGGGTACGGAGGTCCGCGCCGTGGTACTGCGCGGCCGAGAGGTAGGTGTGGTCCATGGTGTTCTTGGAGCCCTCGTTGCAGCCGATGTCGCACTCGCCGCACAACCGGCAGCTGAGGCGCGTGATGCGGTGGAGGTTGCCGTAGGCGGGGGTGGGGAGCACCTGCTTGGGAGACGCCTCACCATCGGGGTCGGCGCCGAAGCTGATGGCCAGCGGTGGGGCGAACGCCTCGAGCCCGAGTGCGGCGGCGGCGTCCCGCAGCGCCACGGTCTTCGCGATCGTGGGGTAGGGGGAGGGGCGCGGCGTGAGCATGCGCTCGACGGCGTCGTAGTGCGGATCCAGGTCGTCGCGACCGATCGGCCAGTTCTCGTACCCGCCGCCGGGAACGGGCTCGTCGTGGACGAACCAGCGCTCGTCCTTCCGGAGCAGCACGTTGGCGTAGATGAGCGAGCCGCCCCCGAGGCCCGCGGAGACGATCGCCTCGAGCTTGCGGAAGGAGCGCACGTCGAACAGCCCGTAGAGGGCGTCCTTCGGCTCCCAGAAGTTGCGGCTCATCTCGTGCGGCGTCCGGGCGAAGCTGCCCGGCGGGTAGGCCTGGCCCCGTTCGAGGACCACGGTGGACCGGCCACCCTCCGCCAGGCGGTACGCGGCAACCGAGCCGCCGAAGCCGGAGCCCACGACGACGACGTCGACGTGTTCGCGGGGTCGCGCGGGAGAGGGGTGCAGCGGCCCGGGGCTGGAAGCGCTCACGGGCGTCCTCCGTACTCACGAGGGATGGGAACTCGTGAGCAGACAATATCGAAGGCGCCGACCCAGGACAATAGTCCCAAGTCCGCGAGTTGCGCGGGAAGCCCGCTCGCCCGGTGACCCGAGCCGTTCAGCCGGCGAGGACGGCGAGGAGCGCGCGCGCATAGCCGCACTCGACGTCGTCGTCCACGAGCCGCGCGTTGCCGGCGGGTGTGCGCACGGTGACGATCCACGAGGCGCGGTCGTGCTCGAGCGCCACCATCGCCTCGCCGAGCGCCTCTCGCAACTGGTCCTCGCGGGGCAGCCACAGGACGTCGTCCTGCGCGACGGAGTCGAGCGCCCACTCGGTGGTGCCGTTGAACTTCACGACCCCGTGCCCGCGGTGCGCGTCCACCTCGATGGTCATCTCGCTGACGTGGAAGACCTGGTCGTCCATGCCGCGGTCGGGCACGATGAAGCGGTCGCCGCTTCGTGGCACCCAGGGCAGGCCGGCACGGTGGAGGGCGCGGGCGAGTTCGACCGTGATCATCGCTCCATTATCGCCAAGTGGGCTCCAGGGCGCGCGCGAACACGGTGCCGGGCGGCGTGGTGCCGCCCGGCACCGCGGATTCCGGTGAGGCGTCGGCGACTACTCGGCCGGTGCGACCGTCTGGTCGTCCACCGGGGCGTCGGCCGAGTTCTTGCGGACCGACTCGATGCCCTTGAGCGCGCTCGGCTTGCTCTTGTAGGATTCGCTGACCGCGATGACCTGGCCGTTGCTCGCCTTCAGGCGGAACCGGAAGCCCCCGGACTTGTCCTGGTACAGCTCGAATTTCCCTGCCACAGCCAGCCTCCGTTTCCGTGCGTCCCCCCGCAATTCACAACCTAGCAGGGACGCGAGCAGGCGGCGTGGCATTCGTCACATCGCACGCGGTGACGTGCCTCGGCTCACGCCCGCTTCGAGGCCGCGGTTCAGGTGCCGCCCTCGGCCGCCACCTTGGCGGCGTCGCGCCGCGCGGCGTCGTCGTCCAGGTAGCGACCGCCGCGCGGGTGGACGCGACCGGCGGGGTCGACGGCGTACAGCAGCGGGTGGCCGGCGGGGATGTTGAGGTTCTCCACCTCCTCGTCGGACAGGCCTTCCATCACGGCGCACAGCGCCCGCAACGAGTTGCCGTGGGCGACCACGAACACGCACGCACCGGCCGCGAGCCGCGCGCGCAGGTCCTCGTCCCACAGCGGTCGGACACGTTCGACGACGTCGTGCAGCGACTCGCCCGCCCCGGCCACCAGCGGTCCGGTGTCGGGAAGCGGCGCCGGATCAGTCCACGAGGCCCGCTGCTCCGGCGAGGCGGCCGGCGGCCGGCCGTGCAGCGTGCGCCGCCAGCCGAAGAACGCCTCGTCGCCGTGACGTTCCACGGCCACCTTCTTCGACACGCCGGTGAGGCACCCGTAGTCCCGTTCCGAGAGGCGCCAGGTGATCTCGAGCGGCGCGTCGACGCCCAGGTGGCCGAGCAGCAGCTCCGCCGTGCGGGCCGCGCGCCGCATCGGTGACATGACGACGACGTCCGGGTGCAGTCCCGCGGCCCGCAGGAGCTGGGCGGCCACGCCCACCTGGCGCTCGCCGGCAGGGGAGAGGCCGACATCGAGCAGCCCCGTGAACGTGCTGGTGGCGTTGAAGACGCTCTCGCCGTGACGCAGCAGCACCAGGTGGCCCGTGCGCGGCGCGGTCACTGCGTCCCCCCGAGGAGGGCTGTGGCGACGCCCGCGAGCACCTCGCTCGCGCCGCCCTCCACTCGCAGGTCCGCGATGCGGTCCGCTTGGGTGGGTCCCCGGTTCACAACCACAAGATGCGCCCCCGCCTCCACCGCCTGCATCACCACCCACATGCCGGTGGAGACCACGAGCGAGGTGCCCACGGCGAGGACGACGTCGCAGGCGCCGGCGAGCGCCTGGGCGATGCGGTCCAGCGTGACCGCGGGAAAGGCGAGCCCGGGGTTCGCCGCCCTGATGAGCTCGGAGACGTGCGCGCGAGTGAACCGGGCCCCGCAGTGCAGGCACACCACGGTGTCGAACCGTCCGTGCAGCTCCGCCACCACCTGGGAGCCCGCGCGGGCGTGGAGCCGGTCCACGTTCTGGGTGGCGACTCCGGCCACCAGGCCGGCGTGCTCGAGTCGCGCCAGCGCGTGGTGCCCGGCAGTGGGCTGCGCGGCGTCGAGGGTGCGCCAGCTGAGCTCGTTGCGCCACCAGAGGTAGCGCTGCCACAACTCGAAGAGAACGAAGTCGCCGTACTCCACCGTCGCCCGCTCCGGTGCGCCGGAACCACGGTAGTCCGGGACCCCGGCGTCGGTGGAGATGCCCGCACCGGTGACCACGAGGGTTCGGCGCCCGCGCAGCATCCCCGCAATCGCGGTGACGTCGTCGACCGGGCCCATGCCGACACCTCCTTCGGGGTTCAAGGCTAATGCGCCGCGATGATCCGGCCGCCCCGTACCGTCACGCCGATAATGGGGACATGGACTGCACCCATCTCGTCCTCGACGCCTTCGAACGCGTCCACGAACTCCTGCCGGTGGCGCTCGCCGGCCTCAGCGCCGCGGACGTCCGGTGGCAGCCGGACCCAGGCGCCAACTCGATCGGCTGGCTCGTCTGGCACCTGGCACGGGTGGAGGACGACCACATCGCCGGTCTCGACGGCTCCCCCCAACTCTGGACCTCGGAGGGGTGGGCGGACCGGTTCGCGCTGCCGTTCCCCGTGCGCGCCGTGGGGTACGGCCAGGGGCCCGACGACGTCGCCGCCTTCACCGTGGAGGACCCGGGCCTCCTGGTGGACTACTACGACGCCGTCCATGCCCGGACCGTGGCGACCATCTCCGCGCTGGTGGAGGACGACTGGGGGCGGATCGTCGACACGCGCTTCGACCCGCCCGTGACCGCGGCGGTACGGATCGTCTCGGTCATCAACGACATCACGCAGCACATCGGGCAGGTCGGCTACGTGCGCGGCATGCTCGAGCGGGCCACTTCACGGGACTCCGGCTGGAAGGGCCACGCCTGATCCGGTTGGGACGCGGCGCCGCAGTTGTGAGACCAGGATCCCCGCGAGGATGAGCGCGCATCCCAGGTAGCCGCGTGCGGACATCGTCTCCCGCAGCAGGATCGCGCCACCCACGGCCCCGAACACGGTCTCGAGGCTCAGGATCAGGGCCGCGTGCGCCGGCCTGGCCCACTGCTGCGCCACGACCTGCAGCGTGTAGGCCACCCCCACCGCGATGAGGCCGGCGTAGAGCACCGGCCCGACGGCGCGGCCCAGGCCCGTGAACGGCGCCTCCTCCGTGGTGGCGGCGGCCACGGCGCTGAGCGCGGCGCAGGTGGCGAACTGGATGGTGGACAGCTCCAGGGGGTCGACGTCAAGGTTGGCGCGGTCGATCACCAGGATGTGGACGGCCCAGAAGAAGGCCGCGATGAGTACGAGGCCGTCACCCGCGGCGAGGGAGAAACCGGGGACGAAGGAGAGCAGGTACAGCCCGACGACGGCGAGCGCCACCCCCGCCCACGTGCGCGCATTGGTGCGGTGACCGAGCACGATCCCGAGGACGGGGACGAGGACGATGTACAGCCCGGTGATGAAACTGGCCTTGCCGGCCGTGGTGGCTGCGATCCCCACCTGCTGGAGTGTGGAGGCCGCGAACAGGACGATGCCGGCCGCCGCGCCCCAGCCGACGGTCACGCGCGGGCGGCGTGGCGGGCGGAACGGCGTCGAAGTCCGCGACCGCAGTATCGCCATCACCGGGAGGAGCGAAAGCGTCCCGAGGGTGAAGCGGGCGGCGTTGAACGAGTGGGCACCCACGTACTGCGCGCCTTCGCGCTGCGCCACGAAGCCGAAACCCCAGATGGCGGCGGTGACCACCAGCATCAGGTTGGTCCGGGTCGTGCTCACGGGATCAGGCTAGTGCGGGAGTGCGGCGCGCTTCTCGTCCGTCCGGCGCGCGGGCGGGGCTGGGGGTACGCGATCCGGGGGTGAGGGTCTGCGCCGAGGGGGAGGTCTCGCGCTGGGGGTGCGCCATCCGGGGGTGAGGGTGTGCGCCGAGGGGGAGGTCTCGCGCCGAGACCGCTTGGCGCATCAAGCGACTTCAGCGCGAACCCTCCCTGTGGACGAGGTCCTTCCCCCCCGCGGGGGAGTCGTCCTCGATGTTGCGCAGGTGGGAGTCGCGCCGGATCCAGAACTCGTGGACCAGCGCCACCATCGCCAGCACGACCAGACCGAGGACGAAGCCCGCGATCACGTCGGTGAGCCAGTGGTAGCCGAGGTAGATCCGGCTCAGACCCACGCACGCCACCAGCGCGAGCCAGCCCAGGGCCACCAGAGCGCGTGCCCAGCGTGAGCGGAGCCAGAGGATGACGAACCCGGCGAGGAGTCCGTAGAACACCGTGGAGTTGAAGGTGTGCCCGGAGGGCCAGGAGAACTGGGTGTCCGGAGTGCCCAGGACGACGTCGATCGATGGGCGTGCGCGCCGCACGAGGTTCTTGACGACGAGGGTCACGACGCCGGACAGGGCCATGGTGACGCCAACTGTGAGCGCTGCCGTCCAGCGCCGCCGGACGAGGAAGAAGATGACGACCAACACGCTCAGCGTGCCGATGCAGAGCAACCCACCCATGAAGGTCGCGGCCGTGGCGAGGGAGGTCAGCAGTGGCGTGCGCGCGTCGATGAACCACTGGCCGACGGTGGGGTCGTAGGTGGTGGGCCAGTCGCGTTCCACCACCTCGCCGCCAAGCCAGACGAGGAGGGCTGTGCCCCCGAGGATGACGACGAGCGCCACGATGACGACCGGCCACTTCGGACCCCGGGCGTTCAGGATGGCGAATGTGCGGTCTAGCGAGTTCATGGGTCCTTGGTGTCCGACGGGGCGTGGGCCGGGAGGCTGGACGGGAAGCCTCCCCCCGCAGCCGTGCCGCGGGGGGAGGCCAGCGATCAGACCTCCTTGACGCCTCCCTCGGCGTAGGTGTCCACCTGCGGGATGGCTCCCGCCGCCTCGGCCCGCGCTTCGGCGGCCTCGAGGCCGGGGACGGGCGCGCCGCTGCCGGCCAGCACCTTGGCCTCGATCCGGGCGCCGACCGTCGCGTCGACCGACTTCCAATACCAGAACGCACGCTGCAGCACCTCGCCCGTGACGCCGCCGAGCAGGGCGCCCGCGACGGTGCCCACGAGACGGTCGCGCTGCGCGTCGTCGAACACCTCGCGGACCATGGTGCCGGCCTGGCCGAAGTCGTCGTCCTCGGCGTGCAGCTTGTAGGCCTGGCGCACCATGTCGCCGTCGGCCTCCCAACCTTCGGGAACCGGCCCCTCGAAGTCGGAGTACGAGCGGCCGGCGGTGTTGGGCGCGTACACCGCCTGGTCCCCGGTGTCGAGGAAGTTCATGTGCCCGTCGGCGTGGTAGACGTTCACGGGCACGATGGGACGGTTCACCGGGAGCTGGTCGAAGTTGGTCCCGATGCGCGCGCGGTGGGCGTCCGCGTAGGCGAACACGCGGCCGAGCAGCATCTTGTCCGGCGAGAAGCCGATGCCGGGAACCACGTTCGCGGGGGCGAAAGCTGCCTGCTCGATCTGCGCGAAGTAGTTCTTCGGGTTCTCGTTCAGGGTCATCACACCCACCTCGATGAGTGGGTAGTCGGAGTGCGGCCACACCTTCGTGAGGTCGAACGGGTTGAACCGGTAGTTCCGGGCGTCCTCGTACGGCATCACCTGGACGGACAGCTTCCACTTCGGGAAGTCGCCCCCCTTGATGGCGTTGTAGAGGTCGCGGCGGTGGAAGTCCGCGTCCGCGCCTGCGATGCGCTCCGCCTCGGCACCGTCGAGGTTCTCGATGCCCTGCTGGGTGTGGAAGTGGTACTTCACCCAGAAGCGCTCGCCGGCGGCGTTCACCCACATGTACGTGTGGGAGCTGTAGCCGTTCATGTTGCGCCACGACTTCGGCAGGCCGCGGTCACCCATGAGGTAGGTGACCTGGTGGGACGACTCGGGGTTGAGTGTCCAGAAGTCCCACTGCATGTGGTTGTCCCGGAGGCCCGAGTCGGGCAGGCGCTTCTGGGAGCGGATGAAGTGCGGGAACTTCATGGGGTCCCGGATGAAGAATACCGGGGTGTTGTTCCCGACCATGTCGTAGTTGCCCGCGGTGGTGTAGAACTTCAGGGCGAAGCCGCGCACGTCGCGCCAGGTGTCGGGGGAGCCGAGCTCGCCGGCCACCGTGGAGAAGCGTGCCAGCATGCGCGTCTTCGCGCCCTGCTGGAACAGCGCCGCGCGGGTGTAGGCCGAGACGTCCGACGTCGTCTCGAACTCGCCGAAGGCGCCGGCGCCCTTGGCGTGGGGACGGCGCTCGGGGACGTTCTCGCGGTTGAAATGGGCGAGGGTGTCCACGAGGTGGACGTCGTGCAACAGGAGTGGGCCGTTCGAGCCCAGCGAGAGGGAGTTGCGGTCACTGACGGCGGGGGCGCCGCTGGCCGTGGTTGATCCGGACGGGTCCACGCCCGGTTCCGGCATCGGGAAGTCGGTCATCACATCTCTCCTTGGGATGGTCAATTCGATCCACCTCACGTTACCCGCCCGCTCCGCGAATCGGCAGGGACAATGGTCGCCGATTCCCGGGCGCCGGTATCCCGCTGTCCGTCACCGCCCGTCGGCGGGATCACCCGAATGCGTCCACCGATCGGCTGACGAGCCCGAATGCGCCCAACTAGGATGGCAATGTCCCCATTTCTCGTGGTGATGTCGCGCTGATGGCGCGGTTGAGGAGGACGTCATGACGGTGAACGACGACGAGGTTCCGGCCGCCGACAAGCTGGTTGTCACCATGTGGGGAACCTATGGGGCGGGCATGGAGGAGATCGCGGCACGGGTGGCCGAATTGCTCGGGGTCGCCCTCCGCCAGCAGGCGTTCTCCAGCGAGGAGATCCAGGCCGCCCAGGACACCGGCGGCAAGGATTCAGCCATCTGGTTCCTCGTGGGCGCCACGGGACACAACCCACGCATGTTCGACCGCCTCCTGCCGGGCGTGAAGAAGGAACACGAGAGAATGGCCGCCCGCATGGCCACGGAGGTTCTGGCCGATGCTGCCCAGGGCGGCGTGATTCAGGGCCGCACCGCCACGGTGGTCCTGGCCGACTGGCCGAAGGTGCTGCACGTGAAGCTCGACGGACCCGTGCGGGACCGGATCGCGCGCGCCGCGAGCAAACACAACATCTCCCTGAAGGATGCCGCCGACCGGCAGCAGTGGGAGGACGACGTCCGCTCCCAGATGTCGATCGACCTAGTCGACTGGAGCCCCCTCGACATCGACCTTTTCGACCTGGTCCTCAACACGATCCAGCTGGACACCGAGACCTGCGCCCAGATGATCGTGGCCGCGGCGAAGGTGAAGGCAGCCCGGCTCGCCGGGTAGCGAGGGGTGGTCGAGGCCGTCGTCCGCGCCGGGCCGGGCCTCACCCGCGCCACGCGCGCGGGCGTGACGGCCGGGTTCTTGGCCTCGGTGCTGGTCGCGGCGACGTCGTGGTCCTCCGCCGCCGTCCCCGCGGTCCGTGCCGAGCCGCTGCGGCCGGGCTGGGAGCTGACCGCCCCGGCGGGCGGGTCGCCGCTGGCCGCGCTGCTCTGCCTGGCGGGCGCCGCGCTCCTCGCCGGTGCGTGGTGGTGGCTCCGCGACGCCGGGCTGGGGGTGCGCCAGTGGCAGCGGACAATTGCGCTGTGGGCTCTCCCGCTGGTGGTGGCCGCGCCGCTCTGGAGCCGGGACCTGTACTCCTACGCCGCGCAGGGGCTGCTGTGGGAACAGGGCCTCTCGCCCTACGACCACACCGTCGGTGAGCTCGATTCCGATTGGGTGGCCAGCACGTCGTATGCCTGGCTGGAAACGATGGCGCCGTACGGTCCGGTGTTCCTCCTGGTCGCGCGGCTGTGCGCGGCCGTCTCGGGCGGGAACCTGCTGGTCGCGCTCCTGCTGTTGCGGCTCGCCGCGGTCGCGGGGCTGGCCGTGATCGCCTGGGCCGTGCCCGAGGTGGCGCGCAGGCTCGGCCATGACGACGACGTCGCCGCCCTGGCGCTATGGCTGGCCGTGGCGAACCCGCTGGTCCTCATCCACGTGGTTGGGGGCGGCCACAACGATGCGCTGCAGGTGGCCGGCGTGCTCGCCGCGCTCGTGCTGGCGCTGCGGGGGTCGCTCGGCTGGTCATGTGCGGTGCTCTCCCTCGCCGTGATGGTGAAGTCCCCGGCGGCGCTCGCGCTGCCGTTCCTGGTCCTCGCGTGGGCGGCGGCGACCGCAGCGGCGGAACGTCCGGCGACGTTCGCGAGGGTCGCTCGCGGCCTCGTCGTGGGCGGCGGGATCGTGGCGACGGCGGTGCTCGCCCTGAGCCTCGGCACGGGGCTCGGGCTGGCGTGGGTGGTGCCGCGCGGCGTCGCCACGGGCTACATGTGGACCTCGCTGACCACGGCCGTCGGGCTGGCGGTGGGTGAGGTGGGCGCACTGCTCGGGCATGCGGACACGTGGACGGTGCCCGCCGTTGCGGTTGCGCAACGGGTTGGCCTGGCCGTGTTCGTGGTGGTGGTGGGTGCGCTATTCCTGGGTGCGTACCGGCGGGTGGTGGCGCCGGCGCATGAGCACGCCACCCGCGCGGCGGTGCGCGCGCTGGCGCTCGCGTTCGTGGCGCTGGTCGCGCTCTCACCGGCCATCCGCATGTGGTACCTGCTGTGGTTCCTCCCGCTGGTGCCGTTCGCGGTGCGGACGCGGCGGATGGTCACGGTAGTGGCGGTCATGACCACCCTGCTCATCTTCCTGAACGTGCCCGACGGCTACGCTGTCGCGCTCTGGTTCCCGCGGGCGGGCATCCCCGTTGCCATCGGCCTCCTGGGCGCGCTCGGCGCCGCCGCCACGGCTGAGGTGCGGCGGATCAGAGCTGGTTGACCGCCGGTCACTCCGGCCCGCTCGGATCCCTGTCGCCCGTCTCGCCCTCGTTGCCCTCCAGAACTGCGACGATACGGGCCAGCGTGTTCGGGCCGACGCCCTTCAACTCGAGCAGCTTCTCCCGTGGCATGGCGGCGGCGTCGTCGAGCGACGCGATGCCGAGACGAGCCAGTTCGGCACGTGTGGATTCGCTCATCTCAGCGAATGGGTCATGGCTGTGATGTGACATTGGTCTCCTCCTCGTGGTACAGGAAACCTACCCCGTGGGCGGCCTGCCCGCGCGCTGGGGAGCCGAGGGGCGTCCGGGGGGTGGGCCCGGGGCGCGTGCGAGGCAGCGTGGTCCGCCGCGGCCGGCGGGCATTGACGCACGCCGTGCACAGGTGGAAGATCTGTCCATCGCGAGGCAGGGGGAACCATGGCGGATCGACTCCCACCCGGAGCGCCCTACCGGATCATCGACCTCGACGGCGGGCAGAAGGCGCCGTTCTACGTGATCCCGTTCGATAGGCATGGGCTGTGCACTGGCCCGCTGACACGCGCGAACCTCGTCAGGTCCGTCGCCACGGACGACCCGACCGACGTGTTCCTCTTCTCGCACGGGTGGAACAACACCTGGAAGGACGCCGTGGGCCACTACGACGCCTTCGTCACAAGGCTCGCTGCCCTGCGTGCGCGGAACGCGCTCAACAGGCCGTTCAGGCCGATGCTCGTCGGGGTTTTCTGGCCGAGCATCGTCCTCGTGGCCCCGTGGGAGCGTGAGCCCGACATCGCGGCCGCACCCGAGGCCGACGACGACGCGGTCGCCGCCGAGCGCGCCGCAGTCGACGAGTTGGCGGCCCTGGTCCCCCTCGAGCGCAGGGAGCGCTTCTACGCCCTCGCGCAGCGCGGGGCAGACCTCGACGAGGCCGAGGCGGCGGAGTTCGCCGGCATGGTGGCCGCGGTGTTCTCCACCGAGGATGAACTTGAGGCCGCCGCGCCGGTGAGCGCGGACGCCGTCGTCGAACTGTGGCGCAAACTGCCCTCCGGCAGCGGGAAGCCGGAGTGGGGCAGCATCACTCTCGGCGATGAACAGCCGGTGGCCGCGCCGGGGGCCCCGCAGGCCGCGGGGTTCCTGTCCGCGCTCGATCCCCGCGGGCTGATCCGGGCCGCCACGGTCCTCCTGATGAAGGACCGGGCCGGACGCGTCGGCGGGACCGGGGTGGCCAGCCTCCTCGGCGACATCCTCGATGCGGGCGACGCGCGCGTCCACCTCATCGGGCACTCGTACGGCGGCAAGGTCATGCTGTCGGCGCTGGCCAGGAACCCCAGCCAGCGGAGGGTCGACTCCGTCCTGCTGCTCCAGCCCGCGATGTCGCACCTGTGCTTCGCCGAGGACATCGACGAAACGGCGGCGGGCCGGGAGGGTGCCGCGCGGCCCGGCGGCTACCGGGTCACCCTGGACCGCACGCGCCAACCCGTGATGACCACGTTCAGCCGCCACGACATCCCCCTCACGAGACTCTTCCACCTGGCCGTCCACCGGGCGTCGGACCTTGGCGAGGCAACCATCGCCGGCGAGCCGCCCAGTCGGTACGCGGCGCTCGGCGGGTTCGGTCCCCGCGGGGCCGACGACGAGACGGACGTCCAATCGGCCCGCGCACCGGGCGTCCCGTACCCACCCACCACGGACCGGGTCCGGATCGTCGCTCTCGAATCCTCCGACGTCATCGACGGCCACGGCGACGTCGTCAACGACGCCACGGCGTGGATGCTGCTGAGCCAACTCACGAGGGACTGACCCATGGCGATGCTGCTGCGCCGGGAGAACGACCTGGCCGTCCTGCGCATCCGGTACGTCCAGGGTCATCGCGCGGTCGTGGAGTTCGAGGTTCAGGTCGGCCTCGGGGAGCCCCACCCGGTCGCGTCCTGCCCAGCCCGGACCCTCGGCCTCGGCTCCGGTGCCGCCGCCCTCACCGACGTCGACCGGTACGGCGAACTGCCCAGCGACCTCGCCGCGATCCTCGGGGACGCCATTCGCGCCGCCGTCGGCGGACGCTCCTCCGTGTGGCTGGAGATCCCGTCGCCGTGCGGGGACCTGCCGCTCCTGCCATGGGAACGCTGGCTGACTCCCGTCGTCCAGCAGGCGGTGCTGCGGCTGCCCTACTTCACGTTGCGTCCGCAGGCGGACCCGGACACGCTCGACGTCGTCCTCTGCGCCTCGAGCCCGGTCGCGAAGGAGGGATTCGACGCCGCCGGTCATGTCAGCCGGCTGGCGACTCGCATCCTCGACTCCGTCCCACGGCAGGTGGGGCTGCACCTGTTCGCGGACGAGGTCGCGTACTCACCGTTGCGCGATTCCTTCTCCGCCGTCCCCGATCGGGTTGTGGTCCACGACCCTCGGGCGGCAGCCGTCCACGCCAGCCCACGCCGCAGTCCACAGGTGGACGACTCGGAGATGATCACGAGCCCCTGGCTGCTGTGGATCCGCGATGAGCTCGGTCCCCGATCGGTGGACGTCGTCCACTTCGTCGGCCACGGCTACCATTCCGGCGACCGCGGGGCGTTGGCGTTCGCCGTGTCACCCCTGGTCAACACGGACCGCTCGTGGTCGCGCTTCATCGGCATGGGCCAGGTGCGAGCATTGATGACCCAGATCGGCGCCTGGTCGTTCGCGGCGTCGGGTCCGGAATACAACTGGTCCCAGCCGGGCCTCCGGGAGCTCGCGAACAGCCTCGCCAGGCACGCGCCCGGATTCTGTCTCGTGCACGACGCCGGCCGGGACCCCGAGTACGCCGACGTCGCGGCCGCCTACCACTTCCTCTACGGCCACGGCGCGTCGTCCCCCTCACCGATGCCGACCATCGCGTGCTGGGCACACCCACGTCTGGTCGACGAGTTCTCGGACTCGGACCGCTCCGCCTCACGCGACGCCGGACTCCTGGGCGACGACTACTCCAGCAACCTCCTCAACGTCCAGGCGCCCATGACGGGGGAGTCGCCGTCGTGGAGGACGTCCTCCACCCGGGTGCTCGAGCGCCTGCAGGCGCAGTGGCTGGAGGGCGCACCCGGCCGGCAGCCGGCCGGCGTCGGAAAGGACGACGTCGAAGCTGCGCTGCGGAGTGTGTCGGAGCTCCTGGAAGGGAATTCCGCGCCCGGCGCGACACCGGCGGGAGGCGTGCAGCCATGAATGGCCGGCTGGTGGTGCGCGTGAGCGCGGTGATGGATGCCCAGCAGACGGAACGGCTGACCGTCTCCCTCGAGGAGCCCCCTGAGGGAGGTGACCTACTACTCGACGTGAGCGGCACCGAGGCGCCGCTCCTCGGGCTCAGCGCCGTCTCGGCCAGCGACTACGGGGTGGCCAACGCAGGACGGTTCGTCTTCGACCAGCTCAGCCGCCATCCACAGATCGGGGCGCAGCTGGGCACTGTGGGCACGGACGCCGGCGCCGCGCGCGCCCTGTACGTCCTCCTGCGCGGGGAGACGCTGGTCGAGGAGATCCCGTGGGAGACGCTGTGTGCGCCGAATGGTGCGTTCCTGTCCCTCGATCCCGGGGCGCGGTGGCCGATCGGCCGCATGGTGCAGTCCGATGGCGGGGCGGGGGTGCGCACCTTCAACCCGCCTCTGCGGGTTGCGCTGCTGCTCTCGTGCCTGGACATCCCCGCCGCGGACGAATGGGAGCGTATCTGGGAGCCGCTCTCCACGGCCGCGTTCGAGACCCGGGTGCTCGTCCTGGTCAGCGAGGAGGCGTTGGCCGAACAGATCGGTGCGCTCGCGGATCCCCGGATCACGCTCGCGACCGTGCCGTCCGAGGTCGCGGAGTTGCAGGCACGTGTCTCCGAGTTCCGCCCGCACATCATCCATGCCTTCTGTCACGGCGAACGGGACGGCGGACCGTGCCTCAAGCTCGCCGTGCCGTCGGACTGGCACGCCGCCGGTGGCCCCACGCGCTCGCTCGTGCTCGAGCCGTCCCAGATCAACCTCCTGTCGAACCCGGCGGAACCGGCGTGGCTCGCGGTGCTGAACTGTTGCGAGGTCGGCGCGCCCACTGGGACCATCCACTCGATGGCCCGCGACCTGGTGGAGGACGGGCCCTTCGCCGTCACGATCGCAATGCGGGAGCCGGTGGAGCCCGAGGACGCCAACACCTTCTCGCGCTGGCTCTACCCTGGCATCATCGGCTCGCTCGGGCAGGTCGTGGGCGCGAACGGGGAGCCCACCGTCGTCGACTGGGCGTCCCTGACCGTGGCGGCTCGCCGCCGCCTGTGCGAGAACCACCAGCAGGGCAGGACGTTCAGCACGAGCGCGCGTTCGACGAGGGAGTGGACCCGGCCGGTCCTCTACGTCCGCCGCCCGCAGTTCCAGCTGCGCGTCGACACCGGGGCGCGGATGACCACCGCGGATGCGCTCCAACTCGAGGCGTTGCGTGCGGTGCTGGCGGAGGTCGCCCGCCTGCCCGAGGACAAGCGTGCCGCCGTGCGTGCGAAGATCGCCGAACTGGAGGGCGCGTCACCGTGATCAAACCGTCCGACTTCCGGGACCCCGTCCTGCCCGCAGCCGTCAGTGCCAACGCCTGGTCCGGCGAGGACGTCGACGGCGCGGTCCCCGCGGCGAAGTCGTGGGGCCTGCGTGGCGTGCTCCCCAGCGTCGTGAAGACGCTGCTGCCGCAGGCGGAGGCCGACCCGGCCGACTTCCGGGACGAGCGCGTCGGCTGGGGCCTCGTCCTCCCCGACAACCCTGACATCCCCCCGGAGGCGCGCGCCCGCGCCGACGACGCACCCGAGCCGATCCGGGAGCTGCTGGAGTCTCGCCGCCCCGCGGCCCGGGTGCTGCGCCACAACGTGAACCCGAACGAGGCCGTCCTCTCGTTGCGGGACTACGCCATCGACAAGCCCATCCAGATCAGCGGCTCGCGCCCGGGTTCGCGGGATGGCGACCTGCCCATGTACCTCCTGCTGTACGGCGGTCCTGACGCCCTGCCGTGGGAGCTGCAGTACCAGCTCAACGCGAACCGGCGAGTCGGCCGCCTCCACCTGACCGGGGATGCCCTCGCCAACTATATGACGGCGCTGCTCGGGAACTGGTCCGACTCCGCCGCGCGTTACGACTCGCCTGTTGTCTGGGCCGTCGACCACGGTGGCGACGACATCACCCACCTCATGCGCACTGCCGTCGCAGCGGGCATCGCCACTCGCATCGCCGCGGACACCGACATGCCCGGCGGGATCTTCCTGGACGGGAGCGCCGCGACCGCGACGCACGCCCAGCTGCTCGACGCTCTCGTCGACAACAGCCCCGCACTCGTGGCCACCACCAGCCACGGTATGACGGGCCCGCTCGGTGGCGGGCACGAGGAGGAACTGGCGGCGAACCTCGGGCTCCTCGTCGACGGCCTCCACGCGACACTCGACGTGGAGGAGCTGCTCCGGCGGTGGAAGCCGGACGGCGCGATCTGGTACGCCCACGCCTGTTGCTCCGCCGGTACGAGCACGCGGACCGGCCTGCTCGACCTCTTCCCGGACGATTCGCGGGTGGCGCGGGTGCTGCGCGGGGTGGGCGTGGTGGGTCCCGCGGTGGCGCCGCTGCCCACCGCACTCCTCGGTGCGAGCAGGCCCGCCCGGGCGTTCGTCGGGCACGTGGAGCCGACCTTCGACTGGACCCTGTCGTCACCGTTCACCGGGCAACCGCTGACCGACAGCATCGTGACCGCCGTGTACGACCGGTTGTGCCTCGGCAAACCGGTGGGCCTCGCGTTCGACGAGCCGTTCAGGCACATCGGCGAACTCGCCGCCGCCCACGAGAACGCGGTCGGGGTGTTCAACCAGAGCCTGAGCCCGGGGAGCGTCACCGCCGCGGTCTACACGAAGCTCGCGTGGCTCGACCGCCAGAGCACCGTCATCCTCGGCGACCCCACCGTGGCGATCCCGCTGCCGACGGCGTGACGACCGCCCGGCGCCCGCTGACGTTGCGCCACGCCGAAAATAGGTGATACTGCCAGTACCGGTAACTACGGCTGGAGGCAGTCATGACCACGACGAAGCAGTCCGAGCGCACCACCACCGCCGAGTTCCCGCGCGCAGAGGTGACGGAGCGCGATGCCAGGAAGGTCGCCGAGGCCGCGAGGGAGACGGGCTGGGCCCGGCCCTCCTTCGCGAAGGAGGTCTACCTCGGGCACTTCCGGCCCGAGCTGATCACCCCGCACCCGCGCCCCGAGCCGGAGTTGGCCGCGCGCGGCGAGGCATACCTCACGACGCTTGAGGCCTTCCTGCGGACCGTGGACGGGAGGGCAATCGAGCGCGAGGCACTGATCCCGGACGAGGTCGTCGCCGGCCTGGCGGCCATCGGGACCTTCGGCATCAAGATCCCGACGGAGTACGGCGGTCTCGGCCTCGGCAACCTGCACTACAACCGGGCCCTGATGCTCATCGGGTCGGTCAACCCGGCGCTCGGCGCGCTCATCTCAGCACACCAGTCCATCGGGGTGCCCGAACCGGTCAAGCAGTTCGGCACCGCCGAGCAGAAGGCGGCCTTCCTGCCCCGCTGCGCGGCGGGCGCCATCTCCGCCTTCCTGCTCACGGAGCCCGATGTCGGCTCGGACCCCGCCCGCCTCCACTCCACCGCCACCCCCACCGACGACGGCGACTACCTCCTCGACGGCGTGAAGCTCTGGGGCACCAACGGCGTTGTGGCCGAACTTCTGGTGGTCATGGCCCGGGTGCCGAAGTCGGAGGGGCACCGCGGCGGTATCACGGCCTTCATCGTCGAGGCCGACTCCCCGGGCATCACGGTCGAGCGACGCAACGCGTTCATGGGGCTGCGGGGTCTGGAGAACGCCGTCACACGGTTCGACCAGGTGCGTGTCCCGGCCGCCAACATCGTGGGCAGGGAGGGCCAGGGCCTCAAGATCGCCCTGACCACCCTCAACTCCGGGCGGCTCTCGATCCCGGCGCTGTGCGTGGGGGCCTCGAAGTGGTCCCTGAAGATCGGCCGCGAGTGGGCGAGCGAGCGAGTGCAGTGGGGCAGGCCCGTGGGACGCCACGCCGCCGTCGCCCACAAGATCGCCTTCATGGCCACCGCGACCTACGCGCAGGAGGCGATCGTCGAGCTCGCGGGGCAGCTCGCCGACGCCGGCGAGACGGACATCCGCATCGAGGCCGCCCTGGCCAAGCTCTACACGTCCGAACGCGCCTGGGAGGTGGCCGACGAACTCGTCCAGATCCGCGGGGGGCGGGGCTACGAGACCGCCGACTCCCTCGCCGCCCGCGGCGAGCGTGCCGTGCCGGTGGAGCAGGTCCTGCGCGACCTGCGCATCAACCGCGTCTTCGAGGGTTCCACGGAGATCATGCACCTGCTCATCGCGCGCGAGGCGGTGGACGCCCACCTCGCCGTCGCCGGGGACATCATCGATCCCGACGTCGACCTCGCCGGCAAGGCCCGGGCGGCCGGGAAGGCCGGGGCGTTCTACGCCGGCTGGTTCCCGCAGTTGCTCGTTGGCGCCGGCCAGGTGCCGACGTCGTTCGCCGAGTACGGTCCGCTGGCCACCCACATGCGCTACATCGAACGCGGCTCCCGCCGGCTGGCCCGCGCCACGTTCTACGGCATGGCGCGCTGGCAGGGCGGGCTGGAGCAGCAGCAGGGGTTCCTCGGGCGCGTGGTGGACATCGGCGCCGAGCTCTTCGCGATGGCCGCGGTGTGTGCCCGGGCCCGGATGCAGGTCGAGGACGACGCCGCCGCCACCGGCCGCGCCGCCGTCAAGCTGGCCGACGCGGCCTGCCGTCACGCCCGGCTGAACGTCGAGCGCCTGTTCGACGCACTGTGGACCAACACGGATGCGGCGGACTACACACTCGCGCGCGAAGTGCTGGACGGTAAGTACCTGTGGGCCGAAGCGGGGATCATCGATGCGTCGGAGGGCACGGGACCGTGGATCTCCGACGCCACGCCCGGTCCGACGACGTCGGAGGACCTCTCGCGCCGCATGGTGACATGAGTCTCCTCGCCCGGCCGCGGCGCTGAGGTGGGCGCGGCGATGAGGACGTCTGAGCGATGACCACGTCACGCGGGGTGATCCGCACCTACTTGGTGCTCCTGCTCGGCAGCACCCTCTCGGCGTCGCTGATCTGGGGGATCAACACGATCTTCCTGCTCGACGCCGGGCTCACCAACCTCGAGGCCTTCGCCGCCAACGCCTTCTTCATGGTGGGGATGGTGCTCTTCGAGATCCCGACCGGGGTGGTGGCGGACACGATCGGCCGCCGGGTCTCCTACCTGGCGGGCACCCTCACGCTGAGCGTGACCACGCTGCTCTACGTGCTGCTCTGGTGGGTCCGCGGGCCGTTCTGGGCGTGGGCGGTGGTGTCCGTGCTGCTCGGCCTCGGGTTCACCTTCTTCTCGGGGGCCACCGAGGCATGGCTCGTGGACGCGCTGGCGGCCACCGGGTACACCGGCCGGCTGGAATCGGTGTTCGGTCGCGGCCAGATGATCTCGGGGATCGCGATGCTCGCCGGTTCCCTGGGCGGCGGCGCTCTCGCGGAATGGACGAACCTCGGCGTGCCGTTCATCCTACGCGGCGCGATCCTGCTCGTGCTGTTCGGGGTGGCGTGGCGGCTCATGCACGACCTCGGCTTCTCGCCTCGCCGTGGTGGCCGCCCGTTGGCGGAGGCCGCGCAGGTGTTGCGGGAATCCGTGGAC
>JADGOQ010000124.1 GCA_017882885.1 Actinomycetales bacterium | reverse complement strand
GAGACTGGTTGGCGTGCCGGCGTTCGGGAAGGGCCGAACGCCTCCGTCACCATCGCTGCCCCAGACCAGCGCGGCCGAGCCGAGGTTGTTCCGGTCACCGCTGAACCAGATGAACCCCTCGTCGTCGATGGTCACGCCGCGGCCCTGGCCAATCTTGGTCCCGCTCGGCGAGCTCAGCGCGCTGTAGTTGAAGGTCTCCCAGAGGCCGGCGCCGATCGCGCCACCGTCCGTGGGCGGGCTGTAGCGGGTCGCCGTCGGGCCGGATCCCCAGTTCGGGACCCAGACCCGTCCCAGCTTGTCCACGGCGATGCCGTAACCGCCGCGGGGAACCCCGCTCGGCGGGGAGATGGCCCCCGAGAGCAGCGACTGGGTGTTCGCATCGATGACCGCCACGGTGTTCGACACGCGGGCGACCACCCAGAGCCGGTTCTTGCCGTCCACCGCGGAGCCGTACGGCTCGATCGAGGGCACGCCGATGTACTGGCCACCGCCGTCGGGGAGCGACCCGACGTTCGGGCCGGCCGGGATGGCCTTGGGGACGCCGGTGAACGGATCCAGCCGCCACATGCGCCGGTCGATCCAGGTCCCGACCCACACGTCACCCGGGCCGCCCTCGGGGGCCTGGGCGATGGAGATGGAGCCCTCACCGAACGCGCCGTTGGGGTTGATGTTGCCGAGCTCCTGGGTGAAGAGCACGCACTCGTCGTAGAGGAGCGGATTGTTGGGGTCGGCCGGGTTGGGGTACTCGTTCGGCGTGATGACGCCGTAGTTGGCGACGTCGGTCGGGTCGTCGAAGCTGGTGTCGATCTTCCCGTTGCCGTTGCGGTCGACGCAGTTGAACAGGCTTCCGGCGATCTTGGTCACGCTGAAGTACTGGTTGGCGTGCGACGCGAAGTTCGCGACCCACATGTCGCCGTTGATGTCGATCGCGGTGCGGCTCGGGTCGTAGACGCTGGCCGACGAGCTGTTGTTGCGCCGCCCGAGCCCATCCAGCGGGAAGACGCTGATGTACCGGCCCACCTCGTGGATGCCACCGTCGGGGAGCAGGTTCTTGGTGTCGTACTTGGACACCGTTCCCATCTTCCAGTTGGCGATCCAGGCGTAGTTGATCTCGATGTCCTGGCTGTCGAGCGTGATGCGACCGAGCGGGTCCACCGTCACGCCATTGCCGCCGGTGCCGACGCCGCCATCGAGCGAGAAGCCGCCGTCCGGTGGGAAGTCGATGGTCCCGCTGAAGCCACCGTCCACCGCCGGTGGGCAGGCGATGATCTGGCACGGGTCGGTGATCTGCGATCCACCGTCCGTGCCGGGGTTACCGCCATCGTTTCCCGGGCCGCCGTCGCCTCCGGGCGGCGGAGTGCCGACGATGGGGAACCGCGACACGTCTCCGCTGCAGGTGCAGCCGGAGACCGTGGCCATCGCCGCGGCGACCACGAGGAGGGGCAACGCCCGGCGGGTCATCGGAGCTGTCTCCACGAGAGGTGGCACGGGCCCGGGGCCCCGGCGAGCGCACGAAGGGTCTTCAATCGAGGAATCATCGGTGGGCCTCCTCGGTCGGTCAACACTCGAGCAGCACTCACGACGTGGCGGTCCAGAGGGCATCCCACACTTCAGGCACGCCCAGCTTTTCCGTTGCCGAGAAACCCAGCACGGTGTCACGCGGGACCGACAAGGTCGCCGCGGTGGCCGTCAGGCGTGGCTTCCGGTGCGCCTTCCCGAGGCGATCGAGCTTCGTCGCCGCGACCAGCACGCGGCGCCCCGACGAGACGAGGTAGGCGAGTGTGCGGACGTCATCCTCGGTCGCACCCACCTCCGCGTCCACGATGGCCACCACGCCGCGCAGCGCCGTCCGCCGTTCGAGATAGCCGGTGATCATCTTCTCCCAGCCACCGCGCTCGGTCTTGCTGACCTTGGCGAAGCCGTAACCGGGGAGATCGGCGAGCCGCACCGTCCGCCGCGTGCCGTCGCGCTCGAGGACCACGTCGAAGAAGTTGAGCGTCCGGGTGCGGCCGGGCGTGTTCGACACCCGGACCAGCTTTCGCCGGCCGGTCAACGCGTTGATCATCGACGACTTGCCCACGTTGCTCCGGCCGACGAAGGCGATCTCGGGAAGGTCCGCTGTCGGCCAGCCCGACTCCTCCACCGCGGTGGTGAGGAACTGGGCGTCGAGAACGCGGATCACCGCTCGGCGCGGGGGGACGGCGTGGCGCCGCGCTTCTGTCGCTCGGCGCTCCAGTGGTCCATCGCCTTCAGCTTCTCGGCGAACTGGAAGGGGCGGAGCGACGGCGAGCTCGGCTCGTGGCAGCTTCGGCACGATTTCTCGGATGGGTCCACCAGGCCCACCAGCCGCGCCAGCTCGGGGTCCTTCATCACGTACGCCGGCGCGTAGTACTGGCCTCCGCCGTGGCAGGTCTCGCAGCCGATGTTGGCCATCGCCTGGTCGGTGAGGTTCGGCGCATGGCAGGTGGTGCAGCGCGCCTCCCGCTGCTGCTCGGCGGTGAGCGACTCCATCGACCGGGCGTGCTTCGACGCCCGCCAGGCGGTGTAGGCGTCCGGGTGGCAGCCCTTGCAGCTCTCGGAGCCGAGGAAGTCCGCAGCGGCGGCCCCCATCGAGCAGAGCGCGGCGAACACGAGGCAGAGGCGGGTGGAGCGGCGGGACGTCATCGGGGACCCCGGGCAGATAGCAGAACTGCCGTGCCCCGCAAGCGCCAGGCGGGTTGAGCCCTGCGCGGGGGTCGGGGTAGAGGTGGAGAACCCCGATGCGACTTCGGCCCCCCGCGCTGTTCGCTCCCCTCCTCCTGCTCCTGCTCGTGCTCCCGCCGGCGGTGGCCCGCGCCAAGGCGTGGAGCGGGATCGAGCCGGGCGTGTCGCGCCGTGACGACGTGGTCAAGCGCTTCGGCCCGCCGAGCAAGACGCTGACCGTGTCCGGCAAGGAGGTGCTCGCCTACACCGACGGCTCGGCGATGAAGGGAACGTCGCAGGCCCAGTTCCGGGTGGACCCGGCCACCGGGCTGGTCGAGCGGATCGACGTGTTCCCCTCGACGGTCATCGACCACGAGACGGTGGAGGCCACGTTCGGCCCCATCTGCCCGAAGGCCGGCGCCCCGCAGCCCGCGGCGTGCTTCCAGAAGAAGCTCACCGACGACTTCCGCACCTACTACGTCTACCTGCGGCTCGGGCTGGCGGTGTTCTTCGACGAGCAGGACGATCGGGTGCAGTCCTTCGTCTACACCGCGCCCCGTCCGGGGCCCGCCGCGTCACCCGCTCCCGCAGCCTCCGCTGCCCCGCGCTGATGCGGGTGGTCGGGCTCACCGGCGGCATCGCCTCGGGCAAGAGCACCGTGAGCGCGATGTTCCGGGCGCTCGGCGCGCAGGTCATCGACGCCGACCAGGTGGCTCGCGACGTGGTCGCCACCGGGACCCCCGGCCTGGAGGAGGTCGCCCGGCGCTTCCCGGGCGTGTTGGACGGCGCGGGGCAGCTCGACCGGGCGGCGCTGGGGGCGCGGGTGTTCGCCGATGCGACCGAGCGGCGGGCGCTGGAGGCCATCGTCCACCCGCGCATCCGCGAGGAGGTGGCCCGCCGAAGCGAGGCGCTCGCCCGCGCCGGGGTGCCGGTGGTGCTCTACGACGCGGCGCTGCTGATCGAGAACGGCCTGCACCGCGCGATGGATGGGGTGATCCTCGTCTCGGCGCCCGAGGCGGTGCAGCGGGCCCGTCTGGGCGCCCGGGACGGGCTCGATGCGGAGGCGATCTCCGCCCGGCTCGCGGCGCAGCTTCCCCTGGCCGACAAGCGGGCGCATGCCACCTGGGTGGTGGACAACGGCGGCACGCTCGGCGAGACCCGGGAGCAGGTCCGGCGGATCTGGGAGGAGATCAGCGGGAGCGGCTAAGGTGCACCGCCACACCCCCATGTCCTCGAACGACGGCGCCACGCTGGTCACGGGCTATCCGGGCTTCATCGGCAAGCGCCTGGTGGAGCACCTCGCCCAGGAGGGAAAAGGCCGCATCTACGCGCTGGTCCAGCCACGGCTCCTCGAGGAGGCCCGGGCGCTGGCGGCCCGCATCCGCGGAGCGCCGGTGGAGGTGCTGGCGGGCGACGTGACCGACCTGCACCTCGGCCTGTCGGGTGAGGAGGTGGAGCGCGTCGCCGGCAGCGTGACCCGCATCTTCCACCTCGCGGCGATGAACCAGCTGACGGTCTCGCGCGAGGTGGCCTGGCGGGTCAACGTGGATGGGACCCGCAACGTGCTGGAGCTGGCGCGGGAGTGCCGGCGGCTCGAGCGCTTCGTGCACTTCAGCACCTGCCACGTGGCCGGCGCCCGCGAGGGCGTGATCGCCGAGGACGAGCTCGACCGGGGCCAGGAGTTCCGCAACGGGTGG
>JADGOQ010000123.1 GCA_017882885.1 Actinomycetales bacterium | reverse complement strand
GCAAGTGCCGGTTGGGTGGGCGGCGACATGCCCTGGGCCGGGGCCGGCACATTCACGGTCGCCACAGGTTCGGTGGCCGCCCCGGATCCCGCCCGTCGCGCCGTGACGATCCTGGTGCGGGTGGAGGACGGCATCCCGGTCGAGCCCGCCCTGTTCGCCGATGAGGTGCTGGCAACCCTCAACGACCCCCGGGCTTGGGGTCCGATCGACGGCGTGAGTTTCGCGCGGACCGACGACGACGCCGCAGCGGACATCGTGATGACGCTCGCCTCGCCGGCCACCACCGACCTGCTGTGCGGCGAACTCCCGACCAACGGGTACACCTCGTGTGGGCGCGGCCGGCCGGTGAACATCAACGGGGACCGGTGGGTCGAAGGCGCCGCGCCTTTCATGGACGCCGGCGGCACCATCGAGGAGTACCGCGCCTACGTGATCAACCACGAGGTCGGCCACTCGCTCAGCCATGCGCACGAGAACTGCCCCGCCCCGGGCGCCCTGGCCCCGGTGATGTTGCAGCAGACGCTGACTGTCGGCACCTGCGTTCCGAACGGGTGGCCGAACCCCTGACGGGCCGCCGTTACTCGTCGAGCAGGCGGAGAAGGTACTCCCCGTACCCGGACTTGCGCAGCGGCTCCGCGATGGTGCGCAGCTCGTCGTCCGTGAGGAACCCACGGCGCCAGGCCACCTCCTCCGGGCAGCCGATCTTCATGCCCTGCCGAGCTTCGATGATGCGCACGAACGCTGTGGCGTCGAAGAGCGAGTCGAACGTCCCGGTGTCGAGCCATGCGGTTCCGCGGGGGAGGACCTCCACGTGGAGCTTCCCCGCCTCCAGGTACTTGCGGTTCACGTCGGTGATCTCGTACTCGCCGCGAGCCGAGGGCTGCAGATCACGCGCGATCGCGATCACATCGTTGTCGTAGAAGTACAGGCCCGGAACGGCATAGTTCGATCGGGGGTGCAGGGGCTTCTCCTCCAGCGAGATGGCCTTGAAGCTCTCGTCGAACTCCACCACGCCGTACGACGTCGGATCGGAGACGTGGTACGCGAAGACGGCGCCGCCGTCGATGTCACTGAAGCGCATCAGGGTCTTGCCCAAGCCATGGCCGTGGAAGATGTTGTCGCCGAGGACGAGTGCCGTGCCCTCGTTCCCCACGAAGTCCGCCCCGATGACGAACGCCTGTGCCAGCCCGTTCGGCACCTCCTGGACGGCATAGCTGATCGAGATCCCGAACTGCGAGCCGTCGTCGAGAAGGCGGTGGAACGACTCCGCGTCGTGCGGGGTGGTGATGATCAGGATGTCCCGGATGCCCGCGAGCATGAGGGTGGAGAGCGGGTAGTAGATCATCGGCTTGTCGTACACCGGCACCAGTTGCTTGGAGACGCCCTTGGTGATCGGGTGCAGACGTGTGCCGGAACCGCCGGCCAGGATAATTCCACGCATTCCCTTAGTGTGTCGCATCACCCGGTACTGTGTGAGAGAACCACACCAAGCGAAGAGGGATACGTGCATCGCATCCGGGGAGTCGTCCGCCACTACGACTGGGGGTCCCCCGACGCCATCCCGGCCCTGGTGGGCGTTCCTGCGACGGGCGAGCCGGTGGCGGAACTCTGGTTCGGTGCGCACCCGTCAGCGCCGGCGCCGCTCGAGGGGGACGGCGCACACCGTGACCTGCTCTCTCTGGTGGAGGCCGACCCCGCGGGTGTCCTCGGCGACGACGTGTCCGAGCGCTTTGGCCGCCAGTTGCCGTTCATGCTCAAGCTCATCGCTCCCGTCAGGCCGCTCTCCCTCCAGGTACACCCGGACCTGGCGCGCGCCCGGGTTCGGTTCGCCGCCGAGGAAGCCGCGGGCATTGCGATCGACTCACCCCTCCGGAGCTATCGGGACGCCAACCACAAGCCCGAACTGGTCTACGCCCTCACCCGCTTCGAGGCACTCTGCGGCTTCCGGGCACCCCGCCGGGCCGCAGAGCTGCTTGCCGGCCTCGGGACGCCCCTCACCGACGCCCTCCACCGCCAACTCCGCGCCGAGCCGAACTCGGAGGGGGTGCGCAGGGCGTTCACGTCGCTCCTCACCCTCGTCTCACGCCCGTCCCCCGGAGCGGTGGCCGACGTCGCGGCCGCCTGCGCGCGCCGGCTCGAGGCCGGGACGCCGTCGGTCCGCGCGGACCGGACGGTCGCTTTGTTGCAAAAGGTGCACCCCGGCGATCCCGGAGTGGTGGCCTCGCTGCTCCTGAACCCGGTGACACTCCATCCCGGCGAGGCACTCTTCGTCCCCGCGGGCGGCGTCCATGCGTACCTCTCCGGTCTCGCCGTGGAGGTGATGGCGTCCTCCGACAACGTGCTCCGGGCAGGACTCACCACCAAGCACATCGATGTCCCGGAGATGCTCGCCTGCGTGGACTATGTTGCAGCGCCGCCGATCCGGCTGGCGCCGGAGTATTTCGGGGGACCCGTTGGCGTCTTCTACGCCCCGGTGGACGACTTCGAACTGTCGGTCGCCCGCGTCAGCGACGAGACCGGATCCTATGAGCTGCGGGGGAGGGGACCGCGCATCGCCCTGTGCGTTGCCGGCGAGGTCACCCTCGAGGAAGGCGACGACGCCGTCACTATCACCCCGGGACACGCGATCTTCCTCCCGGCCAGCGAGCCACGACCGGTGATCAGTGGCCGCTGCGGCACCGTGGTGCAGGCCGATGTTCCGTGACACGGCATCGCCCCACATCCCGTAACCATGGCATGACAGGGGGTTGAGTCGCACCACCCTGTCATGCCATGGTTACGGGGTCGGTTTGGCGCGCGGAGAGTCGCCGGTGACCGTGGCCGCCAGAGGATCCCATGTGCTCAACTCGTAGATCTCGACAACTTCACCGGACCACGTGAAATTGCCGGTCGAGCGAGCGCACCCGGCCTCGATCTCGTCTTGAGATGTGATGTACCGCAATTCGGGAAACGCTTGGCCAAGGCTACAAGGGTCAGCGGTCAGAACAACGACATCCGGACCAGGCGAGGATACGCTGGTGGGGGCACCGGGTGCCCAGTCAAACCAGATATAGCCCGCGCCACGGTTCCAGGCTTCCTCGAAGTTCTGGTCAGGATCTATTCGTTCCCATTGTGCGGTGAGTGGCCCTGAGCGCATGATCCCTGAAAGTGAGGGCACCGCGTTGGCAAGCATTAGGACATCCACAGCCATCATGTCTGACGCCCAGTAGTAGTCGCTCTCTCGCGCGATCTCTCCTTCGGATCTGAGGCGTAGTGCTGGGTCTGAGTTTCGCAATTCGCCCAGTCCGAACTGTACTGGGTTGACCTGCCAGACCACCGCGGCGGCGAGAGTAGCTGACACAATAGCCGTAATCCACGATTCAGGCCTGTGGACGATTAGAAACGCCATCAATCCGACTCCGATCGTGGCCGCGCCGACTTCCGTGGTTGTGAGGTGAGGAATTGCGAACGCTTTCATCTGCGTTCCGGCGGCAAGCGTTATGGCCGACGCCACACTGGCGGCAAGGATCGCGACGGTGGGCGTGTGGTCCTCCGGTCTCCTTGACAAGCCAATGCCGAGCCCGAGAAGGCCAATGGTTCCAACCACTTGTGCAGCTCTCTCCGGTGTGACCTGATTCACGACCGGTAGGCTGGCGCTCCACTCCCCAAGATTGACGGAGCACCAACCGAGCCAAAGCGCACCGAGCAATGCGATGGTCCATTCTCCCCCCGATGCCTTGCGCTTACCTGAGATCACCAAACTAACCGCCACAATTGCCCACACAACGAATGCAACCGTGTAGGACGTGGAGAGTTCGCTCTGATTGGCCACGATCGGTGGTGCGTCCGAAAGACTGCTCAGCAACGGTGCTCCGAAAACGAACCCGAAGGGTTGTTGTGTGGCGGCGCTTCGGCGAGATCCGGGGTACGAAGTGTCCGCGAGTGCCTCAATCCCGGCCGAGCCCTCCAATAGAGCGCCTATCCCTAAAACCAACGCGACGATTGCCGTTGCGCCAACGACGCTCACTCGTTGCCATATGGGGGTGGTGGAAGTGAGGATTCTGACCGTACTCGCCAGGAGCACGGTCAAGCCAAGTATCACGGCCCATGGAATGTATCCGCTCGGAATTCCCGCGATAAGGCTCCCTCCGATGATCGCTAGGAGGAGAGCGACTTTCCGCTGTCCCGCGGCTAAACGCGTGTGCGAAGCCAGCATCGCGACGCTTCCGGCGAGCGTGTACGCCATGAACGTCACGGGTTGACCAGACCACCACGCGACCGAGGGTGCGAGGACGACGAGGGGGACAATCGCCCAGCCCGTGATTCTCGACCCGCCCATCTGCTCCAGCCACCGTGGCAGTAGGAGGACCATGACCAGAAGGGGCAGCCAGTACTGAAAGGCGAACAGTTGGTTGTCGGGTAGGAACTTGGCCATCCGTAGAATGGTCGAGTCGAAGTACACCAGCGGCTGCAGTATCGAACCTGAGGTGGCATACCGCTGCACGACGGATGCTTCCGCGCCCAGGGGGGACAGGGTTGGCTGGTCGCCTGTGACCATTATTGAAAGTTTGACTGGAGTCATGACGTTGAACTCGTCCGAACGGATGGGCCGCGGTGTTCCCCAGAAGTCGGAGCCAACATCGGGGTTCGTTCGCAACAAAGGAACACCGATCGACGACATGGTCGCACCGAACGATACGGCAGCGATGAACAGGAGGCATGCGACAAGAACGGCATGGCGGTCGGGTGCGCGCGACCACAACTTCTTTACCAGATGGCTGTTCGCAGCCTTCAGATCCGTCATCGGAGGTTCGCACCTTCCTGCTCGCACAGCGCCGTCCGCCGGTCCAGCGTAACCTCATCCCCGAACACGACCACGGACCCGCCTCCGAGCCACGCCGAGACCGCTGTGCGGACGAGTTCCCACACCGACCCCGGCAAGAATGCGATCCGGCTCCCGTCACCCACCCCGAACGCGGCATCGAGGTCCTCGAACGAGAGCCCCGAGTCCTCCAGGGCGCGGTCGGCCACGACGAGCGGCACCGGGAACAGCAGGACATCCGCCTGCCCCATCACCGCGGCCGCGCCGTCGACGACGCCGCCCGGCAACTCCCCGTCCCACCGCAGGGCGAGCGGGGCCAAGGGGACGGCCACGACGAGCGCCCCGTCGGTGCGCGCGGCGTGGCGCTCGGGCCGATCCGTCGCGACGACGGCCGGGGCGCCGTCGTCGGGCACGAACGAGACGGACGCGCCACGCACCCACGCGGCCCAGGTCCACACCACCGCCCGCCAGTGGATGGGCAGGTCCACCACCACGAGGTCCCCGGCGCCCACGTCCTCCTCGGCCAGGAAGTTCGCGGCCTTCGCCACCCACTGGGCCAGGACGTGCCCCGAGAGTTCCACCCGCTCGTTGCCGTCGGCCCCGCCGTAGAACGTCAGGTACGGTCGGCGGGCGGGCGAGATGCCGCGCAGCAGCTCAGCGGGGGAGAAGGGCGTCATGGGTCGAGCCTAGGGCGGCGAGATACCGCACCACACTGACAACACACCCCCGCGACACGCCGTCGTTGCGAAGTTGTGGTCAATTCGGCCTTGACTCGAACGTGTTACAAGGATGTAATTTAGGGAAGTTCTTGGACACGAAACCGGATTGGACAGCTCAGTGTGGAACATACTCGGTGACGGACCGATCACCTCGAGCGGTCTGGCCCACCACATCCCAGGCGGCCCGAACCTCAGGCTCGTCGACATCATGGACGACGGCGCGCTCGCCTGGCAGGACCGGGCACTGTGCGCGCAGACCGACCCGGAGGCCTTCTTCCCCGAGAAGGGCGGCTCCACGCGGGAGGCGAAACGGGTGTGCGCCTCGTGCGAGGTCCGTTCAGAGTGCCTCGACTACGCCCTCGCCCACGACGAGCGTTTCGGCATCTGGGGCGGTCTCTCGGAGCGCGAGCGCCGCAAGATGAAGCGCCGGATCGTCTGAGGGCACACGCCCCTCGCTGATGGCACAGCCCCGAAGCCCCGGTCCCGAAACGACGGCGGTCGTAGTCACCTGTGGGACGACCCGGTACCTGCGGCGGACCCTCGAAGGCCTGAGCGCACAGACCCTCACCCCCACCCGCGTGGTGGTGGTGGACATCTGGTCCAGCGGCCGGGACGTCGGCACCGGCCATTCCATCCAGTCCATCGTCACCGAGATCGGACTGGATGCGCTGTGCAAGGTCCGCGTCCTCCAGGCCCCCGAGGCCCGCACGTTCGGGGAAGCGGTGCGCCAAGGCCTCGAGCTGAACACCCGGGCCCAGCAGCGCGCCGACAAGCTCCACGAGACCCGCACCGGCGAGATTCCCATCATCCGGGACGACACCTCGCCCGGCTGGCTGTGGCTCCTTCATGATGACTCCGCACCGGACCCCGAGGCCCTCGGGCACCTGCTGCGCAAGGCCGAGTCCGGTCCGTCCATTGCCGTCGCGGGCGCGCAGCAGCGTGACTGGGCGCAGTCCGAGCGGCTCCTCGAGGTCGGCATCTTCTCAACCGGCAGCGCCCGCCGCTACAACCCGATCGACACCGACGAGATCGACCAGGGCCAGCACGACGGCGTCGAGGACGTCCTCGCCGTCGGGCTTGCCGGCGCTCTGGTGCGGCGCGACGTCTGGAACCGCCTCGGTGGCACGGACCCCGCGCTCGGGCCGTTCGGCGACGGGCTGGAGTTCTGCCGCCGCGCCCGGCTCGCCGGCTACCGCGTGGAGGTGGTCCCCCGAGCGGTGGTGTACCACGCGCGCGCCTCCTACCTCGGCCTGCGCTCGTACGGCCATGCCAACCAGCGCCCGCAGGCGCCGGACACCGCCCGGTCCTTCGGCGCACGGCGTCGCGCCCAGCTCTACAACTGGGTGGTCGCCACCCCGTGGTACCTCCTCCCGCCGCTGCTGGTATGGCTGATCGCGCTGACGCCGGCGCGAGCGCTCGTCCGCTTCGCCCAGAAGGACATGGTCCGGGCCCGCGCCGAGTTGTCCGCGGGCGCGGCGGTGCTCTCACGGCCGGACCTGTGGCTCGCCGCTCGCGCGCGTCTCAAGAAGACCTCCACCCTCCCCGGCCACACCCTCGCGAGCCTCGAGACGGACGCGAGGGAGATCAAGCGGAAGAAGCGCGAGCAGCGTCGCTCCCGCTCCGACGCGCACCGGCTCATCGGCGCGCCCTCGGAGCTGGAGATCTCCGAGCGGGCCACGCTGGCACGCCGCCGCCGCGTCGCCGCCGCCGTGATCGCCGTGGGCGCCACCGCCGTCGCCGGGCTCGGGCTCGCCCGCCTCCTCGGTGTGGGCGCGCTCGCCGGCGGCGCGCTACTGCCCGGCGACGTCGGGCTCACGGAGCTCGCCGCGACGGCGTCGTCCTGGTGGATACCGGCGGGCGACGGCGTGGCCGGCCCCGCGGACCCCTTTCTCACCGTCGCGCTCGCACCCCTGCTGACTGGCATCTCCCTGTCCACGCTCACGACGCTGACCGTGTTCCTGGCGGTCCCGGCCGCTGCCCTGACCGCGTGGTTCGCCGCCGGCGCGGCCACGCGCTCGGTGGGCCTCCGGGCGTGGGCCGCCGTGATGTGGGCCTTCGCCCCGGTTG
>JADGOQ010000122.1 GCA_017882885.1 Actinomycetales bacterium | reverse complement strand
TCAGTGAATGGTCAGTGCCCGGCGGCAAACCACCGCAACTCGCGCAGGCCACGTCCAGAGGCAGCCGGTCTCGTCCTCGTTGTGGAAGTCGATCGCAAGGTCGATCAGGATGGCGCGGGTGTCCACGATGCTCCCTCTCCTCTCAAACGACCTCGATGAGAACGTCGGCAGCGTTGGCAGCGAGGGCCGTCAGGTCTTCACTGTCCGAAGTGAGGACGGTGCTGCCCGACTCTGCGATTGCGACAACTACCGCGTCGACGGCCGAACCTCGACGAGCCTTCGTTCGTAGGTCGGCCGCACGACGGGCGATGCGCTCCGAGACGGCCGGGCGGATGTCGCAGGCTTGGAGGAAGCGGTTGACGTTGGCGTCTCGCTGCTGCACGCCAGTCAAGGACTCGACAAGTACGACGGTGGGCACGACAGGCGGCCAAAGGCCCCGTCGGCGAAGATTGATCAGAAGGGCCGCGGTTGCCCGGTCACGCTTGGCGAGTCGGCTCAACCCGCCAGAGTCGAGGACCAGCATCAGTCTGCTTGGGCGGCTAGAGCACGCTCGTGAAGCCGACGCGCGATTGCGTCAGCCCGAGCCATCTCTGCCTCGGTCGGCTCGCCCACCTCGGTGATCAGTTCGGCGAGGTACTCGTCCGCGCGAGACTCCAGCTCCCGGCGTCGTAGCTCGGCGGTCACGGCCTCCTGGAGGAGCTCGGACGCGGGGAGTCCGCGCTCCTTGACCTCGCGGTAGAGCTCGTCGGGCAGATAGACCTGCATGCGTGGCATGCGCATAACTATACGCCTATCTCCCTTCGCTGGCGAGGCTCGCGTCCGGCCAAGGTGCGTGGACGGCGGCGACGGCGGCCTCGACCTGTCGTGGAGGTCGGGCCAGAGACCCACGGTCCCGTGATCGCGCGCCCGTCCTCGCCGGTGACGATCGCCGTGGCGGCGACACCCAGCGCGCCCCTGTGTCAAGGAACCTCGGGAGTTGCCCGTGGGCGGTCATGAGACGTGCCCGGTGGCGGCCGGGTGTTCTGCCCGGTGGTGGCCGTGGGATCTGCCCGTGGGTGGCCACCACGGCGGGGTTGGTCAGCTGTGGAGTGTTCTCGCCCTCTGTCCGGCGAGGGCTTGGGTGAGGCGGGTGGACTCGCCGCTCGTCCACCGGGCACACCAGCCGGACCGCGACCGGCGGGATCGCCCGAGATGCTGGCTCAGCTCGGGTGACTCGGGAATCGACTCGGCCTTCGACGCGGTGGCGACCGAGTGGGATGCTGAGTATGGGGCGAGCGAGGACGAGCGCGCCGAGGCCCTCGACGTCGTCCGCGGCTTGATCGGCCAGCGACCACGCCGGATCCTCTCGATGCCACCGCAGCTGCCGCCTTACTCAAAGCTGCCACAGCCCTGGCCGCTGAAGCGCTCATGCGCTAGCTGACCCTCCGTGCATCGACTGTTGGAGCGGTGGCGTGGTCAGTGAATGGTCAGTGGACTGCCGCGAGCCCCCGTAACGACCGTGTCAACCACGATCTCGCGAGCCCAAGACCAGCGCGATTGGAACGATTGGAGCGGATGGAGGGCCGCTCCGCCGGGTTGCGCCGTCATCCTAAAGCGGGTGTCGTGCGTTCGAATCGCATCGGGGGCGCAGCATCGTCGCAGGTCACACCCGGTGGCTTTCTGGTGGGTACGGTGGTTCGTGGTCAGTGAATGGTCAGTGGGGCCGGTTCCGAGACCCGCTTGTGCAGAAAGCGGGTCTCCTGCCGGGGGGATCCACCCGGGGTCTCCCCGCACGCCAGCGGGTGGACTGGGCATTCCACCCTTACGAATCAGGCGATGGCTTCGAAGTGGATGCGCATGCCGAGGGCTCGCGACACCTTGACGACGGTGGCGAAACTGGGGTTTCCTGTGGCCGACAGTGCCTTGTAGAGACCTTCGCGGCTCATTCCGGCGCGGCGGGCTATGTCGCTCAAGTTGCGGGACCGCGCGATGGCGCCGAGCGCCTGGGTGATGGCGGTTGGGTCGTCCCCACCCTCCTCGATGACCGCCTCGAGGTAGGCAACGACATCCTCGAGGCTGTCCAGGTAGTCCGCCGGGTCGTAGGCGGAGAAGGTCTCGGTGGGGGTACTCATCTCTCTGCTCCTCCCTGGTCGCGCCACTCCTTGACGTATTCGTGGGCGTTCCTGATATCTGTGTCCTGAGTCGACTTGTCCCCGCCACACAACAGCAGGATCAGTCGTTGGCCTTCGCGCAGGTAGTAGACCCGGTAGCCCGGGCCGTAGTCGATGCGCAGTTCAGAAATGCCGTGTCCGGCCATCGAACGTCGCGGTTTTCACGACATCGACCATGTGTCAACTGTAGTTCACAGTCCAAGGATGGGCAAGATCCAGCCGTGTGCGTCTGGAGAGCCCACTCGATCTCCACGGTCCGAGAGGGTCCACTCACGACCCTCGTCGCTTCCCGTCATGGTCAGTGAATGGTCAGTGCCCGGCCGTGAGCCACCGTGACTACTGCTCCCCGCGGACCGAACACGCAGGCCGTAGGCCGACTTGGCGGTGTTTGCCGTCCTCCTAAAGCGGGTGTCGTGCGTTCGAATCGCATCGGGGGTGCAGCATCGCCGCAGGTCAGACCGCCAGCAGCTCCCGGATGTCGCTGGCGCTCAGCGGCGCGGAAAGTTCGCCCCCCGCGTCGATGACTGAGGCGAATAGGTCCCGCTTCCGCGATTGCAGGGCGAGGACCTTCTCCTCGATCGTCTCGTTGGCCACCAACCGGTAGACCATGACGTTCTTGTCCTGCCCAATGCGGTGGGTGCGGTCCACGGCCTGCGCTTCGACCGCGGGGTTCCACCACGGGTCGAGGACGAAGCAGTAGTCCGCCTCGGTGAGGTTGAGTCCGAACCCACCCGCCTTGAGGCTGATGAGGAAAACCGGCGCGTTGCCGGACTTGAACTCCTCCACCCGCTTCGCCCGGTTGCGGGTACGTCCATCGAGGTAGCAGTAGTCGATTCCTGCCGCGTCGAGCTGGTCCCGCACCCGGCCGAGGAAGCCGGTGAACTGGCTGAACACCAGAGCCCGGTGCCCCCCGGCGATGACCTCCTCCATCTGCTCGAGGAAGACGTCGATCTTGCTCGACGCCACTCCGGCATACTGCTCGTCCACGAGGGACGCGTCGAGGCTGAGTTGGCGCAGGAGTGTGAGCGAACGCAGGATCGTGAACCGGTTCTTCTGGACGTCATCGAGGAGGCTGAGGACCTTGCGTCGCTCGCGCTGCAGGTGGGTGTCGTAGATCTTGCGGTGTCGCGGATTCAGCTCCACCCGCAGGACCTGCTCCTGCTTGGGCGGCAGTTCCGGCGCGACCTGTTCCTTGGTGCGGCGGCGGATGAACGGCCGGATCCGGCGGCGCAGCGTGGTGAGGAGTTCCGGCGCGGTCCCACGCTCGATGGGCTTGCGGTAGGCCTCGGTGAAGGCCGCGGGGTCGGGGTACATCCCGGGCGCCACGATCGACAGCAACGACCACAGGTCCATGATGCTGTTCTCCAGCGGGGTGCCGGTGATCGCCAGCTTGAAAGGTGCCGCCAGCCGTCGGGCGCACTGGTAGGTCTTCGCCTGGTGGTTCTTGACGAACTGGGCCTCGTCGAGGATGAGCCCGCTCCACGTCAGGTCGCGGTAGGCATGCTCGTCGATGCGGAACAGCGCGTAGGACGTGACGACGACGTCGGCCTTGCTGACGCCCTCGGCGAGGGCGTGGCCGGACTTCCTCTCCGTCTCCGTGACGGCCATGACGGACAGCTCGGGCGCGAACCGGGCGGCTTCGGCCGCCCAGTTGCCCACCACCGAGGTCGGGGCGACGACGAGCACCGGGGCCGTGAGGGTCCCGTCCTCCTTGGCCTGTAGGATCATGGCGAGGGTCTGGACGGTCTTGCCGAGCCCCATGTCGTCGGCCAGGATTCCCCCGAGGCCGGCGGTCCACAGGTGGTTCAGCCACCGGTAGCCCTCGACCTGGTAGGGCCGGAGGGTGGCCGCGAGGCCGGCCGGCACCTCGGGCGGGTCCGCCCCCGCTCCCGCGAGCAGCCGCTCGACCGACGTGGCCCACCGCTCGCTCTGCGCCTCGACGATGCCGAGAGAGGCGAGTTCCTCCCACAGCCCGGCCTGGTAGGTGGTCAACCGCAGGCCGTGGGTTTCGCGGTCCTGCAGGAACCGTGCCTCGTCAATGAGCCGGCGCAGGCGTTCGAGCTCGGGCCGATCGATCCTGAAGTACGTCCCGGAATCGAGGAGGAGGTGGTCATCCCCGTTGGCGAGGGCCACGAATAGCCGCTCGAAGGGGATCTCCTCCCCGTCGATCTCCACGGTGACGCCGAGGTCGAACCAGTCGGCGTCGTCGGAGTCGGTGGCGGAGACGCGGATGACGGGTGCGGACTCCGAGTGGCGATACTCAACGGGCGTGCCGAAGATCTCGACGGCGACGCCTTGCTCCCGCAGGTCGGGCAGGATGTCCCGGGTGAAGAGGGCGACATCCACCCCGCGAAGCTGCGCCGTCGGAGCGGGGCCGGGTTCACCGGGGCCCCCGAGGAGCGCGGCCGGCAGCCGAAGATCGCGCAGCAGCCGCTGCTCGGCGGCGCGGTCGCGGACGGGGTCGCTGCCCGCTGAGAGCGGGAGGCGACGGGCGTTGCCCCCGGTGCCGTACACGAAGCCCCACTCGAGGGCGAGGGAACGAGCATCCGAGTAGGTGAGCGTCAGACCCAGACGCGGCGGTGCGATCACCGGCAGCTCCACGGAGCCGTCGTCCGAGCGCACCTCCAGGACGCGACGCAGGGCCGGATAGTACTCCGCGAGGAAGCGGTCGACGTCCGCGGCGGGGACCCGCAACTCGCCCGCGGCCACGATGCCGGAGGCCTTCCCGCTCAGGGGCCGCTCGAGTGGGGCGAGGACAAGGCCGAGCGGGCTCGATGCGCCGGTGTAGTGCAGGACGGTCCCGTGGGCGGGCTTTCCCAAGAGCGTGACTGACGTGGCACCGTCGTCGGCCCCCGGCACGTCCACGACCGCCGTGGCGGAAACGTCCCCCTGCGAATCGCGGCTGAGGTTGAGCGCAATGGTCGCCGGTCCGTCCGCCAGCGCGACCGCCCCCGCCGAGGCCTTGGCGGGCACGAACGGTACGCCTGCGTCCACCGCGCCGCGCAGGAGGGGCCACAAGGCGGGGCCGAACTCGTCGAGGTACACGGGCGAGTCGCCGTAGGAGTAGGGGGCCGAGGACGGGTGGGCCTTGTGGAGCAGGTGCAGCGCCTCACGGTGGGCCGTGACGTAGTCGTGTGCCCGCCACGAGTACGACACGTCGCGCCACGTGATCCCGCTGCGCACCCATGCGCTCTTCGTGCCGGGGACGACCGGGCGCAACCGGACGCGGAGCTCGCGCGCCGCGCCGGGCCTGCCGGCAACGATCGACGGTTCGAACAGCAGACCAATGGGTACAGCGCCCGTCTCGTCGCGGCCGTCCGCGACGACGTCGGCGAGGACACGCTCCCACGGAGGCGTGACGGGGCGTTCCGCCGCGAAGTCTTCGAGCGCAGCCAACAGGACCGCAGCGACATGCTCGCAGTTCACCGACCTGGGGCACGTGCAACGGCCGCTGCTTCGGCGGGTGCCCCGCCGGTCACCGACGTGGACCACCACTTGGTGCTGCACCGCCGTGGCGGCGCCGAGAGCGGCGAAGAGCACCCGCCGTTCCGGGTCCGACGTCAACCAACGCACATGGCCCGCACGAGCGTGGGCTGCGCCAAGGGAGAAGCTTGCGGCGCCGACGACGGCGCGGATCTGCTCCTCAGCGGGCAGGTCCGGCCAGGTGCCCAGGCCTGCGTGGGCGGAGTTCGAGATTGCCATGGTGCCGATCGTAGGTGAACCCACCGACACGAAGGCGGCGCGCACATTGTGCCATCGTGGTTCAGCGAGGATGGCGGACCGGAGGAAGGCGGATTCGGGGGTGTGTCACCGTCCTCCCAAAGCGGGTGTCGTGCGTTCGAATCGCATCGGCGGCGCAACATCGTTGCCCCGACTCATCCCCGCGCGGGTGAGGTGGCCTCACAGTTCGAGGTGACCGCCCATGACGATCGTGCGTTCGGGTGGGAGGTGGAAGACGTCGGTGCGGCTGGCGGCATTGGCCGACAACCACAGGAACAGCCGCCTGCGCCACCTCGGCAGTGAGGGTACGTCTCCTTGGGTGAGCCGCAGCGACGAGAGGAAGTAGCGCGCCTGTTCAGGGTCCAGATCCATCTCCGGGCCCTTGCCCTGGGCCCACTCCAGCGCCTTGGGAACGAACTGGCTGTCGTTGAACCCGACGCGGTAGCGGATATGGAAGATGCCGTCGTCGGTGTAGCCCAGGTCGTCGACCCTCGCCCGGTCGACGTGTCGGATGTGCGGCACGTTCTCGTTCACGATGCTGACGATCGCGTTGTGCTCGTGGAGGACGTGGTTGAACTCGAGGTTCTGGCGCAGCGCCAGCGGGGTGGTCTCGGCGTTCGGGTGGGGGAACACCGCCAGGCCGGGCACGCGCCGGATGTCGCTGGTACGCACCATCTCGATGAAATCCGCCAGCGGGCCTTCGATCCGGCCCCGGCGTGCCTGCACGGCGGCATGCCCCTGGCGCCACGTCAACATGATCGTGACGACCGCGGTGGCGATGAGTAACGGCAGCCAGCCTCCGTGGAGGATCTTGGCGATGTTGGCGAAGAAGAAGACCAGCTCGAACCCGACGATGAGGATGACCGCGAGAAGGATCTTGGCCCAATGGGTCCGCCACACGAAATGGGCCAGCAGCAGGAAGATCGTGATCGAGAACAGGAGTGTTCCCGT
Organism: Actinomycetales bacterium; assembly: GCA_017882885.1. Lineage (GTDB taxonomy): Bacteria > Actinomycetota > Actinomycetes > Actinomycetales > Actinomycetaceae > UBA1383. The sequence continues at coordinate 22,004 of JADGOQ010000122.1, read as the reverse complement.
CACCGCAAGTCCGTAGGCGTTGGCCAGCGCCGCCGATGACTGGAAGATACCGATGAGGAGCATGACGCCGACGAAGAGGATCCAGTTGATGGAGCCGATGTAGACCTGGCCGCCCTCCTCCTTGGACGTGTGCACCACCTTGAGGCGCGGCAGGAGGTTGGCGCGGGTTGCCTGCCGGGACATCGAGAATGCGCCGGAGATGACGGCCTGCGAGGCGATGATCGTGGCCATCGTCGCCAGGACGACGAGCGGAATGCGCGCCCAGGCGGGGGCGAGATGGAAGAACGGGTTGTCGATGGTGGAAGGGTCGCGCAGGATCATGGCGCCCATACCGAGGTAGACCAGCGTGAGCGAGGGGAACACCACCCCGAACCAGGCCAACCGGATGGGGGTTGGCCCGAAGTGACCCATGTCGGCGTACAGCGCCTCGACGCCGGTCACGGTCAGCACGACCGCGCCCATGGCGATGAAGGCGACTCCGGGGCGGGCGACGGCGAACGTGATCGCGTAATGCGGGGAGATCGCGCCCAGGATCTCGGGGTTTCGCAGGAAGTGGGGCAGTCCGAGCGCGGCGAGCGACACGAACCAGACGCACATGATGGGCCCGAAGAACCGGCCCACCGCCGACGTGCCGAACTTCTGGACCGCGAACACCCCCGTCAGGATCACCAACGACACGGGCAGCACCAGCGACTCGAAGGTCGGGCTCACCACCGACAGGCCCTCGATGGCCGACATCACCGAGATGGCCGGAGTGATCACGCTGTCGCCGTAGAAGAGCGCCGCGCCGATGATCCCCATGACAATGGCCGCCGCCACCAGGCGCGGGTGTCCAGCGGCCGTGCGGCGCAGCAGGGCGACCAGCGCCAGGATGCCGCCCTCGCCCTCGTTGTCGGCGCGCATCATGAGGAACGCGTAGCCGTACGCGACGATGATCGTGATGGCCCAGAAAACCATGGAGATCACGCCGAAGACGTCCTGGCGGGTGGGTTCGACAGCGTTGTGCCGCACGCTGAAGACCGTCTGCAGGGCGTACAGCGGGCTGGTTCCGATGTCGCCGAACACGACGCCCAGCGCTGCCAAGGACAGGCCCAGGCCACGCCCATGTCCCCTCGCCGGGGGCTCCGGCAGATCCGGCGCGGACTGTGGTGCGACGGTGGGAACTTCGGCATCAGTGGACATCCGCGGCCCTTCGGGAGAGCGCCCTGGACACCGGGCCAACTGGTCCCGGGGCACCGTCGACGGTTGACAATGCAAGGGGAGCCTACGCCTGTGACCCACTCCCGGGAATACCCACGACGTTTCGTCGCGGCCAACGACCTCGACACCGTCGTCAGCGCCGCCCTGGCCCGATTCCCGCTGGCCGTGCGCTGGTCCGCCACAGCCGACCGCGCGAGCGATTGGCTATCGGCTGGCGGCCGGCGTCGACCAGCGGGCGGTGTCGCTCGCCGTCGTCGTGCAGCGGCTGGCGTCGTCCTCGGCGCCGATGGGTGATGTGCCGGCGCAGTGCGGAGGCGTACTGTGTTGGTACCCAGTGCGAGCCGTGACGCACCACAAACCGGAGGAGATCGGCTGATGAGCCCCGTCCATGACCTGCTCAACGCCCAGATCGGGCACGAGTACGCCGCGTCCCAGCAGTACATCGCGATCGCGGTGTGGTACGACCAGCAGGCGTTGCCGCAGCTGGCCGGGCACTTCTTCGCCCAGGCCGTCGAGGAGCGCAACCACGCCATGATGATCGTGCAGTACCTGATGGACCGTGGCGCCGACGTCGTCATTCCCGGGATTCCCGCGGTGCGGAACGACTTCGCGTCCGTGGCCGAGCCGATCGAGCTGGCCCTGGCCCAGGAGTTGCAGGTCACCGGGCAGTTCGAGACGCTGACCGCGCTGGCGCGGGACGAGCGGGACTACCTCGGCGAGCAGTTCATGCACTGGTTCCTCAAGGAGCAGGTCGAGGAGGTCTCCTCGATGTCGACGCTGCTCCAGGTGGCCAACCGCGTGGGCGAGAACGTCATGCTCCTCGAGGACTACCTGGCGCGTGAGGCGGGTGCGGGCGGGGGCGTGGACCCGACGGCGCCGGCCGCGGCCGGCGGGGCGCTCTGACCTCAGGACACGTCCGAGAGCCTCGCGAACGAGATGCCCGCGTCACGCAGCCGTCGATGTAGGCGTGCCTGGCCCGGATCGACCAGTCACCCGGCACCAGCACATGCACGGTGGCGTGGCGGTCCCGCCCGGAGACTCGGGTCTGCAGGGCGTGGAACCGGATGTTCTCGGTGGTGTGGGTGCGCAGGATGTCCACGATTCTCTGGTTCTCCTCGGCGGGGAGAGTCACGTCCAGCAGCCCCTCCGCGGACTGGCTGATGAGCTTCGCCCCGGTGACGATGATGTTGACCCCCACGGCGAACGCGACAATCGGGTCGAGCCGTTCCCACCCCGTGAGCCACACGAGCCCCACGCCCACGAGCACGCCCACGGACGTGACGACGTCGGTCATGAGGTGCCGGGCGTCGGCGGTGAGCGTGAGTGACCGGTACTCCTTGCCCGCCCGCAGCAGCACAAGGGCCACCCCGCCGTTGACCAGGGAGGCGAGGACGGAGATGAGCAGGCCGACGCCGACGTTGTCGATTCCGCGCGGGTGGACGAACCGCTCGACCGACGTCACGAGGATCACGGCGGCGGCGACCAGGTTCACGATCGACTCGGCGGCGTCGGACAGGAGGCCGACCGAGCCGGTCAGCGCCCACGCCCCGGTCTTCAGGGCGATGGTGATGATTGCCGCCGCGATCGACAGCCACGCGAACTTGGAGAGGTCCTTGTTGGGCACGCTGACCATTCTCAGCCCTCTGGAGGGGAGAGGAGTGCCGGTGATGCCAGCGTGCGCACCCGTTCGGCGATCCTGTCCATGTCCCGCTCGTCGTACGGCCCGTCCACCGGCAGCGACACCAGGTCCGTCCGCCATGCCCGGCCGCGCGGCAGGTCCGCCGGTCGCTCCCAGTGGACCGGCCCGACGACGTCGGCCGCGGCCAGCCCCACCCGGATCCGCTCCGCCTCCGGGTGGCTGACGACGACGCAGCACGCCGAGCCGGTCGGGTTGACCACCGTCAGGCCGGCGAGCCCGTTCCGCAGCCGGGCTGCGCTGCGGCGCCGCCGGGACACGTACCCGTCCGCATCCAGGGCGCGCAGGACCGCGAGTGACTCCGGGCTGATCGCGGCCGGCGCCCACGCGTCGTCGTCGATGAGGTCCTCGACCTCGTCCAGCCGCTCCCGCCACCCGGGGCCGAGCCGCAGCGCGTCACGCCGCAGCGCGGTGATGTGTTTGTCCCGCGCGGTGCGGTGGAGGTCAGGGGGTGTGCGCAGGCCGGTGACCCACGCGCCGTCGGGGACGGGGAGGAGCTTGCGGAGGCTGGCAGTGGTGGTCCGGGCCGAGCAGGAGGCGGACGCAGCGGGCCCGCAACTCGCGGGCGACGAGGGAGAGCGCCTGCCGTCCGAACGCCGTCAGGGTGGCGCCGGGGGGCACGAAAGGCGGCGGCGCGACGTTCGGGGACACGTGGGGAATCCTCCCAAGCCACTTGGCAGGTTCCTGCCATGTCATCTAGTTGCACGAACGCGCGAGACGGTGCAAACTGTTCCACGAACGAAGTGCGACGCCTGCCCCCCTGCGTGTCGCACTTCGTTCTATCATGTCCGGGCCTCTTCCACTGCGGCCGGGCCCCGTGGGCACGCATCCCCGGTGGCGAAGCCCGCATCCCGGGTTGCGAGGACCACATCTCGTCTCGCGCGGCGCGGCAGTTTCACTCACCCTCCCCTCGCTGGTTAGCGTGAGGGAATGGCCCCGCTCTCCTTCTTCCCGCGCCGTCGCGACGCCGGCCCGGTGACCGACGACGACGGCGCCCCCCAGCCCACCACCCCGGCCGCTCCCGCGCCGGGAGCGCCGCCCGCCACCACACCCGACGGGCACCCGTCCAGCACCGTCGACGGGGAGGACCCCGCTGGGTCGCCCGCTCCCGGGCGCGCGCCGTGGGGCGCCACCTCGCCCGCACCGTCGGCGCCAGCTGCGAAAACGTTCCAGCCCGCCGACGAGTCCGGCGGCATCGCACGCGCTCTCGAGGGCTGGCGCGGCGAGATCCGCGCGCTGTCCGGCTCCTCCACCCTCACCGACATCATGCAGTTGGCCGGCGCGCTCATCGACCTGACCCAGGCGCACCCCTCCGGGATCGCGCAGCTCTACGCGGGCCGGGGCACCCGGCTGTCCAACCTGGTGCGGGAGAGCGGCAGCCTGGTCACCGCGCGCCGCTCCGCGCGGGCGGCACTCCAGCGGGCGGACGAGCTCACGCAGCGCTTCGCCGCCGCGCCCATGTACCTGGTCATCGGGATCGGGCACTGGGCCGAGATCGCGCGGTCCGCCGACTCCGCGGAGGGCGAGATCCGCCTCGTCAACGCACCCCTGATGCTGCGCCCGCTCCGCATCGAGCCCATCGACGGCCCCGAGGTGGACTTCGAGCTGCGGCTGGAGCCCGGGATCGAGATCAACCCGGAGTTCGTCGCGGCGCTGCGGCGCGCGGGCGCCGAGCCGGACCTGGACGCGCTCGCCGCGATGTCGGTCACCGAGCACGGCTTCTCCCCGCGGGCCACCCTCTCCCGCCTCACCGAGCTCGGGCGTTACCACCTGTCCGAGTTCGGCATGACCGAGCAGATCCAGGTGGGACCGTTCGTCCACCCCGGCCAGACCCTGCTCGACGACCTCACCGCCATGGAGGCCGCCCTGCGCGCGCACCCCGTGGTCGCCGCCCTCGCGGGGGACCTGGAGGTGAAGCGCGCGCTGGCCGAGCCGCTGCCGCCCACCAACCCCGGTGACCGTGCCCCGGACGCCGAGCGCGGCGTCGGCGACCTCGACCCCGTCCAGCAGGGCGTGATCGACCACGTGGTCTCGGGCCGCAGCTTCTTCGTGGACGCCCGGCCGGGGTCGCAGGCGCCCGAGACCATCGCCGCCGTCCTCGCCGACGCCGCCGCCTCGGGCCGCTCCGTCGTGTACCTCCCGGGAACGCGCCGTGCGGGCCGCGCCACGATGCGCGCGCTGGGCGACGCCGGGCTCGGGGACCTCGTCTTCGACCTCCAGGACACGCAGTGGCGCACCACCGCGGCGGACCGGCTGCGCGACGGGATGGCCCCCTACGAGGACCATCTCGACGACGACGCCGTCCTGCGCACCCGCGCCACCCTCCTGCACGTCCGCTCCCGCCTCGAGAGCTACACCGCCGCGCTGCACCGCAGGCGCGAGCCCTGGGGTGCCTCCGCCTACGACGCCCTGCAGAACCTGGCGGACCTGACAACCTCGCGCTCCGGACCGCGCACGCAGGTGCGGCTGGACTCGGACACGATTGCCCGCCTGGACCAGGCCACCCGCGAGGAGGCCGCGGATGCCCTGAACCGCCTCGCCATCCTCGGGGGCTTCTCCGTGCGGCGCCATGACACCCCGTGGTTCGGCGCCCACGTCAACTCCGGGAAGGAGGCCACGCGCGCCTTGGAGCGCACCCAGGTGCTCTCCGAGGTGACCCTGCCGCAGGTGCTCTCCGACGTCGGGCGCATCACCCGGGAGACCGGGCTGGAGCGGGCCACGTCGCTGGGGTCGTGGCTGGAGCAGCTCGAGATGCTCAAGGGCGTGCGCGAGTCGATGGACATCTTCACGCCCATGGTGTTCGAGCGGTCCGCGGCGGACATGGTGATCGCGACGGCCACCCCGAAGTGGCGCCACGAGAAGGGCGTCGAGATGCCGCCCGCCACGCGCCGTCGGCTGACCAAGCAGGCGAAGGACCTCCTCCGGCCCGGCCGCCCCGTTGCGGACCTGCACGCGGCCCTTGCCACCGTGCAGCGGCAGCGCGAGGTGTGGCGCCGGCACTGCCCCTCGGGCGGGTGGCCGCGGCTGCCGCAGTCCCTCGGGGATGCCGAGCGCACCGCCCTGGAGGCGAAGCAGCAGGTGGAGGCACTCGCCGGCGTCTTCGACGACGACCTCTTCGGGATGGAGCTCGAGGCGCTGCGGGACAAGCTGCTCGAGCTCGGGCACGACCCGTCCGCGCTGCGCTACCTCCCCGAGATCAACGTCCTCAACACCCGGCTGCGGGAGCTCGGCCTCGGCGGTCTCGTGGCGGACCTGCGCGAACGGCGCGCCGACCCGGACTCGGCGGGGAGCGAGCTGGAGCTCGCCTGGTGGGCCTCGGTCCTCGAGACCATCCTCCGTTCGGACCCCGCCCTCGTCGGGTACGACGGCGCCACCCTCAACTCGCTCGCCGAGCACTTCCGCGCGCTTGACCGCGCCCACGTGGCGTCGCTGCCGGGGCCGGTGCGCCGCGCCGTCGGGCGGCGCCTCGCGAAGGCGATCAGCGCGGACAAGGCGGCCGCCCGGGACCTGTGGCGGGAACTCTCGCAACCGCACCTGACGAACGTCCGCTCGCTGCGCTCCCGCTTCGGGGCACTCGTCACCGCCGCCCGCCCCATCTGGGTGGTGCCGCCGATGCTGGTGGGCCAGGTGCTGCCGACTGCCGAGGTGGACCTCCTCGTGATCGACGGCGCCCAGCACCTGCCCACGGCGCACGCGGTGGGCGCGATCGCGCGCTCGCGCCAGCTGGTCCTCGTCGGCGACACCTCGCGCGCCGGCGTCGGCCTCGTGGACGAGCTCGCGGGAACGCTCCCGACCGTGGTGCTGCCGGCCGACCGGGCGCAGCGCGAGGAGCACATCGCCGCCTTCCTCGCGGGCCACGGCTACGACGGTGTTGTCGACTCCGTGCCCGCGCGCCCCACCCCCACGACGCTCCGCCTCCACGTGGTGGAGGGCTTCGGGATGCCGGCGATCGGCGCCGTCGAGGTGGAGGCCGTGGAGTCCGAGGTCTCCAGGGTGCTGGAGCTGGTGCGCGAGCACACCGGTGGCCACGAGAGCGTCGCGGTGATCTCGCTGTCCGCGATCACGGCGCAGCGGATCAGGGCCGCGATCCGGGATGACCGCGCCCTCGCGCCGCTCCTGGAGGACGCGGAGCGCTTCGCGGTGGTGGACGTGGAGGGCGCCGGAGACCTGCGCCGTGACACGGTGATCCTCTCGGTGGGCTACGGCAAGACGCCGCACGGCCGGGTGCTGCACCGCTTCGGCGCGATCTCCACGCCGGAGGGCCTCTCCCTCATGATCGACGCCCTTGACAGTGTCCGGCACAACCTGCACATCGTCTCCTGCCTCGCGCCGACGGACGTGGATCGCCAGCGATTGCAGCACCCGGGCGCGCAACTGCTCGCCGACCTGCTCGACTTCGCCTCCGACTCGCCCGCCGAGCCCGGGTCCTCGAAGGCGCGGAGCCAGCCCGCCGAGGGCGAGCCCGATCGCCTCCTGCTGGACCTCACCGATCGCCTCCAACGCCTCGGGTTGACGGTCGTGCCCCGGTACGGCTTCGAGGGCGGGGTGCGGCTGCCGCTCGCGGTCGGCCACGCGGACCGCCCCGGCGAACTGTTCGTCGGCGTCGTGACCGACGACGCCGCCTACGTGGCCGAGCCCTCGCTGCGGCGCCGCGACCGGCTGTGGGTGGAGCGGCTCGAGCACCACGGCTGGGTGCCGCACATGGCCTTCTCGACGGCGGTCTTCATGGACCCACAGCGCGAAGCGGCGGCCGTCGAGGCCAAGGTCCGCGCCGCGATGGCCGCCCACGAGCGGCCGCGGGCCTTCCCGCGGGTGGAGGTGCCCGCCGCCGGCGGGGCGTCGGCAGCCGCCGCCCCGGTCACCCACCCTGCCGTCCCCGGCGACGCCGCACGACCCGCGCTCCCGCCCGGCATCCTGCCCGGCCTCGACATCCACGCCTACTCGGACGACCAACTGGACGAGGTGGCGAACCTGATCTGCTCCGATGGCGCGGAGCGGTCCGTGGAGGACCTGGCTCGCGACCTGCGCGCCCGGCTGCGGATCGTCAAGCGCGGGGCGCGCGTCGACGGGGCACTGGGCGCGGCCGCCGCGCGTCGGCTGGGGAGCGATGCCGAAGAAGCGGACTGAGCACCGGCGGGTGGTGCGGCTGTCCGCGACCGACGCGGCGGCTCCTTCGGCCACCGACACGGCGGCGCCACCGGAGCCCGCGCCCGTTGTGCCGCGACGCGCGGCCGGGGACACCGACGCCGCCTGGGGCGACGGACCTGACGACAACGACCGCCGCCTGCGGGAGAACGTGCCCCCGCACTGGTGATCACCCCGTGCGCAGCGGGACATGACGAAGGGCCGGCCCTTTCGGGCCGGCCCTCTTGGTGACGTCAGCGAGTCGCGAGCAGATCGCGGATCTCGGTGAGGATGCGGACGTCGTCGGCGGGGGCCGCGGGCTCCACGTCCTCCTTCTTGCGGGACGCCGCGAGCCTGTTCATCGGCACGACGATGAAGTAGTAGAGCGCGGCGGCCACGATGAGGAAGTTGAAGATCGCGGTGATGATGGCGCCGGGGAGGATCTGGGCCTCGTTCACGTAGAAGCTGCCGACCATGTCGAAGTTGGGCTGGCCGAAGAGGCCGCCGATGATGCCGAGGATGACGGCGGTGACGGCGGCGATGATCGGGGCGAAGGCCCCGCCGATGATGACACCGACCGCGAGGTCGATCGCGTTGCCGCGTGAGATGAATTCCTTGAAGCCGTTCAACACTGGTCTCCTGGAGTTGGGTCAGGGGATTGCACCGGTACGTGCCGGGAGTGCCACCCGGAGGGGCGCTTCCGCACTTGCATCCACAACGACACTAACGAGATGTACGGGTACGGCAACAATCAACACCGTGTTGCGCGCCGATCCCCCGAGCAGGGATTCGCCGTCCTCCGCCTCAAGGACGGACAAAACCAGCACGTCAGGGGCTATGGTGCCGGAGTGTTCACCGGCTCCCGCGAGCAGTGTGATCTCGGTCCCAGGGCGGGCGAGCGCCAGGGATCCGGCGTCCGCCACCGCCACCGGCAGGACCACGTGGCCCGCGGGAGCCACCAGTCCGGGGCCCACGAGCAGGTGCTCCGAGAGCACGGTGCCCGCGGGCAGGCCCACCACCGGACGGCGCCCGGCCAGCGCCGCGGTCGTGGCGAAGGACGTGGCGGGGGCGGCGTCGTCGGGCACGGTCCGGATCTCGAGGTCCGACTCCCTGAGTTCGGATCCCGCGCTCACGTCGGCCGCGAGGACCACGCGCGCGGAGCCGTCCGGCACGGGGGAGAGGGCCTCCACGAGCGTGAGGACGGCCGCGATGAGGGCGATCGCGAGGAAGGTGTGGCGCCACCGCCACAGGGCGCTGCGCCAAGCGGGCGTGGGCGCCAGGATCCGGGTTGTGTGCGGGGTGCGCATACACCGACGGTAGGGGGCCGGGCGGGATGGCCGCGGTGTGGCCCGGGGTCAGCTGTGGACGGTCAGTCCTTCGAGGAAGGTGTGGACGAACCCTTGCGGGAGTCGGTGCGGTAGAAGCCGGAACCCTTGAAGACGATCCCGGTGGGGGAGAAGAGCTTGCGCAGGGGCGCGTCGCAGCGCGGGCAGTTCGTCAACGAGTCCTCGTCGAACCGCTGGTAGATGTCGAACTCCGTGCCGCACTCGGTGCAGCGGTAGGCATAGGTGGGCATTTGCTCCTCCTGCTGGGCTGGCACTCGAAGCCCATGAGTGCCAATTCTATCCCTCCTCCGCCCGCAATTCACCCCGAGCGGATTCCGGGCGGATAGGCTGCCACAGTGAGCGCTCGCAATGGGATCATCCGCAAGGTCGTCATCGCGTTGTCCGTCACCCTCGTGGTCGCGCTCGTCGGCGGAATCGCCGTGGTGGCGTGGGTGCTGCGGCGGCCGCTGCCGAACGTGGGCGGGACCACCACGCTTGCCGGGCTGGGCGCGGAAGTCACGGTGATCCGTGACGAGCTCGGCGTGCCCCAGGTGTACGCGGCGACGGACCTGGACCTGTTCAGGGCGCAGGGCTACGTCCACGCGCAGGACCGCTTCTTCGAGATGGACTACCGGCGGCACGTGGCCTCCGGCCGCCTCTCCGAACTCGTGGGCGACGTCCCGAAGGCCCGCGACTCCGACACCGTGACCCGCACGATGGGGTGGCGGCGCGTCGCGGAGCAGGAGTGGGACCTCCTGGACCCGGGGTACCAGTCCTACCTGCAGGCCTACGCCGACGGCGTCAACGCCTACCTGCGGGGCCGCGAGTCCTCGGAGTTGGGCGTGGAGTACACGATCCTGGGTCTCCGTGTCACCCTCGCGGACATCGAGCCCTGGACCCCGGTCGACTCGCTGGTCTGGTTGAAGGCGGTGGCGTGGGACCTGCGCGCCAACTACGACGACGAACTGGAGCGCTCCGCCATCTACCGCACGGTGGGGGACATGGGCCGGGTGGCCGAACTCTTCCCCGCCTACCCGTACGACCAGCGCGCCCCGATCATCCCGGGTGAGGCGGCCGCCGCCGCCGTCACCGCGCCCGGCGCGGTGGACAGCGCTTGGGATGACGCGTTGCGGGGGGCCGACGACCCGATCGGTGCCACCATCCGGGCCCTCGACGCCGTGCCGACGTTGCTGGGCGGAGCCGACGGCATCGGCTCGAACTCGTTCGTCATCTCGGGCCAGTACACCGAGAGCGGCCAGCCGATCCTCGCGAACGACCCGTACGACACCGTGGGCGCTCCCGGCATCTGGCACCAGATCGGCCTGCACTGCGTGGAGCTGACCGAGGACTGCACGTTCGACGTGTCCGGCTTCTCCCTCTCCGGCACGCCCGGTGTGATCATCGGGCACAACGCGGGCCTCTCCTGGGGCTTCACGAACATGGGCGCCGATGTGACCGACTTCTACCTGGAGCGTGTCTCCCCGGAGGGCCAGTACCAGCGTGGCACCGAGCGCGTGGACCTCGAGACGCGCACCGAGGAGGTGCTGGTGGCCGACGGGGAGCCCTTCACCGTGGAGATCCAGTCCACCATCCATGGACCGATCATCTCCGAGGCGATGCCCAGCACCGAGGTGGCCTCCAGGTCTCCCGTGCCGGCGGGCAGCCCCACGGGTGGCCTGGACGGCTACGCGGTGTCGCTCGCCTGGACGGCCCTGACGCCCGGGCGCACCATGGAGGCCCTCATCGACCTGGACCGGGCCGCCACCCCCGCGGACGTCGCCGCCGCGGCCGCGAAGTTCGAGGTCCCGGCGCAGAACATCGTCTACGCCACCACGGCCGGGGACATCGGCCACCAGGCCGCCGGCCGCATCCCCATCCGCTCGCTCGCGGTCTCCGGCGCAGTCCCCGTGGACGGGACCTGGCCGCGTCCGGGGTGGGACCCGGCCTATGACTGGGAGGGGTTCCTCTCCGCCGAGAACCTCCCGAGCACGCTGAACCCTGCCGAGGGCTTCATCGTGGCCGCAAACCAGGCCGTCACCGTGAGCGGCGGGGGCGCGTTCCTCACGGCGGACTTCGACTACGGCTTCCGCGCGCAGCGGCTGCGGTCGTTGCTGATCGCGCAGATCGAGGCCGGTGAGAAGGTCACCGTGGAGGGCGCCAACGCGTTGATGATGGATTCCGCCCACCCGCTGGCCGGCGTCATGGTGCCCGCGATCCTGCGGCTCAACATCGAGCAGGAGTTCGTGCGGGAGGGCGTGCGCGAGCTGCGCGCCTGGCGGGAGCAGGGGTACCCCACGGACGTGGACTCGGCGGGAGCCGCCTACTTCAACACGGTGTGGGCCAACGTGCTCGCACTGACCTTCGCGGACGAGCTGCCGGCGGACGTGGTCACCTCCGGGGATTCACGCTGGATCCAGGTGGTCACGCTCCTCATGGACGACCCCCGCAACGCCTGGTGGGACGACGTCTCCACCGTGCGGGTCACCGAGACCCGCGACGAGATCCTGGTCCGCGCCGTCGAGAACGCCCGCTACCAGCTCACGAACACCCTCGGCAAGGACGCGGAGCGGTGGCGGTGGGGCGACCTCCACCAGGCCCGGTTCGAGCACCCCGTCCTCACGCCGGCGACGACGCACGGCGTGCTCGCGTGGCTCACCAACCCGACCCCGTTCGAGGTCTCGGGGACCAGCGCGTCGGTCAACTCCACCAGCTGGGTGGCCTCCATGGAGGGCGGCGACCGCGCCGACTTCACCATGACGGCCGCCCCGTCCATGCGGATGGTGGTGGACATGTCCGACCTCGACGCCTCCACCTGGGTGGTGACGACGGGGACGTCGGGCCACCCGACGTCGTCGCACTACGCCGACCAGGTGGGTGCCTGGGCCGCGGGCCGGTACTACCCCTGGGTGTCCAGCCGGGAGGCCGTGGAGGAGGCCGCGGCGAGCACGCTCACGTTGCGGCCGGCGAAGTAGCACCGCGCCCGGAGCCGTCAGACCGCGCCCGGAGTCGTCAGTTCGGGCCGGCGACCGCCGCGAGGGTGTCACGCTCGAGGCGCGAACCAGCGATGAGGAACACCCGCGTGGGTGTGATGACAGCCTTGACCCGCACGTCGTTCTCGTCCTGGGGGAGGCGCTGCGTGGACACGAGCTCGTCGTCGAAGAGCATGGCGAACGTCGGCGTCTCGGGGTCGAGCATCTTCATCATGCGGTCGTACCAGCCGCCGCCCTGACCCAGCCGGCCGCCGTACCCGTCCACCGCGAGTGCCGAGGTGATGACCACGTCCACCGACCGGATGGCCTCCGCCCCCAGCACCGCTCCGGACGGCTCCGGCGGGCGCCCGGGCGCGCGGGTCTGGAGGTCGTCCAGCCCGCGGTAGAAGGACCAGCTGCGCGCCAGTCCGGGCCCGAGGGCGGGCAGCAGCACCGCCACGTCCCGGGCGCGCAGGCGCTCCAGCAGTGGCAACGTCGGTGGCTCCCCGCCCACGGATACATAGAGCGCAACATTGCGCGCGTCGCCGATGGCCTGCAGGGCGCTGGTGGCCAGCGCCTCTCCGAGCGTTTCGAGCTCCCCGCGGCTCCGCAGGGTGCGGTGCCGTCGAATCACCTGGCGTAACGCGTGCTTGGCGTCTTCTGTTTCGTATCCAACTGTCTGGGGTAGCCGCAAAGGCTCTCGCATGGGACCCATTGTGTCAGGTGGGGCCGACACCATCCCATCCTGTCCGGCGAGTCCCGATAGCCTTCACCCATGCGCACCGTCAACGACCACCTCCAGGCGTGCCTCTCCGCCGTGGGCCAGCTGCCGCCGCTCGCCGTCCAGCTGCCCGACGCCGTGGGCTGCGTGCTCGCCGAGGATGTCCGGGCGCCTTCGGACCTCCCCGTGGCTGACCTCGCCGCGCTGGACGGGTACGCGCTGCGGGCCGCCGACGTCGCCGGGGCCGATCGGGGACCGGTGCGGCTCCGCGTCATGGACGAGGTGCGGGCCGGGGCGAGTGACGCCGTCACCCTGGTCCCCGGCTCCGTGGTGCGCATCGCGTCCGGCGCGCCGCTGCCGCGGGGGGCCGACGCCGTCGTGCCGCTCGAGGGGACCGACCAGGGCGACGCCGTCGTGGCGGTCCTGCGGGCCGTGGCGGCCGGGGTGAACGTGCGGCCGCGCGCGATCGACACCCGCAGCGGTGACATCGTGCTCGCCGCGGGCGAGCGGGTGGGCGCCCGGCAGGTCGCGCTGCTCGCGGCGGTCGGGCGGGGACGCGTCCTCGTGCACCCCAGGCCCCGCGTGGTCATCGTGTCCGTGGGGGACGAGCTGGTGGAGCCCGGGACGCCGGCGCAGTCCGGGCAGGTCTTCGACGCCAACGGCCACGCCCTCGCCACGGGCGTGCAGGACGCCGGCGCCGTCGCGCTGCGGGTGGGTGCGGTCCCGGACCGGCGGCCCGAGCTGCGGGAGACGCTCGAGGACCAGCTCGTGCGCGCCGACCTGGTGATCACCACCGGCGGCCTGAGCAACGGCTCCAACGACACGGTGCGCGACGTCGTCGGGTCGATGGGGTCCGTCCGCTTCGACAACGTGGCGATCGCGCCGGGGCGGCGGTTCGGCGTCGGGCACGTCGGCGAACTGGGGGAGCGGACGCCGGTCTTCTGCCTTCCGGGGGACCCGGTGGCGGTGCAGGTCGCCTACGAGACGTTCGTGCGGCCCGCGCTCCTCGCGATGGCGGGCTACAACGAGCTGTACCGTCCCGCGGTGGCGGCGCGCGTGGTGACGGGGTGGGAGTCGCCGGTGGGGCTGCGCCAGTTCGTGCCGGCGCGGATCTCCGGCTCGCCCTCCGGTGGGTACCGGTGCGAGCCGGTGGGGGTGGAGGGCACGCTCTCGGGGCTGGCGCACTCCAACACCCTGGCCGTGGTGCCCGAGGACGTCACCACGGTGCGGCCCGGCGACGAGGTCTCCTGCCTCATCCTGGACGCCTGAGCGGTGTTCGAGCACCTGCGGCTCGCCGAGCCGCTGCGGGACTCGACCGGGGACCACACCGTGACCCTCCGGCTGATTGCGGCGTCCGACGAGCGGCGCTGGGCCGCGGTCCGGCTGGCGAACGCGCAGTGGCTCACGCCCTGGGAGGCCACGTCGCCGGTGCCGGCCCCCACGGTGTCGTTCCGCTCCTACACCCGCGAGATACGCCGGCTCCACCGCGACGGCGACGCGTTGCCGCTGGTCATCGAGTATGACGGCGAGTTCGTGGGGCAGGTCTCCGTCTCCGGCGTGCAGCGCGGCTCGCTCCTGACGGCGGCGGCGGGGTACTGGATCGCGCAGGACGTGGCGGGCCGGGGCATCACCCCGCTCGCGGTTGCCATGGCCTGCGACCACTGCTGGTTCACGTGGGGCCTGCACCGGATCGAGATCAACATCCGCCCGGAGAACGCCGCGAGCCTGCGGGTGGTGCAGAAGCTCGGCTTCCGGGACGAGGGGCTGCGGCGGGCGTACATGCACATCGCCGGGCAGTGGGCGGACCACCGGACATTCGCCCTGACCGCCCCGGAGGTCCCGGGGGGTCTGGTGCGGCGACTGCGCGAGAGGGCGCTGTAGGGCACATCTCACGGGATCTTCACCAACACGCCGACCCCGGTGCGGGGCTTGTCCGCCCGGACTGCCTAGCGTTGAGGCGTGGAGTTGTCAGGGTGGGTGTTCGTTGCACTCACCGTGATCGTCCTCGGATACCTGGTACCGCACCTGGTCCGCAGCCGCGAGATCATGGTGGAGTCGAGGGTGACCGACCGCTTCTCCCGGCAGTTGCGGTTGGTGCAGCCCGAGACCGCCGGCCCCGAGCGGTCGTACCGCTCCGACACCAGGCCCCTGGTCCACAACCCGGAGATTTCACGACGACGCACGGAGGCACTCGCGATGATTCGCCCCACCACCCCCGTGGCGCACCGGGTCAACGCCCGTGAGCTCGCCGCGGCCCGCGCAGCGCGCGCTGCCGAGATCTCCCGCCGGGCCGCCGCCGCGCGCCGCCGGATGACCCTCGCACTCACGCTCGCCATCATCACCGTCGCCGTGATCGCGGGCGTGGCCTTCGGTCCCGTGGCGTGGGGCTGGGCCGTGCTCCCCACGGCCGCCCTCGGGGCTGTGCTCTTCACCGGCCAGAAGGCCGCCGTGATCGCCGCCCGCCAGGACGCGAAGGCACGGGCCGAGATGGCCCGCCTCGACCAGCGGCTGCGGCTGTTCCGCGTGCAGGAGGCGGGCTCGCCCGCCGTGGTCGCGCCCGTGCGGGTACCGCCGGCCGCGACGCACGCTGTGGCCGGCGCGGGCGTTGAGTCCACTGCGGCGGTCCCCGCTTCGGCCGTCACCTCGGCCGCCCCCACCGCCTTCGACGGGATCATCATCGGCTACCAGGGCAAGCATGTTGTCACCCGCGAAATCGAGGACGAGCCGCCGCGGCACGCGCGGCACGCGGTCGGCGATGTCCGCGCCACGGGTGCGGGGACCTGGACGCCGGTGCCCGTGCCGCTGCCCACCTACACGCTGAAACAGGAGAACCCGCGCCGCGACGTGGAGCCCTACGTGGACGAGGCCACCGACGACGGCGGCGCCCGGGTTCCGATGCGCCCCACCACGGCCTCACCGACGTTCACGGTCGAGGACTTCGAGCCTGTGGCGCAGACCTTCGACCTCGACTCCGTGCTGGCCCGCCGCCGGGCCGCCGGGGCCTGAGAGGCCACTGGGGACGCTCCCGGCCCGGGGGGTCCTCAGGCGGCGGGGACCTCCGCCCCCTCGGCCAGCTTCTTGATGGTCTGGAGCATCCTCCAGGACATGATGGCGCTCGCGATGCTGGTGAACTCGGTGATCGTGTGGACTCTCGAGGAGTGGGTGTCATAACGTTCGCGGACGTGGACGCGCGTGCCGGGACCGCCCACCTGCTCCGGCAGCCAGCTGAGGACGAAGGACCAGGTGAACTCGAAGCCCATGTCCTGCGGGGCGGCGCCGCCCTCACTGGTGATCACGAGGGCGTGCTCCGGCTCGACACGCGCCACCCGGAGCTCCATCCCGCGTGCCAGGGGGAACGGGTCGCCGACCTGCGGGTTCTGCCACGCGGGGACGATGCGGTCGGCATTGTGGATGTCGCAGCCGATCAGGTTCTCGAGCACCTCGAACGAGTAGAACCCGGCCTTGTCCTGGCCGAGCTGGGCGATCCACGGCCACACCTTCTCCGGCCGGGCGGCGATGGTGATGGCGCGGTCGTTCTGGATGTCCGCCTGGGGGAGGAGCTCGTCGCCGGGCAGGCGGCGCCTGGCCTCCGCGGGGCTGACACCGAGTTCGCGGTGCGTGCCGGTCAGCACGAACGCGGCGGCGGCGGTGCCGGCGGCGACCACCGGAGCCGCGACGGCCGCCAGCAATAGTATGGGGATCCTGGTCATGTGACCACCTCTTCATTGACGACTACGTGGCCAATCGTCCCGCCGGAACGGGTCGCGCGGAAGGGCCCGAGGTCACGGATTCGGGCCCAACTCTGGAAGATGCACCCGCGCACCTGTACCTTCAGGAGCGAGCCGCATGGCTCTCCCCGGCGTGGAAGGTGCGGGACCATGGCAGCTGCGAAGTGGTTGGAGTCGGGAGGTCGTTCCGCAGCGGGGTCGCGGAGCTCAGCGCTTCACAGCAACCAGTTGACGAGTGGCGCGGTAGTGCTCCGGCAGCCCACGATTCCTGCTGTCGAGCTCGCCGGCCTGATGCAGGGGATCGCCGAGGCCCACACGTGGGCCCAGAGCGCCCGGTCCATCGCCGGCGACTTCGGAAACGGCGGGCTCGAGCGCGCACTGACACTCGCTCACCTTGTGGGCGCCCGGCTGCCCGCCCTGGGCGAGGGTGACACCATCACGGTGTTCGAGGCGCTCGCCACCGTAGCGGCCGCCGATCTCTCGGTGGCCCGCGTCATCGAACCGCACCTGGAGGCACTGGCGGTCCTCCGCCAGGCCGAGGACGAGGGACGTTCACCAATCCACCGCGACCCTGCGAGCACCTGGGGCGTGTTCGCGGCCGAGGGCTCCGGACTGCGTGTGGACGCCCGGGTGGGCGAACGCGGCTGGACCCTCACCGGCACGAAGCCGTGGTGCTCCCTGCCCGGTGTCCTCTCGCACGCGATCGTCACCGCGTTCGTCGGGGAGAAACGGCAGGCGTTCGCCGTGGGCCTGCGGGGCGAGGGGGTGCGGGTCGAGGACGTCGAGTGGCCGTCCCGCGGGTTGGCGCCCATCACCTCGGGACCGGTCACCTTCGACCAGGCACCTGCGATCCCCGTCGGAGGCGCGAACTGGTATGCCAGCCGGCCCGGATTCGCGTGGAGGGAGATCGCGGTGGCGGCCATCTGGTACGGGGGCGCCGTGGGAGTGGCCAGGCGGCTCGCGGAAGCGGCCCAGCGGCGCGCGTTCGACCAGATCGGGAACATGCACCTCGGGAACGTCGACATGCTGTTGCACGCCGGCCGGGCGGTCCTCGCGGAGGCCGCCGCCCAGATCGACGCCGGCGACGCCGTCGGGGTGGATGGTCGTGTGCTCGCCCTGCGGGCGCGTGGCGTCGTGGCGCGGGTGGCCGACGCCATCGTCGACGAGGCGAATCGGGGGATGGGGCCGGCGCCGCTGGCGCTCGAGGAGGAGCACGCCCGCCGGGTGGCGGACCTCATGGTCTATGTGCGGCAGGAGCACGCGGCTCGCGACGCCGCGGTGCTTGGCGCCCTGCTGACCGAACAGGTTGGGCGCCACCGCCCCTGATGCCCCGGACAGCCCAGGCCGAGCGCCCGGCGGCCCGGCCCCGCCCGTTACCGGGGGCTCTTCCTCCCCTCCCGCTGCATCTCGACGGCGCGTGCGATGCGTCGTTCGCGGGTCTCGGCCCGCTTGGCCCCCTCGATCCACTCCACATCTTCGCGATCGAGCCACGGTAGGTGACGGTGCCGTCGAACGTCGCGACGACGGGCACCATGTTGGCCTTGCCGAACGTCGCCTTGAGGTCGAAGGGGATGTCCACCCAGCCGGTGGCGTTGGGGACGGTGGGGTCCCACTGGATGGTGGTGTCCCACTCAAGGGGTCCGGGGTTGATGAGCGGCATGGAGCGATTGTGACAGGCTCCGCAGGTGGCCGGGTTGAGGTGGACCGGGTCGGCGGTGTTAGACTGTTCTTCGCTCTGGGGCTATGGCGCAGTTGGTAGCGCGCCTCGTTCGCAATGAGGAGGTCAGGGGTTCGAATCCCCTTAGCTCCACCAGAGTGAAGGGCCCCCGGCGGTTGCGCCGGGGGCCCTTCTGCTCTGGGTACGCGACCCTGTGCGGACGCGAAGGAGGACGGCGGTCAGCCGAGGCGCTCGGCCACGGCTCCGGCCACCACCGCCGCGTCCTCGCCCACCCCCACGAGCAGGGCTGACTTGCGCTTGCGCATGAAATGCACTCCCACGAAGTACAGCCCGGGCACCACGGCGGAGGCCCCGTCGGTGTGGAGGGGGTAGCCCGCGGCGTCGAAGGCGTCGGGGACCTCGATCCAGCTGCGGTAGGTGGGGTGGAAGCCGGTCGTGAGGATGATCGCGCCGACGTCGCGCACCTGGACCTCCCGCACGGCGGCGCCGGCGTCGAAGGGCGAGGGGACGGGCAATTCGGGTGCGGGCAGGCCGTGGGCGCCGCTCCAGCGGGTGATTCCCGTGCGCAGGTCCGCCCAGCGGTCGTCGCCCCACGCCACGGAATCGGCCAGGTCGTCGGCGAAGACCGCGCGGCCTTCGCCGATGCCCGTAAGGTGGCCGGCGAGCCCCACGCCCAAACCCTGGAGCGTGCGCGTGTGCAGGTCGTGGCCGCCGCGGGCCCCCGTCGCCTGCGGACTCGGCCACAGGCGGGCCGCCGGGTTCGGCAGTTCCGCGAGACGCTGGTCGAAGAAGCCGATCTCGAGCAGCCAGTCGACGAGGTCCCGGCCACCGAACCGCCGGGGCGCCCACGGCGCGTGCCCGCACGCGAGCACGGCGCGGCGCCCGGCGAGGGCGAGCTCCTCTGCGAACTGGCACCCGCATTGACCCGAGCCCACGATCACGACGTCGCCGTCCGGGAGTTCCCGGGGGTTGCGGTAGTCGGCGGTGTCGAGGACCGCGAGTCCCCTCGGGACGTCCGCGACCCACGCGGGCCGTGTCTGCTCCTGGAAGGCTCCGGTGGCGACGATCACCACGCGGGCCCGGATGGCGCCGTCGTCGGAGGTGTGGAGGTCGAGGAGGCCGTCGGGGCGCGGCCGCAGGGAGGTCACCGCGACACCGGTGCGGACCGGGGCGCCGAACGACGCGGCATAGTCGGACATGTGACGCACGATGCCGTCGCGCGGGAGGAACCCGTCCGGGTCATCGCCGTGATACGCGCCGCCGGGAAGCCGGGTGGTGTGGTTCGGCGTGACCAGGCAGAAGGAGTCCCACCGCCCGCTCCACGAGCCCCCGACCGTGTCGCGTTCGAGGACCACGTGGCTCACGCCGGCGCCCGCGAGCTCATGGCTCACCGCCAAACCCGCCTGGCCCGCGCCGATGACGACGACGTCGATTTCCTCCGTGCCCATGTGCGTGCCCATGTGCGCCTCCTGAACGTCAGATGGTACGCCGCCGCCCGGACATGGAACAGGGGCAATTTGCGGGCACTTCTCGTGCGTCTCGTCGCCCTATTGCCTGCGGTCCTGATGCGACCTACTCTGGCGTTTCCGATGGTCCGAGGGTCGGGCCATCGCGAAAGGAGGCTGACAATGCTTTCCGATTACACACCCGCGCCAACCCTGGCGACAAAGGACCTGGCATCCGCGCGGGAGTTCTACGAAGGGGTGCTCGGCTGCACCCCGATGACTGATGTCGCCGGCGGGGTGATGTACTCGGCGGGCGCAAGCCAGTTCCTCGTGTACCCGTCCTCCTTCGCGGGCACGAACAAGGCCACCTACATGGCGTTCCAGGTTCCCGCCGAGGCGTTTGACTCGGAGGTTGACGCGCTGCGCGCGAAGGGGATCGAGTTCCAGACCTTCGAATACCCTGACGTGAGTTGGTCGAACGGCGTTGCGACGATGGGCGAGCAGAGGGCCGTGTGGTTCGCCGATCCCGACGGCAACATCATCAACCTGGAGACCCCCGCCTGAGCGGGCCGCCTGAACGGGGTCCAGACGTCAGAGGTCGCGTTCGGCGAGTTCCCGGAACTCGTCGGGGGCACCGCCGGAACGGCGGAGGGTGGCGGGCAGGTAGCCGACCGCGTCGCGGCCGAACCGGCCGCGCGCGGCATCCATGGACGAGTCCAGGGCCAGCCGGGCCACCCCCGTTGCCGACCCCGGCCGGTGGGGATCCTCCGGCTCCAACGGCAGTTCGAGCTGGATGACCGACTGTGTGGTCAGGTTCGACACCGAGATGGCGAGCAGGCTGATCTCCACCACCGACTCGTCCTGCTCCCTGATCGCCTGCCAGACGAGGCGCTCGGCCACTTCGGTCAGGGTCAGCGTCGTGGCGATGGGGGCGCTGAGCGTCGCCGACCGGGTCACCGAGCGCATGCCGGCCAGTCGCACCCGCACCGTGACGGTCCGCCCGGCGCGCCCCTTGGCGCGCAGGCGGCTCGCGATCCGTTCAGCGAGGTGGCCGAGGACGGCGCGCACCAGCTCGGGCGTGGGGCGGCGTCGTCCCAGCGCGGACTGGGCGCCCACCGATCGCGCCCGTGGGGACGTGGCGACCCGGCGCGGGTCGTCGTTCAGGGCCAGGGCGTTCAGTTTCGCGCCGACCGCATGACCGAGGAGCCGTTCGAGGGCGGGCGTGGGGGTTCGGGCAAGGTCGCCGATCGTGTGGATGCCGAGGTTGGCCAGTTTGCGCTCCGCGACCGGACCGACACCCCACATCAGGCCGACGGGCAGCGGGTCGAGGAAGCGCAATTCGTCGCCGGGCTCCACGACGACCAACCCGTCCGGCTTGGCGACCTGCGAGGCGACCTTGGCCAGATGCTTCGTCCGCGCGGCCCCGACCGAGATCGGCAACCCCACCTCCTCGCGGACGCGCCGGCGGAGGCGCGCCCCGATCGCGGCGGGTGGACCGAACAGGTGCGTCGAGCCGGAAACGTCCAGGAACGCCTCGTCGATGGAGATCCGCTGCACCGCCGGGGTGAAGTCGCCGAGGATGTCCATCACCTGGTCCGCGAGCCGCTGGTACTGCTCGAAATGGCCCCGGACGAAGATGAGCGTGGGGCACAGGCGCGCCGCCGTCCACCCGGGCATGCCGCCCTGCACCCCGTGGGCCTTGGCCTCGTACGATGCCGCCAGGACCACCCCGCCCCGTGCACTCCCACCCACGGCGATGGGACGGCCGCGCAGGGCGGGGTCCAGCAACTGCTCGACCGAGGCGTAGAACGCGTCGAGGTCTGCATGCAGGATCGTTGGCCCGCTGGACACACCCCCATCATACTCGAACACATGTTCTGGGTATCTGCTTAGGTGAAGTGGCGTGGCTGCGGAGGACGACGAGAACTCGTACGCCAGATCAGCGAGGCGCAGTCAGTTCCGTCAGCGGCTTGGGGCTGGTGTCCCTGAGAGCCGGGGCACGTATGGACTTGCCACGTATGGCACCCGGGGCAAGCGTAGGTCTAGTGTCCGGTTTAGTCCTCGATCTCCCCTGTCGGTGAGGCCCGTTCCGGGCTGAAAATGGTGGTCCGGTCGCCC
>JADGOQ010000121.1 GCA_017882885.1 Actinomycetales bacterium | reverse complement strand
GGCGCTACTGCTCGGCGCACACCCGAGCTGGACTCCGGACTACTTGAAGTCGGCCCTCATGACCACGACCACGGACGTCTTCCTCGCGGACGGCGAGGTGGATGAGGACAACTTCGCCACCGGGTCCGGGTATGCCAACCCGTCGGCGGCCACCAGCCCCGGTCTCGTGTTCGCGAACACGCCCACGCAGTGGCTCGGTCTCGTCCAAACGCTCGACGAACGGTACGACTTCGGGCTACCGGATGTGCCCGCCAGCCAGGTCAACGTCGCGTCCATCGGTCTAGGTGGATTCACAGGCTCCGAGACGGCGACCCGAACCGTCACCGCGCTCGAACCCGGGACGTACAACGTCACCGCGGATGTTCCCGGCGTCGACGTGACCGTGACCCCGTCGCGGTTCAACATCGGCCGGCAGCAGTCGCAGACCCTGACGTTCACGTTCTCCCTGCGTGACGCTCCCTACGGAGAGTGGACCCACGGGGACATCACGATCGCCGGGGTGGCGCGGGGGACACGGCCCGCACTCAACGCCCACCTCCCCGTCTCGATCGACGTGGCAGAGGCCGCGGTGTCGTCCAACTACGTCACGGGCACGGGTGCATCCGGTTCCGCCACGATCGACGTGACCAATGGCCGCACCGACGACCTCACGACCGCGGTCGAGGGCCTCACCGTGGGCCAGAGCGTGACCGCCCCATTGGTGCCGGGTAACCCGGCCGTCGAGAACAACGCGTCGAACCGGTACCTGGTGATGGAGATGGACGGCACGGAGGAGTTCGCCTACTTCGAGGTAGATGCCCTCGACGACACGGCTGACTTCGACCTGTACGTGCTGCACGTGAGTGCAGCGGGCACCCGGCAGTACGACTCGGCGACCGGCTCGGCGGACGAGTCGTTGCTCTTCGAGGCCGGCGACTTCGCGGCGGGAGACCTGTTCATCGCAATCGGCAACGCCTTCACCCTCGGTGAACTCGAGGACGGCACGATGACCCTGGGAGCCTGGGGAGTCGGCCCGGCCGCCGGCAACCTCACGGTCAACCCCGCCACCATCACGGCAGCGCTGGGCGAGACCACGGAGGTCTCGCTCGACTGGTCCGGCCTCACCTCCGGCGCGTGGCTCGGCCGCGTGCTGTTCGGTGAGACCCAGACCGTCTCCACCCTGGTGAAGGTCACAGCCCCGTAAGGCCACTGGGTAACCATGGCGACCGAGTGGGGTCCGGCAGCTCGCAAAGCTGCCGGACCCCACTCCGTTGTCCGGAGCACCCATGACGTGCTTGAAGGTGCCACCCGGCCCGGGGCTTCTCCCACTGCGCCTACGCCGGCAGGACGTAGAAGTAGATCAGGAGGTAGTGGAGCAGCGCGGCGAGGATCACGAGCAGGTGCCACAGCTCGTGGAAGCCGAACACGCCGGGCTTGATGTTCGGCTTCTCGATTACGAACACCACGAACCCGGCACTGTAGACCAGGCCGCCTGCCGCCATCAGGGCGAGCGCCGTGATCGGCAGGGACACACCGGCACCCAGGAGGGCCACGGTCAGCCAGCCCAGGGCGATGTACAGCGTGTTGGTGACGTACTTGGGAACCCTCCGGTGAACGGAGCGCAGCACGATCCCGAGCACGGCGATGGCCCAGATCACACCCAGCACCGTCCAGCCGTACACGGTGCGGAACAACACGAGCACCAGCGGCGTCATGCTGCCCGCGATCAGGAAGAAGACGGAGTCGTAGTCCAAGGTGCGGAACAACTCGTTCACCCGCGGGCTCGCATCGAGACCGTGGTGCAGGGTGCTGAACACGAAGAGGCTCACGATCGACAGCCCGTAGATGCTCAGTCCGACGATCTTCCAGGGATCGCCCTGGGCAACAGCCTGCGAGATGAGGAGCGCCGCGCCGAGCAGTGCGAAGCAGGAGGCCGCCAGGTGCGAGATCGTGTTGATCCGCTCGTCGGTGACGTGGACGCTGCCGTCCTTGCTCCTTGGAGGTGGTTCCACATCATCGCTTTCGCACGGAATCGGGGCGTCGAGGCCGGACGACCCGCGGCCGAAGTCGCAAACCTGGCCGCTCGAAGTCTACCTAGCTTCCACCACCCGGGCTTCCGTGGCCTCGAGTGACCGCGGCCCTGGTCGATCAGGCGAGGCGCAGTCCCGCCAGGGAAGCCCGGGCCCCGCCGCCGCCGACATCCGGGACGATGACCAACTCGACCATCGTGACCCCCGAGAGCTCCACCCGATGGTCCTCGACCTGGCGGGTCGCGCCCTGGGGGCTGAAGTTCCACTGCTGACGCACGACGTCCCGGAAGGTCGCTCCGCCGTCGGGCGACCAGCGCACGACGTACTCTTGGGCGCGCTCCACGTCGGGTTCGACGAACTCGAGCCAGATCCGGCGGAGTCGTTGCGGCGACGCGAAGACCAGCCGGATCGTCTGCTCGCCGGGCTCGGCCGCCCGCCAGCCCGTGCCCTGACCGGGGATCAGCGCCGACTCGATGGGATGTGCCGGATCCTCCGAGGTGATCTCCACCTCCGCCAGGCGCTCGAGATCCAGCCAGTCATCGCCCGGCGCCTGATTCTCCTGTTGCGCTGGAGGAATGATTCGTTTACGCACTTTCGCGTCTCCTGACTTCGATTTGGATGGTCATGCAGAACCCGCTAACCCACCCGGACCAGGACCGGGAGCGAGCCGTCGGTGAGTGCCATCAGCGTCGCGATCGTGATCATGACGCGGGCCATGATGAACCGGTCCCGGTCCACCTCCTCGGATGGCAGTGGGAAGAGCGTCTCCGCAAGTTGCCGGGAGCGCCAGATGTCGTAACCGAACGCCTGCATCCCCGCGTGATCCTGGGCGAAGCGGTTCGAGGCGAGGGTGGTGTTCGGCACGAAGTTCACGATCACGAGACCCTCGTGGTGATCGCCCTCGAGCATGGACACGCTCGTGGGGGCGAGGTGCTCGAGCAGATCGAGGATCTCGCCCCGGCCGGCGAAGTAGTCGGACGAACGACTTCGCAGCACCAGGCCGGCACCCAGCACGCGCAGGTAGTTGTCGCGGTCGAAGTAATTGCCCAGCAGCGTCCGCACCAACCGTTTGTGGTCCTCGACCAGCGCCGGGTCCGTCATGAACTCCAGCACTGTCTCGATGCCGTCGATCGCCCCGCACCCGATTCCCTCGATGCCTTCCAGGTTGTCGCGGTGACCGCCCGGTGCAAGGCCGAGTCGCAGGTACGAGTGGATCATCGTTTCCGCGTCGTTGTAGAACGTGCCGCGGGTCAGGTCGTCCTTGTCCACCCCGAGACGATGGGCGAGAGCGGCCCCAGGAGCGCCACCGGGCACCTGCGGGCCGAGGCTGTTCTCGTCGAGGCGCGGGTCGTGACGCCCGTCGATGCACCGGGTCCTGGCCTGCGAATTCGTCTCGACGTAGTAACGATCAAGGCCGGCGCGAATCCCGGGCAGGCCGAGGGCGAGGCCGGAGGCGGAGAGCCTGCCCGGCCAGCGGCTGTCGGAGAGGCGGCCAAGACTGATCGTTCGCACCGCCACGGGGTCAACGTCCATGGTGCCACCCATTGTGGACCCAGCCGATCCTGCGCGCACCGGTTGTGGGTTCCCCCTTGCACGCCCGCGGAGTAGCTTGTGCCTCATGCCATTGCCGCGCTACGGAGTCCTCGTCGCCCAAGCCCTCGATCGCGTGCGGGAGGGGTCAACGGCCACGACACCCCACTACCAGGTTCGCGTCCGCGAGCCGGACGGCACGGACCACCGGATCGCGATCAACGTGCTGTCGAACAAGGCGCCGTCGGAGTTGCTCTACCTGGTGAACGACGACTTCCGCCACCCCATCACCGACACCATCGGCCCGCTCACGCCCGGCTGGCACCCCCTGGAGTCGCGCCCCGGCACGGGGAGCCTTGACTTCATCCGCGGGAACCTCCTCGACCCCGGCGCGATGCGCACCCTCCCGCACGACGCGTCCGGGCCGGACAACGACCTCGCCGACATCTTCGACCACTACGTGGGGCGCGCCATCGCCGATCCGGCCGCGCGCCTCTACGCCTTCGGCCAGCGCTGGGGCCCGGAACCGTCGGCCACGGACCAGGTGTTCGGCTTCCTGCCCGGCAACGGCGTCCACGACATCCACATGAACCAAGGCAACGTCCCCGACTACTCTGCCGACGACGGCGTCTGGCAGGACGGGGCCCTCCTGCTCCACTTCCCCGCGGAGGACCGCTGGGTCGGGGTCTTCCTCGCCTTCCAGTCCCAGGCGTGGCACACCGACGACGTCACCGGCCACGCGATCGGTGGCGGCCCCACGCCGCAGTTCGAGCAGGCCGTGATCCGCGTACTGGCCGCCCGCGTGAATCCTGTGGGCGTGCCGGAGGACGAGACGGTGCTGCTGATCAACGCGTCGCCGAACGACGTCGACCTCGCCGGTTGGCTGATCTCGGACAAGTCCAAGGCGACGTGCCCGATCCCGGCGGGTGTGGTCGCCGCGGGTGAGACGCTGCTGGTGCACCTGACCGGGAGGGTCGCCCTCGGCAACAGGGGTGGCCAGATCACCGTCCTGGACGCGGCCGGCCTCAAGGTCCACGGCGTCTCCTACACGGCCGACGACGCCCGTCGCGAAGGCTGGACCGTCACCTTCTAGCCCGTCACGGCGATGATGACGGTCGCCTCGCCCGGCAGGCCGCCGTCCAGCGGTTCCTCCACACTCGCGAGGAATACCTCCGTGGTCGAAAGGGTTCGGCTGCGTGTGGGGCCATGGCCGTCACCCTGTCCGCGGAGAAGCGATGCGGCTCGCACGTCGTCGCGGATGCTCCGGGACACAGTTGTGACTGGAGGCGTCTCCTCCCGGGGGGATGCAATCCGAAACCCGCGGAATTCCGGCAGTTTCTCAGCGCGCCGACCCCGCCACGGGCAACCCAGATTCACATGTGTGTCCCGTGGCTCTGCGAGCGCCGGCGCACCCCGTCGAGTCCGGCCTTCCACAGGACCCGATCACGCCAATCCATGCACACCTCGCGGGTGGGCGGACCACGGCCGCTGCCGCCGCCCGCCAGACTTGCCCACGAAGCAGCACCGGCGGAAGGAGAGGGCCATGACGGCCGAGGAGAGACTCGAGATGAAGATGCGAGCCCTGCGGGAGAAGGCAGACCGGATCACGCCCGGCGAGTACTGGATCCACCGTGCCCAGGACAAGGGTCCCTCGCGGAAGGTCCTCATCATCGGCCCACGTGCCACCAAGACGAACGTCCAGATGGAGGTGGAGCACCTCGAGGGTGCGCGAGCGGGCCAGAAGCAGTGGGTGGGACTCGAACGGCTGAAGGGCCCCTGGGTGGGAGTCGAGGAGTACGACGCACTCCAGGACCGATGGCGAAGGCTCGAGGACTCGCACCGCGATGTCGAGTGGACCGAACTCACGGCGGCGCTCGCCGTCTTCCAACAGCTCATCCCGGCGGCCGTCGCTTCCGTGGCGAATTGGCCATTCCAGTACGCGGTACGGATCCATGACGTCAGCGCGTTGGAGCTGATCTGCCAGGACTCACTCGAGGAGATGCTCGGCGCCGAGGACTCGATCGAGGACGACGGCGCACTCTGGGTGGGGGCGGGCGCCACCATCCGCATCGCGCGGGCGGCGTGCGCCGCGCGTTTCGGCGAGATGCTGCCCGTACTCGCACAGCGGGAGCGGCATCTCCTGCTCCAGACCGCGAGTCGGAACACCACGGGTTTGGAGACCGAAGCGTCCGCAACGGCAGTGCTCCATGAGTGGTGCGGCACGCGGGAGGCCACCGTCGGCATGCACTTCCGGGCCGCGGAGAGGGAGCGCGAGCGCCTCAACGGCCTGGTCCGAGCAGCCGTCACCGCGCTGCGGAGCGCAGGGCGCCACAAGGCCGCCGACCGGCTGGAGGAGCAGCTTCGTCAGGGCGTCATCCACACGTACGCGGACCCCGATGACCCCGATTACCGCGAGGACGGCTACCCTGACAACCCCCGGTTCGCGGGCTCGGGTCCCGATGACGCCGATGACCCCAATGACGCCTCCTGGGGCGCCCTCGTCGCAGGTCCGTGGGGCGGCGACGTGCCCTTCTGATGCGGGCGGTCTCGACGCGTGGCCGGCACCAGGAAGCCCAACGACTCTCAGGCCGCGGGCGCTCCTCCGGCGGGCTTCAGCCTGACCTTGCCGTACTCGCGCCAGATGAGCGCCAGGACCAGCACGTCGAACACCGTGAGGAGGAGCATCCCCACCGAGAACGTCACGGAGAGGCTGTAGACCTGATAGAGCATCAGCAGGCCGAGCGAGATGAGCGAGAAGGGATACGCCCAGAGTTGGTTGCGCAGGATTCCGATGACCGCCGTGAGTTTGATGGCGGCATGGATCCAGAGATACCCGATGGCGAACAGGTGGTTCCCCGCGTTGAAGTGGTCCGCGGAGTGCAGGATGAAATTCGCGAGCGTGTCGCCCGGGTCCTCGGCGATCTCCCGTTGGGTGACGAACGCGAGGAAGGTGCGCATCGCCGCTGGGCTCACGAAGACGAGGAGCAGACCGGCCAGGAACTCGGAGACCCCGGAGACGCCCTTCAGGACGATGCCACCTTCGAACACCTTGTCGAGGGCGCTCGCGGGCCGGTACCAGCTCACCCGCCGACTCCAGGTCCCGGACAACCGTCCGACGCCGGCGTACCCCGCCGGTCGTCCGGGGCGCTAGACCGCTGCGACAACGTCGGCGAGGAGGAGCCCGGCGATCACGAGGCCGACCACGACCCGATAGACCACGAACCCGGTGAACTTGTTGGAGGCCACGAACCGCAGCAGCCATGCGATGGAGGCGTACCCGACCACGAAGGAAACGACGGTGCCGATGAGCACCGGCCACCAGCCGACCGTCGTCGAGATGTTCCCCGCCTGCGTGACCGCCTGCATGGCGCCGGCGGCGGCCAATGCCGGGATACCGAAGAAGAAGCTGAGGCGGGTCGCCGTCACGCGGTCGATGCCGCGCAGCAGGGCCGCGGAGATCGTCGCTCCGGAACGGGAAACCCCGGGGATGAGGGCGAAGCACTGCACCCCCCCGATCACGAGGGCGTCCTTCCAGGTGACGGTGTCCTCGCCCCGCTCACCACTGCCACGATGGTCGGCGAACCACAGCACGGCACTCCATCCGATCAGGGCGGCGACCACGACCCACAGGTTGCGGAACGGCCCCTCGATGATGTCCTGCAGGGCGAGCCCGACAACGGCGATCGGGATCGAGCCGATGATGACGTTCCAGCCCATGCGGTAGTCGGGGTTGTCGCGCTCCGACTTGGAGAGGACACCCCTGAACCAGGCAGCGGCCAGGCGGACGATGTCCCGCCAGAAGTAGATGACCGCCGCGAGAATCGCGCCGACTTGGATGACCGCCGTGAACGCCGTCATCCCGGGGTCATCCACCTGGTATCCCAGTAGCCCCTCGACGATCGTCAGGTGGCCTGTGCTGGAGATCGGCAGGAACTCCGTCACGCCCTCGACGATCCCCAGAATGATGGCGTGCAGCCAGTTCATCGTGCCTCGCTTTGGCTTGTGGTGGCTGCGGATCGAGCAGCCCGGGCAATTGTACCTACAGGCCGGTCCGCCACTCCGGAGCCGCACTTCCGGGTAGTGTCACGTGCGTCCCCACCGTCCAGAGTCAGGTGTGAAAGATGTCGAATCCCGTCACCGTTGTCGCCGTGATCCGCGCCAGGCCCGGCAAGGGTCCCGCCGTGATCGACACCTTCCGTGAGGTGTCCCCGTTGGTGCACCGGGAGCCGGGGTGCGAGCTGTACGCCGCGCACCTCGAACAGGGCGGCGACACGGTGGTCATGGTGGAGCGCTGGACCACCCGCGCCGACCTCGAGGCGCACTCGAAGGGTGCGGCGATCGCGCGACTCAACGAGCTGAACGAGGGCCTGCGTGCGGGACCGGCCGAGGTCCTGGTCCTGGACCCGGTGCCGCTCGGCGACGAGCGCAAGGGCGCGTTGCCGATCTGATCCGGTCAGT
This sequence comes from Actinomycetales bacterium, assembly GCA_017882885.1. Taxonomy (GTDB): domain Bacteria; phylum Actinomycetota; class Actinomycetes; order Actinomycetales; family Actinomycetaceae; genus UBA1383. The sequence goes on along the minus strand of JADGOQ010000121.1, from coordinate 1,035 downwards.
CGGCCGGCCGTGAATCCCACGGCCGGCTCTCCCCGACGTGGTCGCCGAGCCACTCCAGCAGCGGCCGGAACGCACGCCAGTCCGCGCGGACGCGGTCGAGGGTCCCGGTGGGGGGCAGCCAGTCGGGTGCCCCGTGCTCCCGCTCCGCAACGAGCGTCCGGTGCCGCAGCAGGTCGAGGCGCGGGTGGTCGGCCGGCGCCCCGCGCGGCCTCGTCTTCAGGACGTCTCCGCCGACGACGTACCCCTCCGCCCGCAGCACGCCCACGATGCGTTCCAGCGACACGCCGGCCGCGGCGTCGTCGACGGCGTCGCGGTAGCGCGCCAGCTGGTCGGCCGTTCCGGCGTACCAGCCGCCGGCCGTCATGAGCCCGTCCGCGCTGACCTGCACGTACCAGCCCATGCCCGACGCCGTCGTGACGACGACGCCCTGGTGCGTCTTGTACGGGGACTTGTCCGGGGAGAACCGGACGTCCCGATACGGCCGGAATGCCTTGGCCGCGCCGAACTCCGGTTCCAGGGCGGCGGCAAGCGCCTCCATGGGCGCACGCACGACGGCCTCGTACTCGTCCTTGTGGGCGGCCCACCAGTCGCGGGTGTTGGTGAACTCGAGCTCATCGTAGAAGTCAGCGGCGGCGAACGGGATGCCCTCGAACGTGGTCATGCTGGTGAGGGTACCGAGGGAGGGGCGCCGCGGCGAGGGGGCTGCGGTCCCGTTCGCCCGCCCGGCCAGACACATCGCGGCTCATTCAGGAAGCGTTCGAACATGTGTTCTGCGTATCTGCTTGCGTGAAGTAGGCTGGGTGGGTGGGGGACGGGCATCCGGAGGCCGGGGTTGACTACCCGCGCAAGTACCGGGACCTGCTGGAGTGGTTTCCCGACAACGGCGCGTGTCTGGAGTACTTGGGGCGGCTGCGCTGGCCGGACGGGTTCGCCTGCCCGGCGTGCGGGGCGGGCGAGTACTGGAGGACCGGCACGGGGTTGTGGATGTGCCGGGGGTGCGGGCGTCGCACCTCGGTCACGGCGGGCACGATCTTC
>JADGOQ010000120.1 GCA_017882885.1 Actinomycetales bacterium | reverse complement strand
GCGGGTCCATGCCCGAGGGGGTCGCGCAGCCCGCGTCCACGCCGTACGCCCAGGGGATCTCCACCTCGGCCACCGGGGAGGACACCGCCCGCGACGAGGTCATCAAGCTGCGCGGCGTGGGTGCCCGCACCGTGAAGAACATGGAGGACTCGCTCTCCATCCCCACGGCGACGTCCGTGCGCGAGATCCCCGCGAAGGTGCTCATCGAGAACCGCATCCTGCTGAACGCGCACCTCGCGCGCGCCCGCGGCGGCAAGGTGTCCTTCACCCACCTCATCGGGTACGCCCTCGTCGAGGCCCTCGGCCAGATCCCCGACATGAACGCGAACTACGCCGAGACCGAGGACGGGAAGCCCGCCGTCGTGAAGCCGGCACACGTCAACATCGGCCTCGCCATCGACCTGCCGAAGGGCGACGGCACCCGCCAGCTGGTGGTCCCCTCCATCAAGAAGGCGGACACCATGGACTTCGGGCAGTTCTGGGCGGCCTACGACGAGGTGGTGCGCAAGGCCCGAAGAGGCGCCCTGACCGTGGAGGACTTCCAGGGGACCACGATCACCCTCACGAACCCCGGGACCATCGGCACGGTCCACTCGATCCCCCGCCTCATGCGCGGGCAGGGCACCATCATCGGTGTCGGCGCCATGGACTACCCCGCGGAGTACGCCGCCTCCTCGGTGAACACGATCTCGCGCCTCGCGGTGTCGAAGATGCTCACCCTCACGTCCACGTACGACCACCGCATCATCCAGGGTGCGGCATCGGGCGAGTTCCTCAAGGTGATCCACACCAAGCTCCTTGGCGAGGACGGCTTCTACGAGCGGGTCTTCACGTCGCTGCGCGTGCCCACCATTCCGGTGCGGTGGCAGCGGGACGTCGAGTTCGACCAGGAGAACGAACTGGGCAAGTCCGCCCGGATCGCGGAGATGATCCACGCGTTCCGTTCCCGCGGCCACCTCCAGGCGGACACCGATCCGCTCGCCTACCGCCCCCGCCGGTTCCACGACCTCGACTTCACCAACCACGGGCTCACCCTCTGGGACCTCGACCGCCGCTTCCCCACGGGCGGATTCGCGGGCAGCAGGGCGCTCCCGCTGCGGGAGATCCTCACCCAACTGCGGGACGCCTACTGCCGTACCACCGGCATCGAGTACATGCACCTCGCCGACCCGGCGCAGCGCCGCTGGATGCAGGATCGGCTCGAGACGCCGTTCACGAAGGCCTCCAACGAGGAGCAGCTCCAGGTGCTCCACAAGCTGAACGAGGCGGAGGCGTTCGAGACCTTCCTCCAGACCAAGTTCGTGGGCCAGAAGCGTTTCTCCCTCGAGGGCGGCGAATCGCTGATCCCGATGCTGGACGTGATCCTCGCCGAGTCCTCCCGCGACGGCCTGGACGAGGTCACCATCGGAATGGCGCACCGGGGCCGGCTTAACGTGCTCGCCAACATCGCGGGCAAGTCCTACGCGCAGATCTTCAACGAGTTCGAGGGTACCCAGGACCCGAACTCGGTCCAGGGCTCCGGGGACGTGAAGTACCACCTCGGCACCGAGGGGATCTACACCTCCCCGGGCGGGGAGGAGACCCGCGTGTACCTCGCCGCGAACCCGTCCCACCTCGACGCCGTCGACGGGGTCCTGGTTGGCGTCACGCGCGCCAAGCAGGACCGCATCGACCTCGGCGAGAAAGGTTTCACCGTCCTGCCCCTCCTGATCCACGGGGACGCGGCGTTCGCCGGCCAGGGCGTGGTGGCGGAAACGCTGAACATGTCCCAGTTGCGCGGCTACCGGGTGGGGGGCACCATCCATATCGTCGTGAACAACCAGATCGGCTTCACCACCGGTCCGGCGTCCTCCCGCTCCTCCCAGTACTGCACCGACATCGTCAAGGGCCTCCAGATCCCGGTGTTCCACGTGAACGGCGACGACCCGGAGGCGGTGGCGCGCGTGGCGCGGATGGCCTACGAGTTCCGCCAGGAGTTCCACAAGGACGTCGTCGTCGACATGGTGTGCTACCGCCGCCGCGGCCACAACGAGGGCGACGACCCATCGATGACCCAGCCGGTGATGTACTCGCTCATCGAGAAGAAGCGCACGGTGCGCCAGCTCTACTCGGAGGCGCTCGTCGGCCGCGGGGACATCACCCCGGACCAGGCGCAGGCCGCGCTGGACGACTTCCGCGGGCAGCTGGAGCGGATCTTCTTCGACGAGCATCGCTCCACCCCCGCCGCCACCCTCGAGAACGTGAAGGGACTCGAGGTCCCCGAGGCGCAGCAGGAGGACGCCGGCGTCATGATCGGCTGGCGGTCCGCCGTTGACCGTGCCGTGATCGAGCGCATCGGCAAGGCTCACGTGCGCCCGCCGGAGGGCTTCAACGTCCACCCCAAGCTGCAGCAGCTCCTCGAGCGGCGCGAGTCGATGAGCCGCGAGGGCGGCATCGACTGGGGCTTCGGCGAGCTGCTCGCCTTCGGCTCGCTCCTCATCGAGGGGGTCCCGGTGCGGGTGGCCGGGCAGGACTCCCGTCGCGGCACGTTCGTGCAGCGGCACGCCACCTTCCACGACCACGTCACCGGCGCCGAGTGGACGCCGCTGCAATACCTCACCGAGGACCAGGCGAAGTTCTGGATCCATGACTCCGCCCTCTCCGAGTACGCCGCCCTCGCGTTCGAGTACGGGTACTCGGTGGAGCGCCCCGACGCCCTCGTGGCGTGGGAGGCCCAGTTCGGCGACTTCACCAACGGCGCCCAGACCGTCATCGACGAGTTCATCTCGTCCTCCGAGCAGAAGTGGGGCCAGCGCTCCTCGCTCGTCATGCTCCTGCCGCACGGCTACGAGGGGCAGGGACCGGACCACTCCTCGGCCCGAATCGAGCGTTTCCTGCAGATGTGCGCCGAGGAGAACATGGTGGTCGTCCAGCCGTCGACACCCGCCAACCAGTTCCACCTGCTGCGGCGCCAGGCGTACGCCCGGCCGCGCAAGCCACTGGTCGTGTTCAACCCGAAGCAGCTCCTGCGGCTGCGGGCGGCCGCCTCGGCCGTGGAGGACTTCACCACGGGCGGCTTCCAGCCGGTCATCCCGAACGTCGGCGAACTCGGCGACGTTCGCCGCGTCCTGCTCTGCTCGGGGAGGATCTACTACGACCTCGCCGCCCGGCGGACGCAACTGATGGACACCTCGGTGGCCATCGTCCGTCTCGAGCAGCTGTACCCGCTCGACGGCGCGGCCATGCGGGCCGCCCTCGCCCCGTTTGGCGACGCCGAGCTGGTGTGGGTCCAGGACGAACCCGCCAACCAGGGCCCGTGGTCATTCGTCTCGGACCACCTGCCCGAACTCATCGGCGAGCGGACCCTGCGTCGCGTGTCGCGCGCGGCGGCCGCGTCCCCGTCCACGGGCTCGGGCACCAGGCACAAGGAGGAGAACGAGCAACTCATGTGGGCCGCGTTCGAGTGAACGCGGCGCGCGCGTTTCGCCCTCGTCCCCGGACTTGGCACCATGGAGTGTCAAACCGAAGGAGTTGATGTGCCGCAGACCCTGTGTGTCCTCGGTGACGGAGTGGCGGGTGGCCACGGCGACGCCCGCCATCTCGGCTGGGTGGGGCGCGCCCTCGTCCGGACGGCCACGGCCGAGCCGCTGTTCACGGTGTGCCTCCCCGTGATCGGCGAGACGACGACGTCGCTGGCGGCGCGCTGGCGGGAGGAGGCCGGGCGGCGATGGGACCCGCAGTCGGCCCGGTTCATGGTGCTCGCCCCCGGGGGCGCCGACACGAACGCCGGGCTCTCGCTCGCGCGTTCGCGCCTGAATCTCGCGAACGTGCTCGATGAGGCCCGCACGGAGGGCATCGCCACCTTCGTGGTGGGCCCGCCGCCGTCGCTGCAGACGGAACGGCGGGCACTGGGGGCGCTCTCGAAGGCGTACTTCGACGTGTGCGACCGCCGGGCGGTCCCCTTCGTGGACACCTTCGAGCCCCTGCAGTCCAACAGCCAGTGGCTCGCAGACCTCGGCGCCAGCGACGGCCTCCACCCAACCCAGGTGGGGTACGGCCTGCTCACCTGGATCGTGCTGCACGGGGGCTGGCACGCGTGGCTCGGCGCCACCGAGGCGTGACGAAGACCGCTCGCCAGGTCCTCGTTAGGTCATTGGGCCCACGAAACCCTCCTGTCCCTGCGTGATCATGGGCTTAAGAGCAGGGAGTCACGATGTCCTCGACCGCAATGCACGCCACCGCAGGCCTTTGCGCGCGCGCGGCGCTGCTCTCGTCCCTCCTCTCCGCTCCTGCCGACCCCGCCACCCTCTGCCAGGTCCGCGACGACGCCTTCGCGGGCCAGTGGGAGCGTTCCAGCCCCGAGGCGCGCCGCGGGCTCGCGCTGCTCCGGGAGTCCGCGAACGCCCAGGAGGACGAAGAACGCCTCGCAGCCGACTTCACCCGGCTCTTCGAGGGCGAGGAGCGCCGGATCGATCCGCGCGAGTCCGCCTACCGCCCGGAGGCCGACCTCGTCGAACTCGCTGCCACCTATGAGGCGGCCGGGTTCGCAGCCCCGTTCGAGCTCCCCCTGGACCACCTCGCGACGGAACTCCTCTTCGCGGCCCAGTTGCCGGACGCGGCACCGCGCCCGGCACGGGCGCTGGCCGGCTTCGCGCACGCCCACCTGCGCCTCTGGGCATCTGAGTGCCTCGCGGAGGTCTCGCTGCGGGCGAGCAGCCTCTTCTACCAGGGAGTCGGCACCCTGGGCATGGACTACATCGAGTCGCTGCCCACGCGGTGAACTCGCAGGGCACCGGAGACGGTGTTCGTGGTGAGCCAGCACGCGCTCGGCGCGGTGCGCTCGTCCACGCTCACGACGGCGGGCCCGGACGACGTCCGGCGTGACGTCCCGTCCACGTCGACGGCGCCGCTCACGGTGCGCGCGGTCAGGACGAGCCCGGTCTGCGGGAGCGTGACGTCGAGGTCCCCCGAGATGGTGGACACGGTGATCGCGCTGGTGGGCGAGCTGGAGCGCAGGTTCACGGCGCCGGAACCGGTGGAGATCCCCACGTGCGCGCTGCTGCCCTGGACGGAGACCACGCCGGAGGCGGACTGCACCGTGACGGGACCGTCCTGGCGGTCGAGCGTGACGGCCCCCGAGAACGTCCGGGCGGTCACCTTGCCCACGATTCCGGTCGTGTAGATGATGCCCGCCGCGGAGTGGAGTGTGGCGTCCGCGCCCAGGTCCGAGACCGCGATGCCGGCCGCGGCGGTCGCCAGCGAGACACGGGTGCCGCGGGGAACCCGCACCTTCACGCGGCAGACGTCGGAGGAGCGGAACGACGTCAGCCGCTTCACCCACCCCTCCCAGCCGATCGACGGGTAGCCGAGCGCGACCATCGCGTCGTCGAGGACCACCTCGAGCGGGTTGCCGGCGATGTCGAGGACCTCCACCACGATGTCGCCGCCGTCGTGACCGCTGACCTCCACGTTGCCGCCGACCAACTGCACCCGCAGGTGCGGGCGGGCCGGCAGTGTCTCGGTCAGGGGGGAGCTGATGAGCCAGGATCTCGTTGCCATGGTCCCAGTGTAGGTCCGCTGTCAGCCGCGCAGGAGGACGACCTCCTTCCCTCGCATGTGGCCGGACGCCAGCGCCGCGACGGCGTCGGGGAGGGCGGCGAAGGGGCGCACGGTCCCGATCACCGGGCACACCCCGTGCGCCACCACGAACTCCTGGAGGGCGACCAGCTCGTCACGGGTGCCCATGGTGGAGCCGATGACGCGCAGCGAGCGGAAGAAGATTCGGGACAGCTGGGCGGGCGGCATGGCGCCGGTGGTGGCGCCGAACACGACCACCGTCCCGCCGGGGCGCAGGCAGGCCAGCGAGTGGGACCACGTGGCCTCCCCCACCGTCTCGATGACGGCGTCCACCTGCCGTGGGAGCCGGGATCCCGGCTCGAAGACCGCTGACGCCCCGACGGCCAGCGCGAAGTCCCGGCCTCCCGCGGAGCGGGAGGTGACCCACATCTCCAGTCCGAGCGCACGGCCGAGGACCACGGCGGCCGTGGCAACCCCCCCGGTGGCCCCCTGGACGAGGACGGTGTCGCCCGCATGGAGGCCCGAGTCGCGCGTCAGCCCCCGCCAGGCCGTGAGGTAGGCGGTGGGCAGGCACGCGGCCTGCTCGAAGCTGAGTGCGGGGTGCTTCTCGACGAGGTTGCGGCGCGGCACCCAGACGTGCTCGGCGAAGGTGCCGTGGAACCGCTCCGAGAGGAGGGTGCGGTGCGGGTCCAGTGTCTCGTCCGGCAGGTCCGGGTCCGCGATCACGGCATGCACCACCACCTCGCGCCCGTCGTCGGCGATCCCGGCCGCATCGGTGCCGAGGATCATGGGCAGCCGGTCCGCGCCCAGCCCGATTCCCCGCAACGACCAGACATCGTGGTGGTTGACCGTGACGGCGACGACGTCGACCCGGGCCCACCCCTCCGGCGGCGTGACGTCCAGCTCGCCGAGGCGCAGGCCGCTCAGCGGGTCCCGGTCGTCGAAACTCTCCACCCAGGCGCAGCGCATGACCCGACACTAGGCGCAGCAACGAGAACGGGCCACCCGTCGGGTGGCCCGTCCACGCCCCGAAGGGCCGCCCTACGCGTTGGGGCGTTTGCCGTGGTTGGCGGCGTTGCCCTTGCGACCCTGGCGCTTGCGTCCTCGCTTGCTCATTGCATGCTCCTTCCCGCCCGTTCAGGAGCGGCTCATGATTGACACCCCATGCTACCGGCAGGGGCGGCCGGGTTCAGAACTGCACGTCGCGCGCGACGAACCCCTGGGCTCGCAGCACGGTGATCTGGGTGATCACGCGGGCCCGGAGGGTCTCCGGTGCAAGCTCCGCGCACGACCGGCGGATCAGGTGGCGCAGGTGCTGTTCGGCGTCGGCGGCCTCGTGGCAGGTCGGGCACGCGTCGATGTGCCGCTGCAGGCGCGCGCGCTCGGAGTCCTCGAGCTCGGCGTCGAGCAGCTGGAAGAGGCGGGAGATCAGGTCCTCGCAGCCGCAGTCGTCGCTCACCGCGTCCCCCTGATCCCGAGCTCGCGGGCATAGTCCGTGAGGGCCTCGCGCAACTGGCGGCGTCCCCGGTGCAGGCGCGACATCACGGTGCCGACCGGCGTCCCCATGATCTCGGCGATCTCCTTGTAGGCGAATCCCTCGACGTCCGCGAGGTAGACCACCATCCGGAAGTCGTCCGGCAGCGCCGCGAGCGCGTCCTTCACGGTGGAGTCCGGCAGGCTGTCCAGCGCGTCCATCTCGGCGCTCCGCAGCCCGGTGGAGCTGTGGGACTCGGCGCTGTGGAGCTGCCAGTCCTCGATCGTGTCCCCGTCGGACCGGTGCGGCTCGCGCTGCGCCTTGCGGTAGTTGTTGATGAAGGTGTTCGTCAGGATGCGGTACAGCCACGCCTTGAGGTTGGTGCCCTGCTTGAACTGGTGGAACGCCGCGAAGGCCTTCGCATAGGTCTCCTGGACCAGGTCCTCCGCGTCCGCGGGGTTGCGGGTCATGCGCAGCGCGGCACCGTAGAGCTGGTCGAGGTAGGGCAACGCCTGTGCTTCGAACAGATCCTGCGCGCTCAGTTCCAGAGCCCCGCCTTCGTCATCCCGCGAATCGACCATCATCCACGAGCCTAGCCGGTCGGGGGTCCCGGGCGCGCGGGTGGTTGCACCACGGGACAGCTTGGTCGTCACACAGGCTTCAACACCGCCGGCGGCGCGGTCATTCCGGCCCGGGCCCGTCCGGCGCCCTCGCGCAGTTTCGCGGCCTCGAATTCACCGAGGACACTGGCGGGCGGGGCCAACCTGCTGTAGCAATGAACCATGAGCGTCACCCGACTGATCGCGCGCCCGATGCTGGCCGCGTACTTCGTCGCGGACGGCATCGACGCCGTCCGCAAGCCCCAGAGCCATGTCCAGAAGTTCGCCAGGGTGCAGCCCCTGCTGGAGCGGGCAGGCGTGCCACCCGTCCTGAGCGCGGACGCGACCATGCTGACCCGCGTCACCGGGGCGATCAGCGCGATCGCCGGCCTCTGCCTGGCCACCGGGCGCCGCCCGCGCACCGCCGCCCTCACCCTCGCCGTCCTCAACATCCCCGTCACACTGGTGAACAACCCCGTGTGGCAGGGGGGCGACCCCGAGGAGCGCAAGGACAGGCTCCGTGGGCTGCTGCGCGGCCTCGGCCTCGGCGGGGGCCTGCTGCTCGCCGCGGTGGACAGGGACGGGAAGCCCTCGGTGGGCTGGCGCTACCACAACTTCGTCGACCACCGCGTGGACCTGCGGGACGCGAAGGCGGCGGTCAGGGCGGAGTACGAGGCCGAGTGACACGCGCGGCATGAGCCGGGACATCGGGACCGACGACGCGCGGGTGCGGGTTCGTCCGGGCAAGGGGTCCCGCCCGCGCACCAAGACCCGCCCCGACCGCAGCGCGGCGGTCCGGGCGCGCGTGACCGCCGTGGACCGGGGACGCTACGCCCTCATGACGGACGACGGCGTGCAACTCGTGGCCATGAAGGCACGGGAGCTGGGACGCGGGTCCATCGTCGTCGGCGACCGGGTCGCGGTGGTGGGCGACCTCACGGGCCGCAAGGACTCGCTGGCGCGCGTCGTCGCCGTCGACGACCGCTCCACCACGCTGCGGCGCAGCGCCGAGGACGGTGACGCCGTGGGGGTGGAGCGCGCCGTCGTCGCGAACGCCACGCAACTCGTGATCGTCACGGCGTTGGCCGACCCGCCGCCGCGCCCGGGCCTGGTGGACCGGTTCCTCGTGGCGGCGTACGACGCCGGCATGCGGCCGCTCCTGTTGCTCACCAAGGCGGACCTCGCCAGCCCCGACGAGTTCCTGCGGCAGTACCGGGCGCTGGACCTGGGCGTCGTCGTGACCCGGCGGGGCGACGCGGCGATCGACGGTCTGGACGACCTCCGCGCGGCGCTCGCGGGCGAGGTGTCCGTGCTCGTGGGCCACTCCGGGGTCGGGAAGTCGACGCTGGTCAACCAGCTCGTCCCGGGGGCGGCCCGGTCGACGGGCGACGTCAACGACGTCACGGGGCGCGGGCGGCACACCTCCTCCTCCGCCGTCGCGTTCCCGCTGCCGGGAGGCGGCCTTGTCATCGACACGCCCGGGATACGCTCCTTCGGGCTCGCGCACGTTGGTCCCGGCGACCTGCTGCGCGGCTTCACGGACCTCGCCGCGGCCGCTGCCGCGTGCCCGCGCGACTGCAGCCACGCGGCGGCCGCCCCGGACTGCGCGCTCGACCAATGGGCGGGGGGCTCGCCCACCGCGCTGGCGCCGGAGGACCTCGAATACCGCCGCGCCCGGCTCGGCTCCTACAGAAGGCTGCTCGCCGCACGATAACGTGGCAGGCATGGGATTCGACGACGACCTGCGCCTCGCACACGTGATCGCCGACCAGGTCGACGCGATCACGATGGAGCGGTTCCACGCGCAGGACCTCGCCGTGGAGACGAAACCGGACACAACCCTCGTCACCGACGCGGACCGTTCCGCCGAGACGGTGGTGCGCTCCCAGCTGCAGCGCACCCGCCCGCGCGATGCGATCACCGGTGAGGAGTTCGGCACGACCGGGCACTCGCCGCGGCAGTGGATCATCGACCCGATCGACGGCACCCACAACTTCGTGCGCGGCGTCCCGGTGTGGGCCACCCTGATCGGCCTCGCGCAGGACGGGCGTGTGGAGGTGGGGCTGGTCTCCGCGCCGGCCCTGGGCCGCCGGTGGTGGGCGTCAACAGGCAACGGCGCCTGGTCGGGCCGGGCGCTCTCCGCCGCCCACCGGATCCACGTGTCCGGCGTGTCCCGGATCGCCGACGCCTCCCTCTCCTACTCCTCCCTCGGCGGCTGGGCCGAGCGCGGGCAGCTGCGCGCGTTCCTCGGACTCGCGCAGTCGTGCTGGCGCACCCGTGCCTACGGCGACTTCTGGTCCTACATGCTCGTGGCGGAGGGCGCGGTGGACATCGCCTGCGAGCCAGAGCTCGCGGTCTACGACATGGCAGCCCTCGTGCCGATCGTCGAGGAGGCCGGCGGTACCTTCACCTCGCTCGACGGCGTGGCGGGGCCGTGGGGCGGCAACGCCGTCGCGACCAACCGCCGGCTGCACCCCGCGGTCCTCGAACAGCTGGGCTCGGTGGATGACTGACGTTCGTGTCAGTGGGCCGCCATACGGTGGTCGCATGCGCATCCTCCACACCTCCGACTGGCACATCGGGCGCACCCTGCACGGGGTGAGCCTCCACGACGCGCACGAGGCGTGGTTCGACCACCTCGTCGAGGTGGTGCGCAGCGAGTCGGTCGACGCGGTCGTCGTCAGCGGGGATGTCTACGACCGCGCCGTCCCCCCGCTCGACTCGGTGGAACTCCTGTCCGACACGCTCGGGCGGCTGTGCGCGCGCACCCGGGTGATCATGACGCCCGGCAACCACGACTCCGCCACGCGGCTGGGATTCGGCTCCTCGCTGTACGCCGACGCGCTCGTCGTCCGCTCGTGCGTGGCCGGCGTGGCCACGCCGGTGGCCCTCGGCGACGACGCCGCCCTCGTGTACGCGCTGCCGTACCTCGACCCCGAGATGACCCGCGGGGACCTCGCCGACGGCGACGACCCGCTCCCGCGGTCCCACGAGGCGGTCATCTCCGCTGCCATGACGCGTGTGAACGCCGACCTGGCCCGACGGCGCCGCGCCGCCGGGCGGCGGATCCCGGCGGTCGTGATGGCGCACGCCTTCGTGACCGGGGCCGCCGAGAGCGAGTCCGAGCGGGACATCCGCGTGGGCGGTGTGGGCGCGGTGCCGGCCGGCGTCTTCGGGTCCGGGGTCGACTACCTCGCGCTCGGCCACCTGCACGGCCCGCAACAGGTCCGCGCCCGGTGCCTGGCGCGGTACGCCGGCTCGCCCGTGGCCTTCTCCTTCTCGGAACGAGACCACCGCAAGTCGGCGGTGCTCGTGGACCTGGCGGCCGGACACGCTCCGGCCGTCGAGGTGGTGCCCGCACCGGTGCTGCGGAGCCTGAGCCAGGTCCGCGGCACCCTGGCCGAGGTGCTCTCGGGCGGGTTCGACCACCTCGCGGGCACCTGGTGCAAGTTCGAGATCACCGACCCGCACCGCCCCGAGCGGATGCGGGAGCGGCTGCTGGAGCGCTTCCCACACGCGCTCGTCACGCTGCACACCCCCGAGGCGGACCAGCGCCCCCTCGGGTCCCGGCGCGTGACCCCGGCGAGCGACCCCATGGAGGTGCTCGGCTCCTTCGTCCAGGACGTCACCGGCTCCGACCCGTCCGACGCGGAAACAGTGGTACTGCGCGGTGCCTATGAGGCGGCGGAGGCCCTCGGACGGTCCGCCTGATGCGATTCCACCGCCTGGTCCTCCGGGCCATCGGGCCCTTCCCCGGTCAGCACGAGATCGACTTCGACGCGCTCTCCGTCTCCGGCCTCTTCCTGCTGAACGGGCCCACCGGCTCCGGCAAGTCCACGCTGATCGACGCCATCGAGTTCGCGCTGTACGGGGCGCGTGACGAGATGAAGGAGCGGATGGTCTCGGGCCACGCCGCCGCCGACGTCGAGCCGTTCGTGGACCTGGTCTTCTCCAACGCCCGCGGGATCTTCCGCGTCATCCGGACCCCGGAGTACCGCCGCGCGAAGCAACGCGGCAGCGGGACCACGAAGGCGAACGCCACGGCGCGGCTGTTCCGCCTCGCCGGCGAGGAGCAGATCGGTGTCCCGGGAGCGGGCGAACCCGTGACGGCCAACGTGGCCGAGACGGGCGCCACGGTCCTCGAGCTGGTGCAGCTCACCCGCGAGCAGTTCACCCAGACGGTCGTCCTCCCCCAGGGGAAGTTCGCGACCTTCCTGACGACAGCGCCCGAGGACCGCCGCAAGGTGCTCCAGGACGTCTTCGGGACGCGGATCTACGAGCTCACGCAGGACCGGCTCCGTGAGGCCGCGGCACAGGCGGGGCGGACCGTGGGCGACCAGGTGCAGCGGGTGCAGTCGGCGGCCGCCCACATGTGGCGCTGCGGCCTGTCCGATGAGCCGGTCACCGTGACGGAGCGCACCGACCTCGACGACCTCGCCCTGCGCGCCGCCGCGCTCGCCGAGCAGGCGACGGCCCGCCACGACGAGGCGGCGGCCTCCCTCGCCCGGGCGCGGGCGTCCGCCGACCATGCGGAGGAGGCGCTCAGGCGTGCGGGAGGGCTGGCCGCGGCGCTGGAGCGCCGCCGGGAGGCGCTCGCGGGACTGGCGGCGCTCGACGAGGAGCAGGAGGAGATCGCGGGGATCATGGCGGTGGTCGCTCGCGCGGAGGCCGCTGAGTCGGTGCGTCCCGCCCTCGCG
>JADGOQ010000119.1 GCA_017882885.1 Actinomycetales bacterium | reverse complement strand
GCTGTCGTTCCCCGCCGCCGCCTTGGTGATCGAGCAGGGCGCCGTGGCGGGAGGTGAGCTCGTCCAGCACGGTGGTGAACTGGCTGACATCGTTGCGGTTCCCGGCATAGGTGTGGCTAGTGACCGGGATCGCGCCGTCGCGGGTCACCACGAGCCTAGTGTTGCGTGCGGGACTGGGGTACGCTAGTCCTAAGCGCGCCACGTCGTCTCCGCAGGGTGGCGCGTAAGAGGAGGAGTGATGGCACACCAGCCGATCGAGATCCCGCGCATGGATCTGCTGGAGGGAGGGTGGGTGCAGCTCGTCGACCCCCTGCCCGGGTGGGAGACGTTCCGTGTCGACCTGCGGGCGGATCTCGTGAACGGCGAGCCCAGGATCACCGGGTTACGTCTCGAACCGCGCGAGGGCACCCCGAAGCGGGACGCCGTACTCACGGTGAACCGGCTCAGGACGTTCCCGGTGGCGGCCCTGGCGGCGGCTGTCTACCACTGGACCCACCTGCGCCCCGGGACGGTCGGGGAGCTTGTGGACGCTCTCACCGCGTCAGGTGAGGCTCTGGCAGCGCAGCCACGACGGAAGGGTCACGGCCCGAGCACGAGCGCTGAGGACGTCGCAACGGTCTACGCACGGGCACGGCTGCACGGGGAAGCGCCCCGCGCGGCCGTCTGTGCGGCGCTCGCGATCAGCAGCCGGACCGCTGACCGGTACATCGCGGAAGCACGGCGGCGGGGACTTCTCGCGCCGTACGACGACAGGAAGCATGAATCATGAGCAAGAGCAGCAGGGGTGCAGAGCCGATCCGGGAAGTGAAGGCCGCTGACGGCACGGTGCGCTGGCGGGTCGTGGTGGACGCGGGACACCACCCCGACGGCCGCCGTCGACAGGTCACGTCCACACACCGGACCAAGCGGGAAGCGCGCGCTCAACTGGCGAAGATCCGCGCGGACGTCGCCCGCGGCAACTATGTTCCCCGCGACGGCGAGACTCTTGACGCGCTGCTGGATCGTTGGATCGCGGGACGGCGTGACGTCCGGCCGGTCACCGTGCAGGGATACCGTGACGTGCTCGTGCCGGTCCGGAAGCAGCTCGGCAAGCGGCACGTGCAGGATCTCACGATCGCGGACGCTGACTGTCTGGTCGACTGGATGGCCCGTGAGGGTGGGCACCGCGGCCAGGGATTGTCCCCGCGCTCCGTCGTCGCCACGCTTGGGGCGCTCTCGCAGGCGCTGGATCTCGCAGCCCGTGAGGGTCTCGTGACGCGGAACGTCGCCCGCCTGGTCAAGCGACCCCGGCAGCGGCGCGTGGACGTGCAACGGTGGACCGCGGCGGAAACCTCCCAGTTCCGTGAGCACGTCCTGACGGATCGGCTCGCCGGGGCGTGGCTGTTGTCACTCGCCGGGCTGCGCCGGTCGGAGGTCCTCGGGCTGCGGTGGTCTGACGTCGACCTTGACGCGGGCACGGTCCGGATCGAGCAAGCGCGCGTGGCTGTCACCCCCACGACAGACACCGTGGACGAACCCAAGAGTGGGCAGTCACGGCGCACGGTCCCCGTGGGTCTGGTCCCGGGTGTGACGGCCGCGCTGCGGGGTCTCCGGGCCCGTCAGGCAGCCGATCGGCTCGCTCTCGGTCCCGCGTACCTTGACAGCGGCCTGGTCGTCGTGGACAGCGCCGGGAAGCCACCACGGCCCGAGTGGTACTCGGACCGGTTCCGGGCGCTCTGCCGGGATGCCGGCGTCTCGGTGATCCACCTGCACGCCACCCGGCACACCCTCGCGGACACGCTCCTCAACGCCGGGATGCCTGCCGTCGACGTCGCCGCGTGGCTGGGTCACACGACGGAGGTCCTGCACGAGAGGTACGGCCGGGCCACGGCGGGCGGGATCTCGGCGGTTGGTGAGAGGTTGGGCGCGCTGTACGCCGCCGGACTCTGACGGGATGCCGCGCGAGGACTAGTCGCACGGCCACCGGCTCAGCGCCGGTATGGCCTTAGGCTGCCAACATGCCCAACCTGGACGGCATGGCTGAACACGTCGCCTACGAAGTCAACATGCTCGTCGAAACGGCGCGCCGACTAACCCCACCCCTCGCGGATACCGTCACGAACAACGCCCACCTGGAGTCGTTCCTCATCCACGCCCGGTCACTCGACAACTTCCTCCGACCGATCCCAAAGAATCCACAGCAGGACGACGTGTTTGCCCAGCACTTCTACGCGAAGTGGATCGGCAAAGGATCGCTGCCAGACGGGCTTCGGGATGACGTCAACAAGCGCGTTGCGCACCTGACCGACACCAGAGTCGGCGAGCAGGCGGACGTCTCGCCTGCCGGAGTCGCTCGCTCGCTACTAGGGACGTTCTGCGACTTCTCGGCCCAACTGGGCGCGGGCAAGTGGCCCGCACTCGACGAAGCTGAAGCCGTCGCTCTCGGCTACCTAGCTGTCCTGCTTGACCCCCTCGTCTATCCCGGGGCGTTCGCGACGACTACGACCAGCGGTACCGTCGTCATGGTTAAGGACTTCGGTGGCTACATCGCCACTGCGCCGGGCGGTAGCGACCACCCGGATTGACGCAAACTGTGAGAGATGTGTGAGAGGGCCGTCCCCGGGACTAGCGGGGGCGGCCCTCTCGGCTCTCTGACCTGCACTTATGTCGTCGGGCTGACAGGATTTGAACCTGCGACCCCTTGACCCCCAGTCAAGTGCGCTACCAAACTGCGCCACAGCCCGTCGCCCGCCGTTCCTCGCGAACCGTCGCGAAGCGGGCCTCTCAACTATAGGGCAAACCGCGCTCACGTTCCCAACTCGCTTCTGCCGCGCGATCGCCGGATGACGATGCCGGGCCGAACCGCACTCGACGGCGGAGCCAGCCCACGGCGTCGGAAATCGGGGCCGCGAAAACCGGCCGCACGTGCCAACCCCGTGGCAGCCTTGCCGCTGTGAGCTCTGACACCTCCTCCAGCCTCTTCCCCGGCAAGCTCTTCATCAGCACCGCACTGGAGGCGCTGGAAACGAAGACGATCATGTCCGGTCAGCTCCTGCAGCGGTACCTGCAACGCGCGGGCATGGCCGGGATTCTCATTGGCATCTTCTACTCGGTGTACTACACCACCGTGGCCGCCTTCGGCGCCGTGCAGTACGAGAGCCTCTCCCTCCACAGCGTCGGCAAGGTGGTCGGCGCGCTCGTCTTCGGCTGGGCGCTGGTCTTCATCTACTACACGAAGTCGGAACTCCTGACCTCGAACATGATGATCGTCACCGTCGGCGCCTACTACCACCGCACGCGATGGTGGCGTGCGGTCCGCCTGCTGCTGTTCTGCTACCTCGGCAACGTCCTCGGCGGCCTGCTGGTCGCGGTTCTCTTCCGCTTCAGCAGCCTCATCTCGGGGCCGGTCCTCGAGGAGATGGACCATGCGGTCGAGGTCAAACTGGCGTACGTCAGCGAAGGCATTGCCGGCTGGGGTGACCTCTTCGTCCGCGCCGTGTTCTGCAACCTGATGATCAACCTTGCGATGCTGCTGGTCTACAACGGCCTCATCAAGGACGACCTCACCAAGAGCCTCGCCATGGTGATGTCCGTGTTCGTCTTCGCGTTCGCCGGCTTCGAGCACTCCGTGGCCAACACCGTCCTCTTCATGATCATCGGCCTCGAGCAAGGCATCGACGTCGGCCTCGCGGCCGGGAACGTCGGAATCGCCCTCCTCGGCAACTACGTGGGAGGGGGCCTCCTCATCGGGCTCTACTACGCGTACGTCAACGACGACAGCAAGTTCCTGCGCGCGCAGTCCACCCAGTAGCGCTCAAGCACCTACGCATTCACCCCGAGTGGGCTCGTTGCCCTCGGCTCCGCAGGCCCGGTCTCGCGTGCGCTCTCGTGCGCGCGCCGCCCCTTGTCGGGCGGCGACGGGAGCGCGAACGTCCCGAGATGATGACTGCGGAGCAGGAGCCTGCTGGTCCGCATCGACTTCGAGCGACCCGAGAGCGCGCACTCGGCGCATCCCTGCTGAGCTCCACCACCCCCACCTTCAGGCTCCGGGCGAAGGGCATCAGGAGCAGCAGGACGCCAACGGCGAGCACCATGACACGGATGGAATCGGAGCTTTCACCCGGCAACTGGTCGGAGACGGCAAGCCACGCCACCGTCGCACCCAGCGCGAGGAAGAGGGCGTTCTGCGCGCGCCTCTGCCACCTCGCCTTCTGGTAGGAGATCATGAGCATCGCCAGCCTGGCCGCCTCGTCCCGGTCCGGGAGGTGCCGGATCTGGTGAAGCAGCCGCCGTCCCCGTGTGGTCGAGGCCCGGCGGCAGCACTCCCGGTCGACGGACCGCAGGTGGTGCGTGAGGTCCCGCGCATCCATCACGAGCTGCCGGTCGCCCCTGAGCCCGAGTCGGGCCAGCCCCTCCTGGGCGAGGATCGCGGCATGCATCCCGCGCCGGCAGATCTCCGCGTACAGTCGTGGCGCCAGCGGCTCGGACCCGATCACCGCACCCGGCCGCGCACGCCCCGTCGACAGGTACTCGGTGGTGTCCCGGTGGAGGTCGGCCGTCCGCCGGTAGTGTTTGACGGCGGACATCAGCCGCTGGACGTTCTCCACCGAGTCCTTGGCGCCCTCGACGTCGTTTGCCATCGCGAGCGCGGACTCGAACTCGCACTCGGCGCGGATGGTGCGCTCGAGGATGTGCTCGGGGACGCCGTCGGTCAGCGACATGGCCTGCCGCAGGGCGTCCTTGTAGTCCCCGCTGATCAGCGCGGCCTGGGCGGCCAGCACCCGCAGTTCGACGTCGTGGCGCCGTTGCGGCAGCGACTCACCCAACATCTGGTGGGCGGTGGCGTCGTCCCCCCGACGCAACGCCAGCATCGCTGCGAGCACCTTGACGGTCCACGGCTCGGTGTCCGAAATGGGATCGAGCTCGAGCATTCGGGCCGCCCTGTCGTCGTCGCCGGCAAGCAGCGCCACCCGGAGGCGCTGGCGACTGCCGAACGGGCAGTCCGCCCGGGCGAGGATGGCGCGTGCCGCAGCCTGCCCCCGGAACCGCGCCCCGGCGAAGGGGTTCTCGCCCTCCCCCGTGCCGGGGGCCGATCCCCACTGCATCCACGCCCACAGGCACGCCTCGGCATAGGTGGTGTCACACGGGTCGAGCTCGGCCATGCGCGCGAGCTCCTCCACGATGACCGCCACGTTCTCCCGACTGGCGAACGGGAGCCGGACCCGCAGGATGGAGCGCCGCAACTCGGCGGTCTGGCCCTCGTCCGGGAAGTCCCCGGCGGCCCGGAGGTGGGCCCAGGCCTCCCGGTGGCGGCCCCGCTGCGACGCCAACCGGAAGGCGAGCAACCGGTAGGTGTGACGCCAGTGGTCCAGGCTGTCCGGGGTGACCCCCGCGGCGCCACCGGCTGCCGCCGTCGCCCTCCAGCGTCGCGATAGTGCGCCCGCACGCCAACTCCGCCTCCTCGAAGCGCCCGACGTCGGTCATCGCCTGGACCCAGCGGCTGCGGTCCTCCACGTCCATGTCCCGCGGCATGATCCCCCAGCGGATCGCCAAGTGGTCGAAGAGGGTGGCGGCTCTGGAGAAGTCATCGAGCTCGCTGGAAGCCACGGCCGAGACGAGGACCGTCTCGGCGCTCTCGTCCCTCCCCGCCACGAGGTCGAGGGCGAGCTGGGGATCCTCCGCGGACAGCAGGTCGGCCGCACGCAGGGTCGCCTGCGGCCCGGCGGCGGCGAACAGGAGAAGGGCCTGTTCGAACTCGGAGAAGGTCCCGATCGGGTTCGGACTCCGCCGTCCAGCCTGGTAGAGACGGTCGAGCAGCCCGATCATGCGGATCGCGTCATCGTCGGACCTGGCGAGTGGCGGCGCCAACATGAGCGCCGACCCCCACGCGAGCTGGGCCATGGTCAGGTCAGCGGCGGGGCCGGCGGCCTCGGAGAGTTCCTCCGCTCGCCGCCACAACTCTCCTGCCACGAACTCCACGACGTCGTCCTCGTCCGGGAAGCACTCCGCCAGCTGGCGCAGGGTCGAGGCATCGCGGTGGCCCGCACCCGCGTGCTCGAGCGCTGTCACCCACCGACGCGCGTCGCCGGGTGTGAGGGCGCCGGCGCGGTTCAGCTCGGCGTAGTTCCGGTCGGCGTCCGGCCAGTCCTCGGACTCGAGCGCCTCCTCCGCGACACGCCGGATCGCCTCGTACGGGTCGGCCCCTTTGGCCACCGCCGGATCGTCCATCGCGCACCCCCATCAGGTGGGAGCAGTATTGGGTACAAAGTCCCAGATCGCAAGTCGAGAGCGGGCTGCGGCGGGGGTGGGACTGTGTGTGGCTCGCCGTTGGGTGCGACGCGGCGCGTACGGGGCTCCCGTGACGGGGGCTCCCGTGACGAATAGCGTGCCGGATCAGCGCTTGCGCTTCTCCCGCACTCGCACCGAGATCTCGATGGGCGTGCCCTCGAATCCGAACGTCTCGCGCAGGCGCCGCTCGATGAAGCGCCGGTACCCGGCCTCGATGAAGCCGGTGGAGAAAATCACGAACCGTGGGGGCCTGTTGGACGCCTGGGTGGCGAAAAGGATGCGCGGCTGCTTGCCGCCCCGAACCGGATGCGGGTTCGCCGCGGCCAACTCGCCGAGGAACGCGTTCAGGCGCCCCGTGGAGATGCGCTGGTCCCACGATTCGAGGGAGGTGTCGAGGGCGCGGACCAGGCGGTCCACATGCCAGCGCGTCTTGGCCGAGAAGTTCACGCGCGGAGCCCACTGCATCTGCACGAGCTCCTTGTCGATCTCCTTGTCGAGGTAGTAGCGCCGCTCGTCCTCCATCAGGTCCCACTTGTTGTAGGCAATCACGAGCGCGCGCCCGGCATCGATCACCTGCTGGATCACACGGACGTCCTGCTCGGTGAGCGCCTCGGAGGCGTCCACGAGCACCACGCACACCTCGGCCTTCTCGATGGCGGACTGGGTGCGCAGCGAGGCGTAGAAGTCCGCACCCGACGTCTGGTGCACCCGGCGCCGGATCCCGGCCGTGTCCACGAACATCCACTGGCGCCCGCCGAGCGTGATGATCTCGTCCACGGGATCGCGCGTCGTACCGGGAACGTCGTGCACCACCACACGCTCGGCGCCGGCCACCGCATTCAGCAGCGATGACTTCCCCACGTTGGGGCGGCCCACCAGGGCCACGCGCCGCGGCCCGCCCTCCGGCTGCGGCCCGGCGACGGCGGACACCGCCGGCAGCACCGCGAGTGCGGCGTCGAGCAGGTCACCGATGCCGCGGCCGTGCAGCGCCGAGATCGCGTACGGCTGTCCGAGACCCAGCGACCAGAGCGTCGCGGCGTCCGACTCCCCGGTGGCCCCGTCCACCTTGTTGGCGGCGAGCACCACCGGCTTGCCCTCACGGCGCAGCATCCGGATCACCTGCGTGTCGGTTTCCGTCGCTCCCACGGTGCCGTCCACCACCAGCAGCACGGCGTCAGCCAGTTCCACGGCCACCTCCGCCTGCTCGGCGACGCGAGCGTCGATGCCCGCGACGTCCACCTCCCAGCCACCCGTGTCCACCACCGTGAATTCGCGCCCGGCCCATTCCGCCGGGTACTTCACGCGGTCGCGGGTCACCCCGGGGGTGTCCTGGACCACCGCCTCACGGCGCCCGAGAATGCGGTTGACCAGCGTCGACTTGCCCACGTTCGGCCGCCCGACCACCGCCAGGACCGGCAGGCCGGGCCGGGCCCGCACTGTCGCGCCGCCGTCGCCGCCCTCCTCCAGGAGCGCGCGGTCCTCCTCGGAGAGCTCGAACTCGGCCAGACCGGCCCGCAGCGCCGCGGCCCGCTGGTCGGCCTCGGCGTCGTCCACCTCGAAGGGGACCAATTCCTCGTCAGGGGTGACGTCGGGGATGTCGTTGTGGTTCACTGCGCAATTGTCCCACGCGGGGAGCGCCGCCCAATCGGGGCGGGAAGAGCGTGGTCAGTCCCGCGTGCCGGCGTCGCCGGGCAGTGCGATGCCGGTGCGGGCCACCGCGTCCGCCACGTGAGCCGTCATGTGCTCGGACACGAGCCGCATGGCCTCCTGCGTGCCGGCCTTTCCGCGCGGCAGGTCCGCCGGCAGGGTCAGCGGCTCGCCGAACACCACGTGGAGGTGCGCCCGAGGCTTCGGGACGTGCCCCACCGTGGCCCCGGCGGGCCGGGTGCCCAGGCACGCAGCGGGCACCAAGGGCGCCCCGGAGTTGAGCGCCAGCCAGGCGACTCCGGCCCTGACGGACTGCACGTCGCCCGTGCCGCGGGTGCCCTCTGGGAAGATCCCCACCACGCGGCCCTCCTTCAGCATCTCGAGCACCACCACGAGGGCGGCCCGGCCGGAGGACCGGTCCACGGGGATCTGCCCTGCCCAGTCCATGAGGAACCCGAGTTTCGAGTCGAAGAACTCCTGCTTCACGATGATGTGCGAACCGCGGGGAATGGCCCCGTGGAGCACCGGCCCGTCAACCACGCCGATGTGGTTGGAGGCCACGATCACCGGTCCGGTGCTCGGGACGTTCTCGGCTCCGAGCACGGTGGTGTTCCACCAGATGTGGTCCAGGAACCAGCCCACCCGCCGGGACCACACCGGGCCCCAGCGTTTGATGTCCGCCGCTCGAACCGACTGGCCGAGGCTGGTCATCGCTGAGACTCCACGATCGCGATCGCCGCCGCGAAGGTCTCATCCGGCTCCATGCCGCTGTTGTCGAGGGTGACCACGCCGTCGTCCGCGCGCATGAATTCCGAGACGGTCGAGTCCTGGGCGTCCCGGCGGATCACCTCGTCGCGAGTTGCCTCGATCGACCTCGTGTCCGCGTTGCCGTGGCGCTCCCGTGCACGGCGCGCCAGCCGGTCCCCGGGCTCAGCGATGAGGAGGATGCGGACGTCCGCGTCTGGTGCGACCACGGTGGTGATGTCCCGGCCCTCGGCCACGATCCCCCGGCCCCCGGAGCGACCCGCAGTGGTCTCGACATCGATGATGGCACGCTGGCGGTCCCGCAATTCCGCGCGCACCGCGAGGTTGACCGCGACAATGGAGACCACCGTGGAGACCTCGCCGGTGTGCAACCGCTCGGTGACGTCCACACCGCCGAGGAGGACGCGCGGGCCCGCTGGGTCCGTCACCATGTCCAGCGGCATCTCGCGGGCGGCGCGGGCCACGGCCTCCTGGTCGTCGAGGTCGATGCCCTGGTCCATGCACCACACCGTGACGACGCGGTACATGGACCCCGTGTCCAGGTACTGCAGCCCGTAGTGCGCGGCGAGCCGCCGCGAGAGCGTGGACTTGCCCGAGCCGGACGGCCCGTCGATTGCGATCACGATGCTCACGAGACCATCACCCTCCAGCCGAGTTCCTCCAGATGTTCCATCAGGGGCGCGGCGCGAGCCGGCAGGACCGAGAGCGTCGCCACGCCGAGTTTCGCCCCGGCGGCGTGCTCCATGCGCAGGTCCTCGATGTTGATGCCCGCCTGGCCGATCTCGGCGAACAGCCGTCCCAGCTCCCCCGGCTTGTCGGGGACGAACACCATCACCTCGGCGTAGCGCCGGGCGGCGCCGCCGTGCTTGCCGGGGATGCGGGCGGCGCCCTGGCGGCCCTCCTCGATCGCACCGGCGAACACGCGCATCACGCCCGGTGCCCCCATGCCCTCGGCCGCCGCGGTGCGCAGCGCGTTGACGACGTCGGACAGGGACGCGAGCAGCGCCTCGGCGTGGGGAAGGACGGCGGCGGAGTTCACCGCCAGGATCGGGGACCACATCATGGGATCCGACGCCGCGATACGGGTGACGTCGCGCAGCCCCTGGCCGGCGAGCGCAAGGGCCTCGGCTGGAAGCTCACGCAGCCGCGCCGCGGTCAGGGAGGCCACGAGTTGCGGCAGGTGGGACACGGCGGCCACGGCGGCGTCGTGCTCGGCGGCCTCCATCACGCGCGGGAGCGCCCCGACGGCGATCGCCAGCGCCCGCACGGCGCCCACGGCGGCGTCGGACGAGGTCTCGTGTGGGCAGATCACCCAGGTGCGCCCCTGGAACAGGTCCGAGTCCGCGGCCGCGGGGCCGCTGCGTTCGCGGCCGGCCATCGGATGCGAACCCACGTACTGGGCAACCGCCGCCCCCACCTGCTCGCCGACCCGCCCTGCCAGTGAACCCTTGACCGAGGCGACGTCGGTGACGACGGCGTCGGGATGGTCCCGCAGCGCCGCCACGACCGCCGGCACGATGACGTCCGGGGGCGTGGCAACAACCACGAGCGCGGGGTGAAAGTCCGGGCCGGCGGGGGTCCCGGCGCCGAGGTCACGCGCGAGGTGCAGGGCGGCGGGCGAGATGTCCTGCAACCCCACCTCGACGCCCAGTTCGCGCAGGGCGAGCCCGATGGATGCGCCGAGCAGCCCCGTGCCCACCACCAGCACTGGCCCGCGGACGTCCGCCGATTTCGCCATGGTCACACCCTAGTCCGGGGCCTCACATGCCCACGGTCCGCATGAGGGTGCCGAGCTCGTTGCCGGTGATGATGCGTGAGCGTCCCGAGCGCAGGTCCCCGAGCCTGATCGGCCCCACCTGGGTGCGCACCAGCTCGATGACCGGGTGGCCCACCGCGTCCATCATGCGGCGCACGATCCGGTTGCGGCCGTCGTGGAGCACGATCTCGATGATGGAGGCCATGGCGGCGGTCTCCATCACGGTCACGGCGTCGGCCCGCGCCACGCCGTCCTCCAACTCCACGCCCTGCTTCAGCTTCTTGACGAGGCCGCGCGGGACCCGCCCGTTGACCGTGGCCAGGTACGTCTTGGGGACCTCGTACTTCGGGTGGGCGAGGCGCTGGGCCAGTTCGCCGTCGTTGGTCAGCAGGATCAGGCCCTGGGTGGGCGTGTCCAGCCGGCCCACGTGGTAGAGCCGCGTGTTGTAGCGGCTGGTGAAGTCCCCCAGGCTCGGGCGGCCCTCGGGGTCACTCATCGTGGAGACCACGCCGGTGGGCTTGTTGAACGCGATCGTCAGGTGGTCGGCGTCCAGCACCACCCGGGAGCCGTCCACGTGGATGACGTCCACGGCGGGGTCCACCCGCCGGCCCATCTCCGTGACGATCTCGCCGTTCACCTCCACGCGCCCGTCGGCGATCATCTCCTCGCACACCCGCCGGGATGCGATCCCGGCGTGGGCGAGGACCTTCTGCAGGCGTTCGCCGTCGTCCTTCATCTGTACTCCTCATCAACCTCGCCGAGCGCTTCCAGCCGCGGCAGGTACGGTGCCAATGGTGGCAGGTCATCGAGCGACCCCAATCCGAGTCGCTCGAGGAAGTATGACGTGGTGCCGTAGAGGAGCGCGCCGGTGGGTTCGTCCTGCCCGGCCTCCTCCACCAGCCCGCGAGCGAGCAGCGTGCGCACCACCGAGTCCACGCTGACGCCGCGGATCGCCGAGATCTGGCCGCGGGAGATCGGCTGCTTGTAGGCGATCACCGCCATCGTCTCCAGGGCCGCGTGGGTGAGGCGGGCGGTCTGGCCGGAGACGACGAACCGGCCCACCAGGTCCGCGAACTCGGGTGCGGAGTAGATCCGCCAGCCCCCGGCCACCTCGCGCAGGTCGAACCCGCGCGGGCGCCCGGTCTGCCCGCGGTAGTCCGCCGCGAGGGCCCCGAGGAGCTCCACCACCTGCCCGGTCGGCATCCCGAGCGCCTCCGCGAGCGACGCCGCCGGGATGGGCTCGTCGACCACCATCAGGATGGCCTCGAGGGCCGCGAGCTGCCGCTCGGGGACGGCGTCGTCGGGCACCGGCTCGTACGAGTCACTCATGGGCCTCCTCGCCTTCGTCGGCGACGGCGTGGGCGCCGCCCGCCCACGCGTCGTCGTCGTCCGCCGGGGCGTCGTCGTAGTCATCGCCCACGGTGTACTCACCCTCGCCCCCGGACCAGCGCACCTGCAGCTCGCCGAGCGGCTCGGCCTGCTCGAACGTCACGGCACCCTCGTGGAACAACTCGAGCAGCGAGAGGAACCGTGCGACGACGACGGCGGTGCTGGCGGCGTCGGCGACGAGCGCGCGGAACGCCAGCACGTGGTGGCGGCGCAGGCGGGTCATGACGGTCTCGCCCTCGTCGTGCACGGACACGGTCGGGTTGTACACGTGGGCGAGCTCGACGGCGGGCAGGCCCGGCTTCGGCTCGAGGGCGCGAGCGGCGAGGGCCGCCAGCCCTTCCGACCCGATCGACATCACCAGTTCAGGAAGCAGCGCGGCGAACTCGGGTTCGAGCGGCACGGACCGGGGTAGCCTGCGGGCCGAGGCCTCGAGCAGGCCGGCGAAGTGGTCCGCGACCTCCTTGAATGCCTTGTACGCCAGCAGTCGGGCGAAGAGGAGGTCCCGCGCCTCGAGCAGTTCGATGTCCTCCTCGGACTCCACGTCCCCTCGCGGCAGGAGCCGCGCGGCCTTGAGGTCAAGGAGCGTGGCCGCCACCACCAGGAACTCGCTCGCCCGGGACAGGTCCCACTCCTCCAGTCCGGACATGTAGGAGAGGAACTCGTCCGTGACCTCGGCGAGGGCCACCTCGGTGATGTCCAGCCGGTGCTTGGTGATCAGCGTGAGCAGCAGTTCGAAAGGCCCCGTGAAGTTGGTGAGGGTGACCTCGAACGCGTCCGGGCCGGCGGGTTTGGCGGGGGCGAGGACGCGCGCGTCCTCAGGCGGCATCGCCGCGCGCCACCAGCTCACGGGCGAGGCGACGGTACGCCTCCGCACCGGAGTGGGTGGGGGCATAGGTGGTGATCGGCTCGCTCGCCACCGACGCATCCGGGAACTTCACCGTGCGCGCGATCTTGGTGGCGAAGAGCTTGTCGCCGAAGGCCTCGCGGACACGTTCGATGACCTCGCGGGAGTGCAGGGTCCGCATGTCCACCATCGTGGCGAGGATGCCGTCCACGCGGAGTTTCGGGTTCAGGCGGTCCGTCACCTTGTCGATGGTCTCCACCAGCAGCGCGACGCCGCGCAGGGCGAAGTACTCCGCCTCGAGCGGGATGATCACGCCGTGCGCGGCCGTCAGCGCGTTGACGGTGAGCAGGCCGAGCGAGGGCTGGCAGTCGATGAGGACGACGTCGTACTCGTCCAGCACCGGCCGCAGCACGCGGGCGAGCGCCTGCTCCCGGGCCACCTCGTTCACGAGTTGCACCTCGGCGGCGGAGAGGTCGATGTTGGCGGGGACGACGTCGAGGTTCTCCAGCGCGGTGGGCTTGATGACGGTGCGGATGTCGCTGCGCGGGTGCATCAGCAGCGTGTAGACCGTCTCCTCGAGTTCGTTCGCATTGATGCCGAGGCCGGCGGACGCGGCGCCCTGGGGATCGAAGTCCACGATGAGGACGCGGCGGCCGTACTCGGCCAGCGCGGCCGCGAGGTTGATCGTACTGGTGGTCTTGCCGACCCCGCCCTTCTGGTTGCACATCGCGATCACGCGTGCCGGACCGTGGCTCGCCAGCGGCGGCGGGACGGGGAAGTCCTTCTCCTCGCCCGCCACGAACAGCTCGCCCTGATCAGTTGCCACGGTCCCAGACTAGTGGACGCCCACGCCGGGAACCCGCAACGGCACCCTCCGGACGAATCCCGCGCACCTCCGGAACCACAACACGTGCCGCCGAAAGTGCGAGGATTGATCCCATGCTGAAGGCCCTCGGACGTGTCTGCGCCCACCACCCTGTCCGGGTGATCCTCGTCTGGCTGGTGGTCACGGCCGGCTCCTTCGCCCTCGCGTTCGGGGCGTTCGGTGAAGGGCTCTTCGATCGGCTCGCCACGGAACAGCCCGAGGTGCCGGGCAGCGAGAGTGCGGCGGCCAACGCCCGGATCAACGCCGCGGATGACTCCCCCACGTCGGTGCGCCTCGCGCTCACGGGGCTGGACCTGACCGACCAGGCGCAGATGGTGGACGTGGGCACGGTGATGGTGGCCGTGCGTGACGACCTCACCGCCATCGACGGCGTCGCCACCGTCCGGGACCCGTTCGCCTTCCCGGCCGGCCCGGCGGACCCGGCCGCGGCACCGCTCCTGTCCACCGACGCGGATGGTTTCCTGGTGCTGGTGGAGCTGGAGGACGGCCTGACGGAGGGTGACGAGACCACCGCCCGCGTCGCTGTCGAGCAACGGCTGGGAGAGGTGGCCACGGACCTCGACGTCACCGGCGTTCGTGGCCACGTGTCGAGCGACGCGCTCCTCGCGGCGTCGATCATCGACCAGGTGGAGACCGACCTCACCAAGGGTGAGGCGATCACGCTGCCGCTCTCCCTCCTCGTGATGGTGCTGGTGTTCGGCGGCTTCCTCTCCGCGTCCATGCCGATCATCGGCGCGATCGCCTCCATCGGCAGCGGCATGGCCATGATGTACGGCGCGTCGTACCTCATGAACCTGGACAGCTACGTCGTGAACGTCCTCACCGTCATCGGGTTGGCCCTCTCGATCGACTACGGCCTCCTGGTGGTCTCCCGCTTCCGGGAGGAGCTCAAGAGGGAGGTGGCGAACACGCGGCCGCGGGCTGGGAAGGGACGGACCGACCCGGCGGTGCTGCGCGCGAGTGTGGAGACCCTCCACACCGCGGGCCGGACGGTCCTCTTCTCCGCCATCACCATCGCACTCTCCATCTCCGGCCTCCTCTTCATCAATTCCTCCCTGCTGAAGGCGATCGCCTCCGCCGGTGTCGCCATCGTCCTCCTCGCGGTCCTGAGCGCCATCACCCTCGTGCCCGCCAGCCTCGCGCTGATCGGGCGGCGCCTGCTGCGGCCGACCGTGTTCCGGAAGCTCCCGTTGATCGGCGCGCACGCGTCCGCGCTGGGTGACGTCTCCCCGGACGACGGCGTCTTCTCCCGCCTGGCCCGCGGCGTGCACCGCCACCCGTGGCTCGTGCTGCTTCCCGTGCTGGCGCTCCTCCTCTTCCTCGCCTCCCCGCTGCTGTCGATCAACCTGCGCTCCAACACGCTCGAGTACGTCCCTGACGGCACGGAACAGCAGGCCTACATGAACGTCGTCGACGAGAAGTTCCCGGCGCTGCAGTACCCGGACATCTACATCGTGGCCGATGCCTCCGCCGCGGACGCCACCGCGTGGGCCGCGGAGATCGCGACGATGGACCACGTGGAGCGGGTCAACCCGGTCACGGAGCTGGGCGAGTACCAGCTGATCTCAATGCGGCTGGACATCGACTCCTCCGCCCCCGCGGCGATCGACGTCGTGCGCGAACTCCGCGACCTGGAACCGGGCTTCGAGAACTGGGTGGGAGGCGCCGGCGCCGACCTCATCGACTTCACCGGGGCACTCGCCGACGGTCTGCCACTGGCGGCCGGCCTGGTGGTCATCTCGGTGTTCTCACTGCTCTTCCTGATGACCGGCTCCGTGATCGTTCCCCTGAAGGCGCTCATCATCAACCTGCTCTCCCTCGCCGCTTCGCTGGGAATCACCGTGTACGTGTTCCAGGAGGGGCACCTCACCGGGGTGCTGGACTTCACCCCGCCCGGCGGGATGGAGGTGATCGTGGTGGCCCTCGGGTTCGCGTTCGGCTTCGGCCTGGCGATGGACTACGAGGTGTTCCTGCTGTCGCGGATCAAGGAGTTCTGGGACAAGACAGGGGACAACGACTACGCGGTGGAGCACGGACTGCAGAAGTCCGGCCGGATCATCACGTCGGCGGCCCTCGTGATGCTGCTCGTCTTCGCGGGGTTCGTGAGCGGCAAGCTCATCGTGGTCAAGGAGATCGGGTTCGCGCTCGCCATGACCGTGCTGGTGGACGCCACGCTCGTGCGCATGCTGCTCGTGCCCTCCACGATGACGATCCTGGGCACGATGAACTGGTGGGCGCCGAAGTGGCTCAAGCCCATCTACTACCGCTTCGGCATCACCCACTGACGGCCCGACCACATGGGTCTCCTGGTTGACGTCACTCCCCTGCGCCTGCATCCGAACTTCCGTCGGCTGTACGTCGGCAACACGCTCTCCGGGGCCGGCGCCGGCTCGGCAACACCAACGAGTGGGTGCTTTACGCCCTGGTGGCCCTCAATTCCGCGGCGTTCGGCGTCGTCTCCCCCGCGCGACAGGCGATCTACCCCCGAATCCTCGAGCTGGAACTGCTGCCAGCCGCGAACGCCCTCAGCTCCCTCGCGATGAGCGTGTCCATGCTGGTGGGGCCCGTGGCCGCCGGCTACCTGGTGGACTGGAGCGGGTACGTGGCGGGGGGCCCGCGGCTCGGCGACGTTGTCGCCGGCACACTCGGGGAGCTCGCCCTCCCGTGGGCCGCACTGGCGGGCGGGGTGGCAGGCGTCATCGCGGTCCTCGCGCTGGCGCGCGCCCAGAGCGGCTTCCTGCGCTACGACTCGCGGGATCCCCGGCCCTGAGCGCCGTCTGGACGCCAGATCAGCCCACCGTGGGGACCCGCGCGCCCTTCGGCTTGGCGTCCACCCCGGCCTCGCGGCGCTGCTGCACCGTGATCGGTGCGGGGGAGCCGGTGAGCGGGTCGAGGCCGCCCCCGGACTTCGGGAACGCGATGACGTCGCGGATCGATTCCGCTCCGGTCAGCAGCGCGGTGATGCGGTCCCACCCGAATGCGATGCCGCCGTGCGGCGGGGCGCCGAACTTGAAGGCATCGAGGAGGAAGCCGAACTTCTCCTGCGCCTCCTCGGCCCCGATGCCCATGACCTCGAACACGCGCTGCTGGACGTCGCGACGGTGGATACGGATGGACCCGCCGCCGATCTCGTTTCCGTTGCAGACGATGTCGTAGGCGTACGCCAGCGCCTCGCCCGGGGCCTCCTCGAAGCGGTCGATCCACTCCGGCGTCGGCGAGGTGAACGCGTGGTGGACCGCGGTCCAGGCGCCGGTACCCACGGCGACGTCGTCGTCCTCGCCGGTGGGCTTGAACAGCGGCGCGTCCACCACCCAGACGAAGGACCACTCGCTCTCGTCGATCAGACCGACGCGGCGGCCGATCTCAAGGCGGGCGGCGCCGAGCAACCCCCGCGCCTCACCGGTCTTGCCCGCGGCGAAGAAGATGCAGTCGCCGGGCTGCGCGCCAACGGCCGCGGCCAGCCCGTCACGTTCCGCCTCGGTGATGTTCTTGGCCACCGGCCCGCCGAGCGTGCCGTCCTCCCCGACCGTGACGTAGGCGAGGCCACGGGCGCCGCGTTGCTTCGCCCACTCCTGCCAGGCGTCAAAGGTGCGCCGCGGCTGCGAGCCACCGCCGGGCATCACGACGGCGCCCACGTACGGCGCCTGGAACACGCGGAACGGTGTGTTCGCGAAGTACCCGGTGAGGTCGGTGAGCTCCAGACCGAACCGCAGGTCCGGCTTGTCGGTGCCGTACTTCTCCATGGCGTCCTTGAACGTCATGCGCGGGATCGGGGTGGGGACCGTGTACCCGATGAGGTCCCAGAGCGCCACGAGCACCTCCTCGGACACCGCGATCACGTCGTCCTGGTCCACGAAGCTCATCTCGACGTCGAGCTGGGTGAACTCGGGCTGACGGTCCGCACGGAAGTCCTCATCCCGGTAGCAGCGGGCGATCTGGTAGTACCGCTCCATGCCGGCCACCATGAGCAACTGCTTGAAGAGCTGGGGCGACTGCGGCAGGGCGTACCAGCTGCCCGGGGAAAGGCGCGCCGGCACGATGAAGTCGCGGGCACCCTCGGGGGTGGACCGCGTGAGCGTCGGGGTCTCGATCTCCACGAAGTCCTGCGCATCCAGCACCCGGCGCGCCGCCCGGCTGACCTTCGCACGCAACCGCAGGGCGGCCGCCGGCGCCTTCCGGCGCAGGTCGAGGTAGCGGTACTTGAGGCGCGCCTCCTCGCCCACCTGCTCCTCGGCGTGCTCGGACACCTGGAACGGCAACGGGGCGGCGGCATTCAGCACGACGACGTCGTCGGCGATCACCTCGATCTCGCCGGTGGCAAGGTTCGGGTTCGCGTTCCCCTCGGGCCGCATCTCGACCCGCCCGCTGACCTGCAGCACGTACTCCGCGCGCAGCTCGTGGGCCACCTCCTCGCGGATGACCACCTGGGCGATCCCCGCGGCGTCGCGCAGGTCGATGAACGCGACACCGCCGTGGTCCCGGCGGCGATCCACCCAGCCGGCCAGGGTGACGACGGAGCCAACGTCTGACTTCGACAGCGAACCTGCCGTGTGGGTGCGATGCACGGGGTGACCTTTCCCTTGTGGTTGCCGAACGCTAGACAGGCGTGGGCAATTTGATATTAGCCGGATCGCGCGCGGACAATCGCATCGTGCCCGATGCCCTCCCTCACACGCAGCGCGACGTGTCCGAGGACGTGTTGCGGTTGCTGCTGGTGGGGTCGGTGGCACTGATCTCGCTCGGCGCCTTCGAGAACCTCGCGGTCACCACGATGATGCCGGTGGTGGCCGAGGAGCTCGACGGCCTGCGCTTCTTCGCGCTCGCCATGGGGCTGCCGCTCGCCTGCCACATCGCGGCAACCGCGGGCGCGGGCGTGTGGATCGACGCGCGCTCCCTCCGAGCCCCGCTGGTCACCGGTGTGGGTCTCTTCACGGCGGGTCTGCTGGTGGCGGGCGGTGCCCCGACGATGCCGCTCGTGGCCCTCGGCCGCGGGGTCACCGGCCTCGGGACGGGCGTCCTCACCGTCTCGCTCTACGCCGCCGTGGGGGCGATCGTCCCACCGCTGGTCCGGCCCCGGTTCTTCGCCGCGTTCTCCGCCGCCTGGGTGGTCCCCTCCCTGGTGGGTCCGCCCCTGGCGGGGTACATCGCGCAGGTGCTGACGTGGCGGCTGGTCTTCCTCGGGGTGGCCCCGCTCGCCGTGGTCGCGCTCGTCATGCTGCGGCCCCTCCTGCGTGCCGCCGACGACGTCGCCGCGCAGCGCTCCCCCGACCAGTCGATCCGCCGGCGCGTGCGCTCCACGATCCTGCCGGCCGTCGTCGTGGCGGCCGCGGTGGCGGTGCTGCAGGGCGCGACGTCGTCGTCGCCGGCGGGACTGGCGCCGGCCGGGGTCGCGCTGGTTCTCGTCGTGGTCTTCCTGCCGCGCCTCCTCCCACCGGGGACGTTCGCGCTGCGTCACGGCATCGCCTCGGTGGTGGCCACCCGGCTCTTGGTCAACGGCGTGGTGATCGCGATGGAGTCCTTCCTCCCGCTCCTCCTCCAGCGGGAGCGCGGCTGGGACCCCGGGCCGGCCGGGCTGGTCCTCACCGTCGGCTCCGTGACGTGGGCGCTCGGCGCGTGGATCCAGGGGCGGCTCACGAACCCACACGCGCGCCACCGCGCCTCGTGGATCGGCGCCGCCCTCGTGGCTGTGGGGACCGCCGTCTCCGCCCTGGTGGTCATCGACGGCGTACCCGCCCAGGTGGCGGTGGCCGGGTGGGTGTTCGCCGGGCTCGGGATGGGTGTGGTGTTCCCCGCGATGGCGGTGCTGGCGCTCGAGATCACCCCGGCCGAGAAGCACGGCGAGGTCTCCGCGGCGCTGCAGATCGCCGACGGCGCCGGCGCCGCCCTCGCACTCGCCCTGTTCGGTGCCACGTTCACCGCGCTCCTCGGTGGCGGCCTGAACCCGTACCTCCCGGGATTCGCCGCGATGACCGCGTTTGCGCTGGTCGCGGTGCTGTCGGCGGCCCGTGTGCCGAACCTCACGGGACCCCCACGTCCCGCCGTGCAGGTGGAGCCGATAGCCTGAGGGGGAACGTGCGGCTCATCTCGCCGCTCCCGCCCACATCCGGGCACATCCAAGGGCTTCCTGTGACTCATTTTGACATCTTTGCGCTGCCGGAAAGCCTGCAGCGCGCCATCGATGACCTCGGATTCACCGAGGCCACCGACATCCAGCGCTCGGCGATCCCGGCGCTGCTGGAGGGGCGCGACGTCGTCGGCATCGCCCAGACCGGCACCGGCAAGACCGCGGCCTTCGGGCTGCCGCTGCTCTCCCACGTGGACCCCACCGTGCGCCACGTGCAGGCGCTTGTCCTCACCCCCACCCGTGAACTCGCCATGCAGGTGGCCGACGCCATCGCCTCGTTCGCGGCGCATCAGCGCACCGAGGTGATTCCCGTCTACGGCGGCTCCAGCTACCTCCCACAGTTGCGCGCGCTCAAGCAGGGCGCCCAGGTGGTGGTTGGCACCCCCGGCCGTGTCATGGACCTGATGGAGCGCGGCTCGCTCGACGTCTCCCAACTGCGCGTGTTCGTCCTGGACGAGGCCGACGAGATGCTCCGCATGGGTTTCGCCGAGGACGTGGAGACCATCGCCTCCTCGATCCCCACGGAGCGAATCACCGCCCTCTTCTCGGCCACGATGCCGGCCTCCATCGCGCACGTCGCGGCCACCCACCTGCACGACCCCCTGCGCATCGAGGTGACCCCCGCGGCCTCGACCGTCGAGAACACCGAGCAGCTGTACGCCGTCGTCCCCTTCCGCTTCAAGGTCGAAGCCCTCGCCCGCGTCCTGTCGGTCTGGCGCGAGGAAGCAGCGCTCGTCTTCGTGCGCACGCGGTCCACCGCCGACGAGGTCTCGCTCGCGCTCGCCACACGGGGCGTCCGTGCGTCGTCCATCTCCGGCGACGTCGCCCAGGCGGAACGGGAGCGGCTCATCGAGCGTCTTCGCCAGGGCACGCTGGACGTACTGGTCGCCACCGATGTGGCCGCCCGCGGTCTTGACGTCGAGCGCATCGGCCTGGTCGTCAACTTCGACGTTCCGCGCGAGGCGGAGTCCTACGTGCACCGCATCGGACGCACCGGCCGCGCGGGCCGCAAGGGCAAGGCCCTGACCTTCTTCACCCCCAAGGAGTTCGACCGCCTGCGGAACATCGAACGCCTCACACACACCAAGCTCACCGAGGTGCCGGTCCCGTCGCCCTCCGACGTCGTCAGGCACCGCATCGGACTGGTGCTGCGCAGCCTCCCGGAGGGAGACCTCGAGGTCTTCCGCGCGGCAGTGGTGGCCAGCGGCGCCGACCCGCTCGACCTGGCGGTCGCGCTCCTGGCGCGTGCCGTGGACGTGGAGCCCGACCAGACCAGCCCCGGCGGCCGCCTGCGCCGCGAGGAGAGCGTGGACCAGAACGGCAACTTCCTGTCCGCCTCGTTCGAGGGCCAGGGCGGGGGTCGCGGCGACCGCGGCGAGGGCCGCACCCGTGTCGAGGGCAAGGGGCCGCGCGCGGGCGCCGGCGCCCGGACCCGCGACCGCCACGACGGCGGCGGGATCCGCTACCGAGTGGAGGTGGGCCACAAGGACGGCGTCAAGCCCGGCGGTATCGTCGGGGCCCTCACAGGCGACGGGCGGATCGACGGCCGTGAGATCGGCCGCATCGACATCTTCCCGACGTTCTCGCTGGTGGAGTTCGAATCCGAGCCGTCCGACGACGCGATCCGGCGGCTGCAGAAGAGCCGGGTGGCGGGACGCGCCCTGCGCATCGCGCCGGACGGCGGTCCCCGCACCGAGCGGCCGCACCGCAACTTCCACACGAGCGAGGCCCGGACGCGGCGCTTCGACTGACCTGCGGCGCGGTTCGACTGACCTGCGGCGCGTCGGTTACCGCCGCAGGATGGTGTCCAGCGAGGCCCGGAAGTACTCGTAGTCGTCGAGTTCCGTGCGCAACGGTGCCACGAGTTGCCGGTCCACCGTGCGGGCCACGGCCTCGCGCAGCCTCCGGGTGACGCGATGGGCCTTCCGGTTGCCGCCAACCCGGGCGAACACCATGGAGAGCAGTGCCAGCAGCGCCCCGATCGCGAGGCCCCCGATGATCAGGGCGCTCGGCCAGGGGATCTCCCAGAGCATCGGCGTGATCGGCGGCGGCATCCGCAGGTAGTCCATCAGGTACAGCCCGCCCAGCCAGAGCGACCCAGCGATCGCGGCGGTGATGAGGGCCACCTGCAGTGTCCCCATCAGTACCCACCACTTCGGCCGGGAGTCGCGCTCGTAGTCGACGGCGGCGATCGCGGAGTCCAGGTTGGACACCACCGCCGGGATGCGGCCCTCCACGTCCTGGAGGATCCCCGAGCGCCAGATGTCCGGCAGCTCCCGGGTGGCACCGGACACCAGGGCGTGCGCGCTCGAACGCACGGCGGCCTCCTGCACCGGAGTGGGCCCGGGCAACGACGTGCGCGCGAGCGCCGGGTCCGAGACCTTGCGGTCGAGGTGCAGGCGTCGCAGCGGGTCCGGCCGCAGCTTCGCGACCCAACGCACCGGCGGCCACCCCACCTGGGCGCGGGCGCGGCGGATCTGGGAGCCGCGGACGGCCGCCGCCACCGCCGGGATGCCGGCGGCCCGGAACGACGCGTCCAGCAGACGCGCCCGGTTCTTGTCCGTGATGGCCCCACTGGGGGCTGCGGCGCCGTCGGCGGCGGACACCAGCTGCTGGGCCGCCCGAAGGATGTCCCCGCGGGCCCGGGCGAGTCGTGCCTGCTTGGTGGCGGCGATGTCGTGGATGCGCGTGCGCAACTCGGCGATCCCCGCGCTGGTGCGCGCCGAGACCGCCGTGATCTCAACGCCGTGCATCCCATCGGCGGCGAGCAGGTGGCGCAGGTCCCGCAGGATGTTGCCCACCTCTGGCTGCGTCACACGGTCGGCCTGGTTGAGGACCACCATCGTCACGTCCGCGTGCGCCGCCATGGGGCGGAGGTACTCGTGGTGGACGACGGCGTCGGCGTACTTCTGCGGGTCGAGCACCCAGACGAGCACGTCCACCACCTCGGACATCCGCCGCGCGATCTCGCGGTGGTCCTCCTCGGTCGAATCGATGTCCGGGAGGTCGAGCAGGATCAGCCCGCTGGCGTCGTCGGGCCGGGTTGCGCGGTCCGGGACGTCGAGCCAGTCCAGCAGTTCGGCGGCGCCCTCCCCCCACGTGGCAGCGAAGGGGCGGCGGGTGGTGGGACGGGTCGCGGCCGTGCGGGCCAGCGACTCGCCGACGAGCGCGTTGAACACCGAGGACTTCCCGGAGCCCGTCGCGCCCATGAGCGCCACGACCGTGCGGTCGGGCGCGAGTTGGGAGCGCGCCCCGATCTTCTCGAGCGTCTGGCGCGCGGCCGTGATCGGGGCGTCGGAGAGGCGGCCGTCCGCGAGGTCCACGGCCCGCGTCAGTGCGGAGATCTCCTCGGCGAAGGTGGGCGCCTTCATGCCAGTTCCTCCTGGGCGGTGCGGACCTCGGCGATCGCCGCGTCGATCTCCCGCTTCACATTCGCCTTGACGGGCAGGGCATCCAGGAGGTCGTCGAACGGCGCGAGGTACCAGGCCAGCAGGCTCTGGGCATGCTCATGGAGCTGCACGCGTGCCTGTTTCGCCATCCGCCGCACGGCGTCCTCCCCGAAGACGGCCTCCAGCAGCTTCTGCCCCACGACGGCGGTGCCCCCGGCCGCAGCCACCTCGGCGCCGGTGATGACGCCTCCCGTGCTGGCGAGGATGAGGATCATGAGGGCGACGCCGAGCCCGTTGACGCCCAGGGAGAGCATGCGCGCGGTGAAGCGCCTGTCAGCGCCCTCGTCGCGGACAAGGTTCAGCAGGTCCGACTGCCACCGCACCACGTGTCGCGACGCCTCGCCCCGCAGGCGCGCGTCGGAGGGCATGCCCTTGAGCGCCGAGCCCAGCAGGTCGCGACCACCGCCCTCGAAGCGCCACGCGTGGTCGAGGGCCGCCGCGGCGCGCTGGGCCTCGGACTCCAGCAGGGTGAGCAGGCCCTCCTCTATCGCCGCCTCAACCGGTTCGGTGGGCTGCGGCTGACCGCGCAGGAAGGCCGACACCCGGTCGCGGAAACGCCCCACCTGCGCCTCGACACTGCGGAGGAAGTCCCCGGTACCAACGAACTCCTGCCAGCGGGCGAGGACCTCACCCCGCAGCAGCGAACCGTCCAGGGTCGCGTCCTGCACACGCTTCAGCGCGGCATCACGCGCATCCGCCACCTGGGCGCGGAGGCGGTCAGCGGCGACCGCCTGCTCCTGGGCGGCCGCGCCCACCCTCGCGGCCTGGTCCAGCACGGACTCCACGGCACCGTCGAGGGTCTGCCGCGCCACCCTGGAGCGGGAGCTCGCATCCGCCGCGAGCCCGCCGAGCCAGTCGCGGATCGGCGCGATCTGCGCCTCGGGGAGCCGATTGTCCACGAGGGGGGACTCGAGGATCGCGAACAGCGGTGCGTTCACGAGGCCCGCCTCGGAGAGCCGCCGGGCCAGGTCGGTGCGCACCTCGTCCAGGACCTCCGGCGGCACGCGGTCGAGGATGATGGCCACCACAGTGTTGCGGGAGGCGGCGTCATGCAGCAGGTCCCATGGCACGGCGTCGGCGTAGCGGGACGCGGTGGTCAAGAACAGCCAGAGGTCCGCGGCCGCCAGGAGCTGGGCGGCAACCTGCCGGTTCTCGTCCACCACCGAGTCGACATCGGGGGCATCCACCATCGCGAGGCCCTGCGGGAGGCCGGTTGTGGCCCGGATCTCGAGTTCGGTGTGGGCGCTGGGATCCAGCGAGGCGGGCGTGGGCGGCGCATCGGGAGAAACGCGAACGCGGGCGAGGGACGGCAGGATGCGGTCGTCGTTGAACCAGGACGCCTCGGAGGGGTGGTGGAGGAGCAGCGGGCGCCGCGTCGTCGGGCGGATGGCCGACGACGCCGCAACCGTCGTCCGGAGCAGCGAGTTGACGAGCGTCGACTTCCCGGCACCGGTCGAGCCGCCCACCACCGCCAGGAGCGGGGCGTCGAGGCGCTCGTAGCGGGGCAGGACGTAATCGTCCAGCTGATTGACCACGTGGTCGGCCGCGGCGCGCGCCTGAGCAACGCGGTCCACCTGCAACGGGAATGCCACCGCGGCCAGCAGGTCCCGCAGCGCGCGCAGCTTCGTGACTGCGCCGTGGGTCGAAACCGACATCGTCTTCTCCGTCATCGGGCGTCCATGGCCACCACGCGCGGCCACCAGTCCTCTGTTGGAGGTTCCCACACCGCTGCGTCCGCCGCCATCTGATCGCCGGATCGGATGTCCTTGACCTCGCCGGTCTGGGGGAACCAGACGTACGGGATGGACCGCCGGTCGGCATAGCGGATCTGCTTGCCGAATTTCTCGGCGGTGGGTGACGTCTCGGTGGGAATCCCGCGGGAGCGCAGGGCGTGGGCCACCGCCTCGGAATCCGTGCGTGAAGCCTCGTCGGTGACGGCCACCAGGACGGCGGTGGGCACGGAGCGGGTGGCGGTCACGAGGTTCTCCCCGAGAATCCGCGACATGATGCGCGAGATGCCGAGCGACATGCCGACACCGGGGAACGTTCGCTTCCCGTCCGACACCAGCGAGTCGTACCGCCCGCCGCTGCTGACCGACCCGAGCCCCTCGTGGCCGATGAAGGTGGTCTCGTAGACCGTGCCGGTGTAATAGTCGAGGCCGCGGGCGATGCTGAGGTCCGCGACCAGGACGCCGGGCATGTGGCGTGCCCCGGCCGCGACCACGCGGGTCAGTTCCTCGAGCCCCTCGTCCAGCAGATCGCTGCGGTGGCCGAGCGCGAGCACCTGATCAGCGAAGGACTCGTCCTCCGCACGGATCGCGGCCAGCGCGAGCGCCGCCTCGGCCTGGCCCGCCGTGGCGCCGACCGCCTCCACCAGTTCCTCGGCGACGCCCGTCGGACCGATCTTCGAGAGCTTGTCGATGGTCCGCAGCGCGCCCTCGACGTCCTCGATGCCGGCGGCCTCGTAGAAGCCCTGCGACACCTTGCGGTTGTTCACGCCGATCCTGAAGGGGGGGATCGGGAGCCCGCTCAGGGCCTCCGCCACCACGATCGGCATCTCGACCTCGAACTGGAACGGGAGGGTGTCCTGGCAGACGACGTCGATGTCCGCCTGGGTGAACTCGCGAAACCGGCCGTCCTGGGGGCGCTCACCCCGCCACGCCTTCTGGATCTGGTACCGCTTGAACGGGAAGACGAGCGAGTTCGCGTTCTCGAGCACGTAGCGGGCCAGCGGCACGGTCAGGTCGAAGTGCAGGGCGAGTTGCCGTTCGCGCGCGGTGTCCCCCTCGTCGTGCAGGCGCCGCAGGACGTAGACCTCCTTCGACGTCTCCCCCTTGCGCAGCAGGTCCTCGAGCGGCTCCACGGCGCGCGTCTCGATCCCCGCGAAGCCGTGCAGTTCGAAGGTGCGGCGGACGTGGTCGAGCACGTGCTGTTCGACCACACGGCCGGACGGCGTCCACTCGGGAAAGCCGGAGAGGGACTGGCGGGACATGACGTCCATCCTTCCAGATGGTGGCGGTGATCAGCGGCGCGAGGCCAGGAACGGGTTAGTCGCGAGCTCGTGCACCATCGTTGTCCCCTGGCCGTGGCCCGGGAGCAACCAGGTGCGCGGGTCCACCACCTGCTTGAGGGTCCGCAGCGTCCACATCATCACGTCCGCGTCGCCTCCCGGCAGGTCCACGCGACCGATGGAGCCGCGGAAGATCACGTCCCCCGTGAGTGCGAGCGGCTGGGTGCCGTGGGCGGCAGGCTCCCCCACCCACTGCGCGACGGCGCCCGGCCACTCGGCCTCGAGGAAGTACACCGTGGAGCCCTCGGTGTGCCCCGGGGCAGGCAGCGCGCGCAGCGCCACACCGGGTACCAGCTCCGACCCACCGCCGGCGAAGAACTCGGGGCGAAGCGTCTGGACGTTGGCGGGGCGCGTCCACGGCTGCGGGAAGAGGCCGACCATGCCGAGTGCCAGGGGTGATCCAGCAAGTGGGTTCTCGAGGCGGTACAGGTCGGGTTCCGCAATGTACACGGGTGCCACACCGGCGACGGCCGCGGCGTCCCACACGTGGTCCGGGTGCCCGTGGGTGAGGAGCACGCAGCCCAGGGTGAGGCCGTGGCGCTCGAGCGCGTTGCCCACCGCTGGCGCCGTTCCGCTGCCGGGGTCCACCACCACCGCCGTTGTCGACGGATCGGCGGCGAGGAAATAGCAGTTCTCACCGAACACTTCGGCGACAATTCGTTCCAGGATCACCCGTTGAGTTTATCCGTCGTGGTGGGTGCCCCTTCCCGTGGGTCGTCACGGCGGCGTGCAATAGACTCGGATTCACATCGTGCGCCGCAGCCGGGCCGCACCGTGCAACGCGACACCATTTCGGAGGGGCGCTGCCCCGTCCGTCATCGAAGGAGTGACCACCGTGAGCGAGACTCCCACCAGCCCCCTCAGAAGCACCGAGCCGGAGGCACCAGAGACAACCGAAGTGTCACCGGACGTTGCCGAGTTTGTTGACGAGACGCTTCCCGAGATGGAGCCCGAGACCGAGGCGGAGCCCGAGCCGGAACCCGAACCCGAGCCGCAGCCTGAGCCCGAGCCCGAGCCCACGCCCGAACCGGAACCCACGCCCGAACCCGAACCCGAACCCGAGCCCGCCGCTGCGGCGCCCGCCCCCGTCGTTCCTGCGACGCCGAAACCTGCGATCGCCCCCCGCCCGCCCGTCCGCAGGGTCGCACCCCCGCGGGAGGTCCCGATGGACCCGCACGACGCTGCGGAGGCCGCCCGCTGGGGCCGCGTGGACGACGACGGCACCGTTTCGGTGCGTGAGGCGTCAGGTGAGCGCGTCGTCGGGCAGTTCCCCGATGTCCAGGCAGACGAGGCGCTTGCGTTCTACGTCCGCCGCTTCCTCGACCTCGTGGCGCAAGTGAAGCTCTTCGAGTCGCGCATCCCGCACATCGCACCCAAGGAGATCGACCAGACCCTGAAGTCGCTGCGGGAGCAGCTGGTCCAACCGCAGGCTGTTGGCGACCTGGAGGGCCTCCGCCAGCGACTCGCGCTCGCGGAGGAGCGCGCGCTCGACCGCCGCAGCGAGCTCCAGGCGGAGCGGGAGGTGGCCAAGACCGAGGCCTTCGCCGCGCGTGAGGAGGTCGTGGCCGCCGCCGAGGCGATAGCGGCTCAGGATCCGGCGGCGACCCAGTGGAAGTCGTCGAGCGAGGAACTCCGCCGGCTGCTTGACGTCTGGAAGTCCGCCCAGCAGAACGGCCCCCGCATCGACAAGCCGCGCGAGGACGAACTGTGGAAGCGGTTCTCCAAGGCGCGCACCACCTTCGACCGCCACCGCCGCCAGTACTTCGCGGACCTCGACGCCGCCCAGGACACCGCCAAGAAGGTCAAGGAGGACATCGTGGTGCGTGCCGAGGCGATGGCCTCGTCCACCGAATGGGGACGAACCGCGGGCGAATACCGCGACCTCATGACAGAGTGGCGGGCGGCGGGCCGGGCCCGCCGCAACGAGGACGACGCACTGTGGGAGCGTTTCCGGGCCGCGCAGCAGCGCTTCTTCGACTCGCGCGACTCCCAGAACAAAATGGTGGACGCGGAGTTCTCCCAGAACCTCGCGGCAAAGCTCGTCATCCTCACGGAAGCCGAGGCCCTGGTTCCCGTCCGAAACGTCAAGGCCGCGCGGGCCGCCCTGCGGACGCTGCAGGACCGCTGGGACGCCGCGGGCCGGGTCCCCCGGGCGGAAGTGCCGAAGGTCGAGGGCCGGATGCGCGCCGTCGAGAAGGCGATCAAGGACGTCGAGGACCAGGAGTGGCGGCGTTCCAACCCGGAGACGAAGGCGCGGGTCGAGGGCGCCGCGTCGCAACTGGAGAACGCGATCACCGCGCTCGAGGGCGAACTCGTGTCCGCGAGGGCCACCGGCGATGCCAAGGCCATCAGCGCCGCCGAGGAGGCGCTGGCCGCCCGCCGGTCGTGGCTGGAGCAGTTGCAGCGCTCGGAGTAGGACGGGATTCGTCACCCTGTGGATGACGACGGCGGACGGGGCGTCCCTCTGGGATCGTGAGTGGGTGTTCACCTGGCTGCAACCCCACACCGTCGACCCCGTCACCAGGGTCGATCCGACGGACCCGCTGCTGCGCCATGCCCACTGCGACGGCT
Organism: Actinomycetales bacterium; assembly: GCA_017882885.1. GTDB lineage: Bacteria > Actinomycetota > Actinomycetes > Actinomycetales > Actinomycetaceae > UBA1383. The sequence continues at coordinate 9,651 of JADGOQ010000119.1, read as the reverse complement.
CGGCGTCGCCGTGGACCGGCGTCCCGGGTGACCTGGCCACCCACACGCTCAGTTCCCGCATCCCTGCCGGAGCCGTCGTCTGCATGACGACGGCATGGGGGCTGCACACCGGGATGCCCCCAAGCGCGATCGACCTGGTGGGCCTTCCCTCCCGCCTGCCCGTGCCCGGGACTCGGACGTTCTACATGGAGGTGCCCGCTGGTGAGGTGGAGACCGTGGACGGCGTGCGGTGCACCTCGCGGCTGCGCACGGCGTTCGACCTCGCCCGGCTCGCCCCGCTCGACGTGGCGGCCCAGGCTCTGACCGACCTGCGGTCACACTGCTCGCCTGCCGAGTTCGACACCTTCGTCAACCTCCACGCCCGCTCACGGCATGCCGCCCGGGCACGCCGCCTCAGTTCGCTGGTGCTGCGCCCGACCTCTTCCGGTTCCCGGTGAGACGGTAGGCGTCGAAGACGCCGTCGATGCGTCGCACCGCGGACATGAGGTGGCCGAGGTGGTCCGTGTCCGCCATCTCGAAAGTGAACCGAAGGGTCGCCAGCCGGTCCCGTGAGGTCGAGGAGCTCGCGGAGAGGATGTTGACGTGGTTGTCCGAGAGCACCCGCGTGACCTCGGAGAGCAGACCGGTGCGGTCCAGGGCCTCCACTTGCATCTGCACGAGGAAGACCCCGGAGCCCTCCCTGTTCCAGGAGACCGAGATGATCCGCTCGGGCTCGTTCAGCAACTGCTCCACGTTGCCGCAGTCCTGCCGGTGGACGGAGATGCCGGAACCCCGCGTGATGAAGCCAATGATCGGGTCCCCCGGCACTGGCGTGCAACACCGCGCCACCTTGACCCACACGTCGGAGGAGTTCATGCCCTCCACCACGATCCCCGGGTCGGTCGTGCGGTTCCGCACCACGCGGGTGCCCGGGATGGTGGCCTCGGCGAGATCCTCCTCGGCGCCGGCGTCCCCCCCGACCATGCGCACCAGTCGCGAGACCACCGTGCTCGCCGAGACATGGTTCTCCCCGATCTCGGCGTAGAGCGCGGCGACATCGGCCAGCCGCATTTCGTTCGCGAGGGCGGTGAGCGATTCGTGGTTCATGAGGCGCTGGAGCGGGAGGTTCTGCTTGCGCATCGCCCGCGCGAGCTGGGACTTGCCGGCCTCGATGGCCTCCTCGCGGCGTTCCTTGGTGAACCAGGCCTTGATCTTGTTGCGGGCGCGCGGGGAACTGACGAAGGAGAGCCAGTCGCGCGACGGTCCCGCACTCTCGGCCTTGGAGGTGAACACCTCGACGGTGTCCCCGTTCTCGAGCTTGGAGTCGAGCGGGACGAGTTTCCCGTTGACCCGTGCCCCCACCGTCCGGTGGCCCACCTCCGTATGCACGGCATAGGCGAAGTCCACCGGAGTGGCTCCGCCGGCGAGTGCCATGACGTCGCCCTTCGGGGTGAAGACGTACACCTGGGTGCCGGCCATCTCGTAGCGCAGGGAGTCGAGGAACTCGGCCGGGTCCGCCGTCTCGTTCTGCCAGTCCACCAACTGCCGGAGCCACGTCATCTCCTTGACGTCCCCGGGGTCGGCCTGCTGCGACTTGTTCGGGTTCTCCTTGTACTTCCAGTGCGCGGCGACGCCGTACTCGGCCCGGCGGTGCTGCTCGTGAGTCCGGATCTGGATCTCCACGGGCCGTCCGCCCGGCCCCAGCACCGTGGTGTGCAGGGACTGGTACATGTTGAACTTCGGCATCGCGATGTAGTCCTTGAACCGCCCCGGCAGCGGCTTCCAGCGGGCGTGCATGATGCCGAGCGAGCCGTAGCAGTCCCGAACCGAATCCACCAACACCCGCACGCCCACCAGGTCGTAGATGTCGTCGAAGTCGCGGCCCCGCATGATCATCTTCTGGTAGATCGAGTAGTAGTGCTTGGGGCGGCCCGTGACGGTGCACTTGATGCCGGCGTCGGCGAGATCCTTCTCGATCTGGGAGCGGACGGCGGCGAGGTAGGTCTCGCGGGCCGGCGCCCGCTCGGCCACCAGGTGGACGATCTCGTCGTAGACCTTGGGGTACAGCGTCTGGAAGGAGATGTCCTCCAGCTCCCACTTGATCGTGTTCATGCCGAGGCGGTGGGCGAGAGGCGCGTAGATCTCGAGTGTCTCGCGGGCCTTGCGCGCGGCGGACTCGAGGGAGACATACCTCCAGGTGCGGGCGTTGTGCAGGCGGTCGGCGAGCTTGATGACGAGCACCCGGATGTCGCGTGACATGGCCACGATCATCTTGCGGACGGTCTCGGCCTGCGCCGCGTCGCCGTACGTGACCTTGTCCAGCTTGGTGACGCCGTCGACGAGGTTCGCGATCTCGTCCCCGAACTCGGCACGCAGCGTGGCAAGGGGGTAGCCGGTGTCCTCGACCGTGTCGTGAAGGAGGGCGGCGGCGAGGGTGGCGGGCATCATTCCCAGTTCGGCGAGGATCGTGGCCACGGCGACCGGGTGCGTGATGTACGGGTCGCCGCTCCGCCGTGTCTGCCCGCTGTGCGCCTTCTCGGCCACATCGTAGGCCTTCAGCAGCACCGCGATGTCGGCCCGGGGGTGGCTGGACCACAGGGCGGAAACCAGCGGTTCTATCGGCAGCGGCACCTGGTGGCTCCGCGAACCGAACCGCACGAGCCGCGAGAGCATGCTCGGTGCAGGAGCGTCCACGTCCAACCGGACCTGATCCTCTGCCATTGGATCATCCTACGTCCGGGGTTCTGGTTCAGTAGAAGAGCACCGATTCGACGTTGTAGCCCTCGAGGCGCGAGCGCCCGCCCAGATCGGTGAGTTCCATCAGCATCGCCAGGCCGATCACGACACCGCCCGCCTGTTCCACGAGTTGCACGGACGCGCGCGCCGTCCCGCCCGTGGCGAGGACGTCGTCGATGACGAGCACGCGCTGCCCGGGGGTGATCGTGTCGGGCCGGAGCTCCATCCGCGCCGTGCCGTACTCCAGCGCGTAGTCGATCCCGATGACGGGGCCGGGGAGTTTCCCCGCCTTTCGGACGGTGATCATCCCGACCCCGAGGTGCAGCGCCAGCGGTGCGGCCAGGATGAACCCGCGCGACTCGAGGCCGGCGACGGCATCGACCTGGCCCGCGTAGTGCTCCGCCAGCGCGTCGATGAGCGCACCGAAAGCGGGCCCATTCGCGAGCAGCGGTGTGATGTCCCGGAACAGGACGCCCGGGCTCGGGTAGTCCGGGATCTCGCGGATGTTGGCCTGGACGAGGTCCGCGAGCTCCGTGAGTGGGTGTGTCATCGCTGCTCCCGCTTCTTGCGCTTGGGCTGGGCGGTCTGGCCAAGGTGACCCCCAGGGATCACGGTAGTCCCGAGGACGGTCGCGGCCATGGCGTCTCCCGTGGCTTCGCCACGTTCCATGCGCTGGGCGCGTGCCCGCAGCACCCGGGCCGTGTGGTTGCCAACCTTGTCCTCGCGGTTTCGCAGCCACACGAGGAGCGGCGTCGCGATGAAGATCGACGAGATGGTGGAGATGATCATCCCGATGAACAGGGCGAGCGCGATGTCCCGCAGCGTACCGGCCCCCAACAACAGTGTCCCGACGAAGAGGATCGAGGCCACGGGCAGGATACCGACGATTGACGTGTTGATCGAGCGCACCAGCGTCTGGTTGAGGGCGAGGTTTGCGGCCTCCTCGTAGGTCACGCGATCCTGGTCGAGCAGCCGGGCGGTGTTCTCCCTGACCTTGTCGAAGACCACCACCGTGTCGTAGAGCGAGTACCCCAGGATGGTGAGGAACCCGATCACGGATGCCGGGGTCATTTCGAAGCCGACGAGCGCGTACAACCCGACCGTGATGACCAGGTCGTGGACCAGCGCGAGTACGGCAGAGGCCGACATCTTCCATGTGCGGAAGTAGGCTGCCATGACCACGGACACCAGGATGAGGAAGATGACCAGTCCCTGGATGGCCTTGCTGGTGACGTCCGCACCCCACGTGGGTCCGATGAATGTCGAAGTCACCCCGGTGAGATCGAGGTCGTAGGCGTCGGCGAGGCCCTGGCGGACCGTGGCTATCTGGTCCGCGGTGAGTTCCTCGGTCTGGATTCGCAGCGAATCGGTGCCCACCGTGGTGATGCGCGCGGCCTCCGTGACTCCCGCCTCGGCCAGCACGGCGCGGGCAGGATCACCGGAGTTCGAGGTGACGTTGGTAAGCGTGAATTCGGACCCCCCCCGGAACTCGATCCCGGGGTTGATGCCCTTGGTGCCGAGCACCAGGAACGAGAGCAGCATTCCGGTGATCGCGATCGTGAACCAGAGCTTGCGCCGCCCGACGATGTTGTAGGAGCGCGCACCCGTGTACAGCTCGTTGCCGAACTGGGCGAAACTGGCCATCAGTCCTGATCCTCCTTGCCTGCCGCCACGCGTGCCCCTTCCTTCACCCGCGCCGCCTCAGCCGCCCGCCGTTCCGCGATCGTCATTCCGGTGCGGCCCGACAGCGGCACCTCCCCAGCCTCGGTGGGCTCCGCCGTGGCCGGAACCTTCGCCGCCGGCGCGGGCCGGGCGAAGGAGCCCCGGCCACGGTAGGTCGCCCGGGTCGCGCCGAGGTGTTCGGGGTCGAGCCCGGACCAGCGACCGCCCTCACCGAAGTAACGAGTGCGCGTGAGGAGCCGCATCACGGGGTGGGTGAAGGCCATGACCACGAGCAGGTCGACCACGGTGGTGAGGCCGAGGGTGAAGGCGAAGCCGCGCACCCCGCCGACGGCGAGGAAGTAGAGCACGAAGGCCGCCAGGAAGTTGACCCCGTCGGAGGCAAAGATCGTGCGCTTGGCCCGCGCCCAACCGTACTCGACGGCGTCACTGAGGCCCCGGCCCTCGCGGACCTCGTCGCGGATGCGCTCGAAGTAGACGATGAAGGAGTCCGCCGTGATGCCGATCGCGACGATCAGGCCGGCGACGCCCGCGAGGGAGAGCCGGTAACCCGTTGTCCAGCCGAGCAGGGTGATCATGAGGTAGGTGATGAAGGCCGCGACGCCGAGGCTCGCCGCCGCCACGGCCGCGAGGGCGTGGTACTGCAGCAGCATGTAGATCAGCACGAGCACGAGTCCGATCAGGCCGGCGAGGATCCCGCGCTGCAGCTGCTCGAGACCGAGGGTGGCCGAGATCTGCTCCTCGCTCTGCACCTCGAAGTCGAGGGGCAGGGAACCGAAGTTGAGCTGGTTGGCGAGCGTGGCCGCCGACTCCCTGGTGAACGTGCCGGAGATCATGGCCTCGCCGTTGGCGATCGGGTTGCTCACCGAGGGGGCCGAGACGACCAGGCCGTCCAGGACGATCGCGAACTGGTCCTGCGGGGACGACAGCGACATGAGCCGGGTGGTGGCGGTCGCGAAGGCCTGCTTGCCCTCGGCGTCGAAGCTCATCGTCACGATCCAGTTGTTGGTTGTGGCGCCCGTGGTCGTGGTCTCCAGCCCCGAGGCAGCCTTCGTGATCTGCGTTCCCTCGACGTCGGCCGGGCCGAGGACGTACTTCGCGCTGCCGTTCTGGGCACAGGCGATCACAGCCTCCGCCGGGGAGCTCGCGTCGCCCCCCGAGAGGTTGGCCGGGTCGGTGCAGTCCAGCACGTAGTAGTCGAACGCCAGCTGCTCGGTGAACCAGAGGGTCGAGGAGTTGTCAGTGGGCTCCGAGGTCGGCGTGTCGGAGAGGACGCCGTCGCCGTCGGTATCGGCAGCCGTGAACGCGGCGGCCGCGATCTCCTCCACCGTCGGGGGGACGGTCGGCTCCGCGGAGGGGTCGGTGACCGTGTCCCCGCCGTCGGTGGCACCCGTCTGGTCCCCGAGCGCGGTCAGCGCGGCGGGATCGATCGGGGTGGGTGCACCGATGAAGATTACGGACCGGAAACGCAACTGGGCGGACTGCCGCACCAGGTCGAGTGTTGCCTGGTCGGGCTGGCCCGGGAGGGCGACGACGATGTTCTGCTGGCCCTGCCGGGTGATCTCAGCCTCGGCGACGCCGGAGGCGTCCACGCGCTGCCGAATGATCTTGATGGCCTGGTTGATGTCCTCCTCCGTGACCTCCGAACCGTCCGAGGTTCGGGGTGTGAGGATCAGTTGGGTGCCGCCCTCGAGGTCGAGGGCCAGCTTCGGGGTGAGCGAGGCGTCCGAGAACCGGACGCCAATGAACAGGATCCCGACGAGCAGGACGATGGCCAGACCGAGCCCCACCAGCGGGCGCGACGGTCGTGTTCGTTTGGAGGGCAACGGTCTGCTTCTCTATTCGTTGTCTGGCGGTGGCGGGACCGTCACAGGTCCCGGCGCCCGGGCCGGTTCTCGTCGAGTCCGGGGTCCGCGGCCGGCGCGGCTTCCGGTGCGCTGGCACCCGGGATGGTCTCGACGGCGTCGTCCGCGTCGACCACGGCGAGCGGCAGCGCCTGTGCGCCGAAGATCGCGTTCTTGTGCCACGTCGTCTCGGCGCCGGAAGGGCTCTCGAGGGTGACCGTCTCGCCGTCGATGTCGACGATCGTGCCGAAGAAGCCCGAGTGCGTCCGGACGGTGTTTCCGACCTGGATCGCCTTGAGGCGCTCGTTCGCCACCTGCGCGGTCTTGCGCTTCCCGTAGTAGTTCATCACAAGGAACAGCAACAGCATGACGACAAGCATCAAAAGAAACGGATCCACGGGAATCTCCTCACACAGGTTCTGGTCCACGGACATTCTAGGTGATCGCCCAGAGGCGCCCTAATCACGGGGCCGACGTGTCAGGTGAAGAGCAGTCCGCCCGCGGGCGTCTCCATGCCCACGTGTGCGAATCCGCTCGCCGTCGCGATCCGCCCCCGTGGCGTGCGGCTCATGAGCCCCTCACGCACCAGGAACGGCTCCACCACCGTCTCGACCGTCTCGGGCTCCTCGCTCACCGACGCCGCGAGGGTCCCGAGTCCCACCGGTCCCCCGTTGAACCGCCGGCAGAGCGAGACGAGCACGGCCTGGTCCAGCCGGTCCAGCCCGCGGGCGTCCACCTCGAACAGGTCGAGGGTGCCCCGGGCGGCCGCCATGTCCAGCTGACCGTTCCCGCGGACCTCGGCCCAGTCCTGGACCCGGCGCAGCAGGCGGTTCGCGATGCGTGGAGTGCCCCGCGAACGGGATGCGAGCTCGGTTCCGGCGTCCGTGTGCAGCGGGGCACCGAGAAGGAGGGCGGACCGCGTCAGGACCTGCTCCAGCTCGGAGTCGGTGTAGAACTCCAGGTGGCCCGTCAGCCCGAATCGGTCCCGCAGTGGCGCCGGGAGTAGCCCCACCCGCGTCGTCGCCCCGACCACGGTGAAGCGCGGCAGCGTGAGCGGGATCGACGTCGCGCCGGGTCCCTTGCCGACGACGACGTCCACGCGGAAGTCCTCCATCGCGAGGTAGAGCATTTCCTCGGCGGCCCGCGCGAGCCGATGAATCTCATCGATGAAGAGCACGTCCCCCTCCTGCAGGGAGGACATGATGGCCGCGATGTCACCGGCATGCTGGATGGCCGGCCCCGACGTGAGGCGTAGCGAACCGGTGGTCTCGGCGGCGATGATCATCGCGAGGGTCGTCTTGCCGAGGCCGGGCGGCCCCGAGAGCAGGACGTGGTCGGGGGCCATGCTGCGCTGGCGTGCCGCGTCGAGCACGAGCGAGAGCTGGCTGCGCAATTTCGGCTGTCCGACGAACTCGGAGAGGAACTTCGGCCGCAGCGCGGACTCGGCCGCACGCTCCGCTTCGTGGACCTCGGGGTCGATCACACGCTCCTCATCCATGGCCGGCCGCCAGGTGCTGGAGCGCGGCGCGCAACACCTCGGCGCGCGAGTCCGCACCCGCACTCACCGCGACGACGGCCGCGGTGGCATCCCGCGCAGGCCAACCGAGTGAGACGAGCGCCGCCACGATGTCCTCGTCGACCGTGGCCTCGGCCACCACCGGCACCTCCCCGTGGACGCTGCCGAGCTTGCCGGCCAGCTCCAGGACCAGTCGCTGCGCCACCCTCCTGCCGATCCCCGGGACGCGCTGGAGCGCGACGAGGTCCTCGCCGGCGATCGCGCGGCGGAGTTCGTCCGGGGAGAGCACCGCGAGGATCGACATCGCGAGGCGCGGTCCGATCCCGGTCACGGTCTGGACGCGAAGGAAGGTCTCACGTTCGTCGTCGTCCTGGAACCCGAAGAGGGTGAGCGAGTCCTCGCGCACCACGAGCGTGGTGGCCAGGCGGGCGTGCTCGCCCGAGCGGAGACGGGACAACGTTGCCGGGGTCGCCAGGCAGGCGAACCCCACGCCCCCGGCCTCGAGGACCACGTGATCGATGCCGACCGACGCGACGATGCCGCTCAGCGATGCGATCACGGGCGCCTCCCTTAGAACAGGTGTACGAAGAGATTAGCGCAGATAGTCGCCGCGGGACGCATTTGCGGGTCGGCGCGCCGCCCGCTCGGCGTCGGCCCACGCCCGCTGCGCGTCGGTCTGGTCGGTGTACCCGGGCGCCGTCGGGCTGCCCTGGCGCCACGAGTGGCAGATCGCCAGTGCCAGCGCGTCGGCCGCGTCGGCCGGCTTCGGCGCCTCGGCGAGCCCGAGGATGCGGGCGACCATGTGCTGCACCTGCGCCTTGGGGGCGTTGCCGTAGCCCGTCACGGCCGCCTTCACCTCCGACGGCGTGTGGAGGCCAACGGGGATACCGCGGCGCGCGGCCGCCACCATGGCCAGCCCCGCGACCTGCGCCACCCCCATGACGGTGGGCACGTTGTGCTGGGCGAACGCGCGCTCGATGGCGACGGCGTCGGGGTGGTGGGTGTCCAGCCACTCCTCGATGCCGAGGGAGATGGTCATGAGGCGCAGGTCCGCGGACTGGGAGGCCTCCGTGCGGATCACGCCGACGGCCACCAGCCGCGGCGGGCGCCCCGCCTCAATGACACCGACACCGCATCGGGTTAGCCCCGGATCGACGCCGAGGATGCGCATCAGTCCTCGTCGTCGAGCGCGGCCATGACCTCGTCGGAGGCGTCGAAGTTGGCGTACACGTTCTGGACGTCGTCGGAGTCGTCGAGGGCGTCGATCAGCTTCATGATCTTCCGGGCGCCGTCGATGTCCACCTCCACCTCGGTGGCAGGGACGAACTGCACCTCGGCGGAGTCGTAGTCGAGGCCTGCCTCCTGCAGGGCGGTGCGGACGGCGACGACGTCCGTGGCCTCGGACATGATCTCGAACGAGTCACCGATGTCCTCCACCTCGTCGGCACCGGCGTCCAGGACGGCCATGAGCACGTCGTCCTCCGTGAGACCCGGGGTCTTGGAGACCACGACGACGCCGCGGCGGGAGAACAGGTAGGAGACGGACCCTGGGTCGGCCATGCTGCCCCCGTTGCGGGTGAAGGCCACTCGGACGTCGGAGGCGGCCCGGTTGCGGTTGTCGGTCAGGCACTCGACGAGGACGGCCACGCCACCAGGGCCGTAGCCCTCGTACATGATGTTCTGGTAGTCCGCTCCGCCGGCCTCCTGGCCGGACCCGCGCTTGACCGCGCGGTCGATATTGTCAGCCGGGACCGAGTTCTTCTTGGCCTTCAGGATGGCGTCAAAAAGGGTGGGGTTGCCGGAGGGGTCACCCCCACCGGTACGGGCCGCCACCTCGATGTTCTTGATGAGGCGGGCGAAGAGCTTGCCGCGCTTGGCATCGATCGCGGCCTTCTT
>JADGOQ010000118.1 GCA_017882885.1 Actinomycetales bacterium | reverse complement strand
TGAGTCTCCCCGATGTCGGGAAACATGATGCGATAACCCGCTACCTCGAGATCACCGATCGTGCTCGACCCGTCGAGCGTCGAGCACGGCACCTGGCCGCCGCAATGCTCCCCTCCGCGCGCAACGAGATCTTCAATTCGATGCGGTGACGCTGCGCCACGTCGATTCGGTGACGACGACATGGTCGAGGAACCGCAGGCCCACCTGTGCGGCCGCTTCCTTCAAGCGGGCCGTCGCGGCGACGTCGGCCGAACTCGGCGTCGGGTCGCCACCGGGGTGGTTGTGTGCCACCCCAAAGCTGACGCCGTCGTGCCGCAGCACCAGCGCGAGCACCTCGCGCACCGGAACGGGACACGCCGTGGCATGACCCACGGCCACCGCCTCCACCCGGGTGAGCCGCTGCCCGCCGTCGGCGATCAGCACGAGCAGCTGCTCGGTCCGCTCGCGACCGATGGCGGGCTGAGCGACGGCGGCGATGTCCGCCGAGGTCCCGAGCCGCTCCCCCGACCTCGGCACCCCGACCCGCGACGCGAGCTCCATCGCCGCCGCCACGCGGCAGGCCTTGGCGGGACCGACACCCAACGTCCGGACCAGCTCCTCGGGCCGGGCCGCCGCCAGTCCCGCGAGCCCCTGCCACTCGGCCAGCAGCCCGTGCGCGACGTCGAGCGCGTTGCCACCCGCCCGACCGGAGCCGAGGAGCACCGCGACCAACTCGGCGTCGCTGAGCACGCGGACGCCGTCGCGCAGCAACCGCTCCCGGGGCAGGTCGTGCGCGGGGAGCAACCTCAGGGGGACAGCCGACATGGGCCCAGCCTGCCGGTCGGACATCGCTCACGACCCCGCGACGGCACGCCCCTGTGGACAACCGCCCCGTAACGTCGCCAGGGGCGCGCTGGGCCGCGGCTACGCTGGTCCGGTGAACGGCGCCGTACTTGCAGCAGGTCCAGGGGGCACCTCGCCCGGAGCGGTGGCCACCCTGTACACGGCCCTCCGCGACGCCGTCGAGCGCGGCACCGGCCCCGGCCTCCTCATGGTCCCCGAGGGGGCGGACTTCGCGCCCGCCCTCGCCCGGATCAACCAGCCGCTCGACCGCGTCGACGTCGTCATCGCGACCTCGGGTTCGACCGACGGCCGCGGCCACCTGGTCGGGCTCGGCCTGCCGGCCCTGCTCGCCTCCGCGCGAGCCACCCTCGAGCGGCTCGGCGGCCCCGGACAGTGGCTCACCTCCCTGCCGGTGCACCACGTGGCCGGATTCCAGGTGGTGCTGCGCAGCGCGGTGGCCGGGATCGAGCCGGTGGTGTACTCCCCCGCCAGCGGCCTCGACCCCGCCCTCCTGGCGGACCGGGTCGCGGCCATGCGCACGGACGTCCCGCACTACCTCTCCCTCGTCCCCACCCAGCTCGGGCGTGCCCTCGAGACCGCGCCGGCACTCCTCACGAGCTTCGACGCCGTCCTGGTGGGTGGGGCAGCCCTCGCCCCCGACGTCGCGGCGCACGCGCGGGCGGCCGGGGTGCGGGTGGTGACCACCTACGGCATGACCGAGACGTCCGGGGGGTGCGTCTACGACGGCTTCCCGCTGCGCGGCGCGCGCGTGCGGCTCGTGGACGGGCGAATACACCTGGCGGGCCCGATGCTCGCCACCCGCTACCTCGACACCGACGCCCAGCCGTTCGTCCGGCTCGACGGCGAGCGCTGGCTGGCCACCGCGGACCTGGGCGAGTGGGTGGACGGCGCGCTGCGCGTGCTCGGCCGGGCGGACGACGTGATCATCTCCGGCGGCGTCAACGTCAACCCACACGACGTCGAGCAGGTGCTCGCACGACTCGACGGGCAGTGGGTGGTGGTGCCGGTGCCGGACGCGACCTGGGGCCAGCTCGTCGTCGCCGTCACCGACTGCGAGCGTTCGCTCGACGCCGTCCGCGCCGCGACCGCCGACCTGCCGGCCGCGCTGCGCCCACGTGCCGTCGTCCGGGCGGGCGAGTTCCATTTCCGCGGCCCGGGCAAAGTGGACCGGCGGGCGATGGCCGCCCTCGCCGCCGCCGAACTCGCCGCCGGCCGGGGCGAGCGCCGCCACTAGGATGGTGGACGGCCCGCGACGGAAGGACTGCCATGACGACGATGGCCGACTGGCTCGAGGGTGCGCGCCTGCGAACGCTGCCAGCCGCTGTGGCGCCCGTCCTGCTGGGCACCGCGAGCGCGTACTCGCTGGGAGCCGCCTCGATCCCGCGGGCACTGCTCGCGGCGGGCGTCGCCCTCGCGCTGCAGGTGGGCGTCAATCTCGCCAATGACTACTCCGACGGCGTGCGCGGCACTGACGCCGTCCGCACCGGCCCCCCGCGCCTCACCGGTGGCGGGGTGGTGGCTCCCCGGACCGTGAAGCGGGCGGCCTTCCTGTCGTTCGGGGTTGCGGCGGTGCTCGGGCTCGCAATGGTGGTGATCAGCGGGACGTGGTGGCTGCTGGCCGCCGGCGCGCTCGCCGTCGTGGCGGCGTGGTATTACACGGGCGGCAGCCGCCCGTACGGGTACATGGGGCTCGGCGAGCTGTTCGTCTTCGTGTTCTTCGGGCTGATGGCCACGCTGGGGACAGCCTGGACGCAGGCGCTCGCCGTCGACGGCGCGACGTGGCTGGGCGCCGCGGGCGTGGGGCTGATCGCGTGCGCACTGCTGATGGTGAACAACATCCGTGACATCCCCACGGACTCGCAGGTGGGCAAGCACACCCTGGCGGTCAGGCTTGGGGACCGCGACGCCCGGCGGGCCTTCGCCGCGCTGGTGTTCGTGCCGCTCCTCCTCGGCGTGGCGGCGGCGGCGTGGCACCCGTGGGCGGCGCTCGTGGTGCTGCTCGTGCCTGCCGGCCTCCTGCTGGTTCGCCCGGTGCTGCGGGGGCGCACGGGACGCGAACTGATCCCGGTGCTGCGCAACACCGGGTTCTACGAGATCGCCTATGCGGCCGTCCTAGGACTCGGCCTGGTGCTCTGAGATTGCGTCCTCGTGCCCCTCGGCCGAGTCCTCGGCAGGGCGCTCCGCGGCATCCTCGCGACGGTGGACGATGTGCTCGAGGTCGGCGGCCGCCCGGTCATGGGCTCGCGGCAGGAAGATGAACGCGGTGAGGGCGGCCACCAGGACGGCCACGATCCACAGCAGGGCACCGCGCATGCCGACCAGGTAGAGCACCACGGCGGCCGCGGCGAGAAGGAGCAGGCGGATCAGCGAGTAGCGCACCAGGGACACGGACCCACCCTAGTTCCCCCGCGGCGCGGCGGCTGGAGATCCGCGCCCGGCTGCGGTCGACGACGGCGGCTGGGCGGCCTCCACGGCCGCATGCGCCGTCGGTACGTGGCAGGCCTGCCATCCGAACACTTACTCTTGATGCATGCCACGCGTGCTTCCAGTCGTCCTCGGGATAGCACTGATCGTCTATGCCTTCATCGACTGCCTCAGGATGCCCGATCGCGAGATGCCCCCGGGCCTCCCGAAAGCGCTGTGGCTGATCGTCATCGCCTTGGTCCCGGTGCTCGGCGCCGCCGCATGGCTCGTGGTGTCGCGGCTGCCCGCGACGGGCGCCCCGCGCACCCGGAAGCCGCGCCCGATCGCCCCCGACGACGACCCGGAGTTCCTCGCCAACCTCGATTGGAAGGCCCGCAAGGCCCACTACGACCAGTTGCGCCGCGAGCGGGAGGAACGCAGTGCCCAGGACGGCGACGAACCGCCGGTGTCCCCCGAGCAGCCGACCCCGTGAGCGGCGGGCGCGTGCGGGTGGTCTCCTTCCAGCGAGTGACGGCCTAGAAGGCGTACCCGTGCTTCGTGGACAGCAGGAAGTTCACCACGAAGTAGTTCGCCATGATGGCGCTGAAGCCGGCAAGCACCAGGTAGGCGGCGCGGCGCCCGTCCCAGCCGCGGGTGGCACGCGCGTGCAGGTAGGCCGCGTAGATCACCCAGATCACGAAGGTCCAGACCTCCTTCGCGTCCCAGCCCCAGGCCCTGCCCCACGCGTGCTCCGCCCAGATCGCACCGGCGACGAGCGTGAAGGTCCAGAGCACGAAGCCGACGGCGGTGAACCGGTAGGACAGCCGCTCGAGCGCGTCCACGTCAGGCAGCCCGGAGAGGATCGGTGACCAGCGCGAATCGCCGGAGAAGTCCTTGGCGAGCTGCAGCATCGCCAGCACCGCCGCGAGGGTGAGCACAGCGGTGGCCACGATCGCCACCGAGACATGGAGGTAGAGCCAGTAGTTGTCGAGGATCGGCTGCAGGCCCTCGGCCTCGACGTAGAGCACTGACACGGCAACCCCGAGCAGCAGCAGCACCGGGCCTGCCACGAACGCACCGAGGTACTTGAGGTCGCGATTGCGCGCCAGCCAGAGGTACAGGGCCACCGCCACGAAGGTGGAGGTGAGGGAGAACTCGTACATGTTGGACCACGGCACGTGCCCGGCCGCCACCCCGCGGGTGACGACACCGATCCCGTGGAACGCGACCCCGAGCCACGTCGTCGACATCCCGATGCCCGCGGCGCGCCGCCGCACCTCCGAGCCGACGACGTCGTCGCGGGCCGCCGTGTCGGCCCCCGCCTCGGACGCGTCGACCACCCCGCCGGCGCCCACGGCAACGAGGGCGCGGCGCTTGATGACCCGGCCCTCGGAGTCGCGGTGCGCGCGCAGCGAGGAGAGGTCGACCGCGAAGGCGACCAGCGCGATGGCGTAGCAGGCCATGGCGGCGTAGACCACGAGCAGGGAGAGCTGGGAGAGGTCCCTCATGCGACTTCCTTCACAACCTTGAGGACCGATTCGAGGTCGGCGGTGAGCCCGGCGTCCTCACCGCGGGCGAGGGCCGCCGCGCTCACCACGGTGACGCCGTTGCGTTCCGTGCAGCGCACCCAGAGGCGTCGCCTCGGGATGAACAACGATCCCATGACACCGAGCATCGCCGCCACCGCAGTTCCCAGCAGCCACCCCAGGGATGGGTCGTGGCGCAGGTCGAGGGCCGCGAAGCTCGGGAGGTCCACGAAGGTGATCGAGCCCAGCCCATCGGGGAGTTCCACGGTGTCCCCCGGGGTGAGGACCACGAGCAGCGGCTCGCCATCGCCTGCGGTGACCTGCGTGAGGCCGGAGGTGTCGAGCTGGTAGACGTTCTGGGGGACGCCGTCGTCGAGGCCGAGGTCGCCGCGCCACACCCGCAGCACGAGCAGCGGGTCGGTGGCGGCGGGATGGACGGATCGCACCACGGTGCCGTCATCGAACGCGGTGGGCAGCAGTTGCCCGGAGAAGCCGAGCTGGTCCTGGCCCTCCACATCCGGCACCTTGATGACCCCCGTGGAGGTGTACACGCCGTCCTGCGGCAGGAAGGGCACCGCGCCCGCGAAGGCGAGGTTCCCGGCGCCGTCGAGCACCTCCACCCGCGGGGCGTACCCGTTCCCGGAGAGGTACACCCGCGTGCCGAGTGCGTCCAGCGGCTCGTTGGGCTCGATGACGTAGCCGTACTGCTCCACGCCGGGCCGGTTGACGGTCACGCCCGCCCCGAAGTACTCGGGGCGGCCCGTCACACTGAAACGGGTGGTGAGGTCGTCCAGGCGGAAGGTGAACGGCTCGAGCGTGGCCTGGTCCACCAGCCTGCCCGCCTCGAAGGAGTCGTAGTCCACCACGGAGTTGGCGAAGGACTCCCCCTCCACCACGATCGCCTGCCCGCGGTAGGTGGCGAGCTGGCCGTACCCGAAGGAGAGCAGGACCCCGATCAGGGCCACGTGGAACACCAGGTTCCCCGTCTCGCGCAGGTAGCCGCGCTCCGCGGTGATGCCCTCCGGGGTGAGTCGCGCCCGGTAGGAGCCCCGCAGCCGTCGCAGCAACGCCGCGTACACCTCGTCCGGCGGCGCCGCTGTGGAGAACTCGTCACGGACGTCGAAACGGGCGAGGGTGCGCGGCACCCGGGGCGGGTCCGAGCGCAGCGCCCGCCAGTGCACCCGGAGGCGCGGGATGATGCACCCGATCAGCGAGACGAAAAGCAGCGTGTACACCGCCATGAACCAGGGTGAGGAGTACACGGAGAAGAGCCCGAGGCCGTCCAGGATCGGCCCGAAGCGGGGGTTCTCCTCGAGGTAGCGGGCCACGCGCACGGGGTCCTGCGCCCGCTGCGGGAAGAACGAGCCCGGGACGGCGGCCACCGCGAGGAGCAGGAGCAGCATGAGCGCGACGCGCATGGAGGTCAGCTGGCGCCACGCCCAGCGCAGCCAGGTCACGGTCACACCACCGTCGTGAAGCCGGCGATCCAGCCCTGCAGTTCGGCCGTGAGCGAGC
Source organism: Actinomycetales bacterium (assembly GCA_017882885.1). Taxonomy (GTDB): domain Bacteria; phylum Actinomycetota; class Actinomycetes; order Actinomycetales; family Actinomycetaceae; genus UBA1383. The sequence continues at coordinate 9,578 of JADGOQ010000118.1, read as the reverse complement.
CCCACAGCCCGGTCACCAGGAGGACGCCGACCCCGATCAGCACGAACCCGCCGAAGCGCGTGATCGCCTTGCGGTGTCGCCGCATGAAGTCCAGGGCGCGGGTGGAACGGGTGAAGGCGAGCGCGATCACGATGAAGGGGATTCCGAGTCCCAGGCAGTAGGCGAGCGCCAGCACCGCGCCGCGCACCGGGTCGGCACCCCCGAAGGAGAGCGTGAGCACCGCCGCCAGGGTGGGGCCGATGCACGGGGTCCATCCGAGCGCGAACGTGGCGCCCAGGATGGGCGCGCCCCACAACCCGAAGCGCGGGCTCGCGGTGATACGGACGTCCTTCTGCAGGAAGGGCAGGTGGCCCACGAACGCGAGCCCCATGAGGATCACCACCACCCCCAGCACCCGCATGATCAGGTCCGTGTGCCGCGCGAGGGCGGCCCCCGCCGCGGCGAAGACGATCCCCAGCAGGACGAACACGGCCGTGAAGCCGAGGACGAACAGCACCATGCCCCACAGCACGCGTCCCGTGTCCGGCTTCGAGCGGGTCGTGGTTCCGGTGCTGCCCGCCATGCCGCCGAGGTAGCCCACATAGCCCGGGATCAGCGGGAGCACGCAGGGCGAGGCGAACGACGCCACCCCGGCCACCACCGCCACGGCCATCGCCGCGACCATCGGACCGGACACCACCGCCTGGGTGAAGGTGTCGACGAGATCGCTCACGCCTCGGCCACCACGTCGTCGATCAGCCCGCGCAGGATCGCGGGGTCGGCCTGGCCGAGCACCCGCGCCGCCACCCGTCCGTCGCGGTCGAGGACCACCGTCGTCGGCATGGCCTGGAGGGGGACGAGCCCCTGCATCGCGGCCACGCCACTGGCATCCTTGTCCCAGAGGCTCGGGTAGGGGATGCCGAAGGTGCGCTCGAACGCCTGCGCGGTGCCGGCGTCGTCCCGGGGGTTGATGCCGAGCAGGTGGATGTCCGGGTAGTCGCCCGCGATCGCCGCCAGGTCGGCCGCCTCCGCGCGGCACGGCGGGCAGGAGGCGTACCAGAAGTTGATGACGACGACGTCGCCGCGCCAGTCCTCGAGGTCGAGGACCTCCCCGGCGAAGGTGGTGCCCGTGAGCACGATCCCCTGACCGCGTTCCGCGGTGTCCCACGTGGTGAACGACCCGTCGCCGGCCTCGTAACCAGCGCCCTGCGAACCGGCGTCGGGCCGCCCGATGGAGGCACAGCCGACGAGCGCGAACGCGAGCACCACGGCGGTCACGCCCGCGCGCACTCGCCTCATTCGCCCGCCCTGGCGGCCTCCGGCGCCCCGGCGGCCTCCGGCGTCTCGGCGCCTGCGACGGTGGCGGCGGACTGGCCGGGGTTCATGTCGGTGGCGCCGTGAAGGAGGTCGCCCGCCGGCTCCCAGTAGGTGAGCGCGACGAGCCGCCGGCCGTCGAACGTGAGCGAGGTCAGGGAGGCGAGCGAGCACTGCCTGCGGCGCAAGTCGTGGGCCAGCGGCCGCCGCTCCAGGAAGAGGCGCGTCACCCAGATCGGCAGCTGGTGGGACACGGCCAGCACCTCGCCGCCGTCGGGCACGAGTTCGAGGGCCGAACGGATCGCCCCGGACATCCGCGTCACCTGCTCGGCGTAGGGCTCGCCCCAGGAGGGTTCGAACGGGTTGCGGTACCGGGGCCAGTACTTCGGATTGGCCAGTTGCAGCCGGTTGCGGTTCACGGCCAGCCCCTCGAAGAGGTTGCCCGCCTCGACCAGGTCGTCGTTCGTGAGCACGGGCAGGCCGAACGCCTCCGCGGTGGGCGCGGCCGACTCCTGGGCGCGCTCCAGCGGCGAGGCGACGACGGCGCGAATGTCGTGGCCGCCGGAGTGGAGCACCTCCCCCACCCGTTCCGTCATGCGGCGGCCACGGCGCGAGAGCCCAAAGCCCGGCATGCGGCCGTAGAGGATCGCTTCGGGATTGAAGACCTCGCCGTGGCGCATCAGGTGGACCGTCGACTGTGGCATGCCCCAAGTCTTACAGACTCGCGCCGATCTGCGAGTCCGGCCCGGGACTCAGACGTCCCCCAGCTTGGCCATGATCCGGCCGAGGGCATCGATCTCCTCGCGGGACAGCCGGTCGAAGATGTTGCGCCGAACGGACTCCACATGGGACGGGGCGGTGGACTCGAGCACCGCGTACCCGGAGTCGGTGAGCCGGCAGTTCACGCCGCGACGGTCATCGCTGCGCGAGGTCCGCTCCACGAGACCGCGCTTCTCCATCCGGTGCACGGTGTGCGTGAGGCGGGAACGCGAGTTCACCAGGTCCTCGGCGAGCGTGGACATCCGCGTCGTGTGGTCCGGGGACTCGGACAGCACCACCATGACCTCGTACTCGTTGAGTGACAGGCCGAACTCCAAGAGCAGGTCGCGCTCGAGCGACTCCCGCACCTCCAGCGTGGCGCGCAGGTACTGTCGCCAGATGGCCTGGTCCTCGAGCGAGAGCCACCGGGCTTCCTTCACGGCCGTTTTCCCCATTGCGTGTCCTTGTGTGGGGAGCACTGGCCGCCCCGGGCGCATGCGCCGGGCGATCCACCACTCCAATTCATTGATCGTTCAATCATAACGCGTCCGGCCGCGTCCGGCACCCCCATGAGCCGCGTGCCCGGTGTGGAGCTGGCTGTGTCCCGGCTCACGTTCCCAGCCGTTGCATTGTTGAATGTTCAACCATATGCTGGAGGAGTTCCAAGCAATCCGGATCCACCCCAGGAGACACACCATGAGCACCATCCCCGCAGGCACCTACGTCATCGACCAGTCCCACTCCGAGGTCGGCTTCAACGCCCGCCACGCCGGCATCGCCAAGGTTCGCGGCCAGTTCACCGAGTATGAGGGCGCCCTCGTGGTGGGCGAGGACCTCGCCGACTCGTCCGTGACCGTCACCATCCAGACCGCCTCGATCGACACCAACAACGAGGGCCGCGACGGGCACCTGCGCTCCGCCGACTTCTTCGACGTCGATTCCAACCCGACCATGACGTTCACCTCCACCGCACTGAACGGCACGGGCGAGGACTTCACCGTGGCGGGCGACCTCACCCTGAACGGCATCACCCGGCCGGTCGAGCTCGAGGTCGACTACAACGGCTCCGCCGTCGACCCGTTCGGCAACCAGCGCGTGGGCTTCGAGGCGAAGACCACCGTCAACCGCAAGGACTTCGGCCTGACCTGGAACGCCGCGCTCGAGACCGGCGGCTTCCTGGTGAGCGACAAGATCAACATCGTGCTCGAGGTCTCGGCCATCAAGCAGGCCTGACCCCACGCCGAAGGGCGGGCGACGCGGCAAGCGTCGCCCGCCCTTTCGCATGTTCACGGGCGGGAGCGGAGCGCCTTCCGCAGTTGGTCGGGTGAGACCCGCCACCGCGCCACCAGGCGCCCGTCCACGCTGACCACGGGGACGTCGTCGGAGTACCGGGCACGCAGCGCCGGCACCTCGTCGACGTCCACGGCGGCGAAGTCCTCGTCGAGCTCCGCACAGACCGCCTCGACCACCTGACGTGCGACGTCGCACAGGTGGCAGCCCTCGCGGGTGTACAGCACGACGCGTGCCCCATTGCCGGTGGGCGTTGTCCCTGCCGTCATGGCTCCCCCAACGTCGAAGGCCCGGTGGTGAACCGGGCCCCTTGATGCGCTACTTCTTGTTGCGGCGCTGGTGACGAGTCTTGCGGAGCAGCTTGCGGTGCTTCTTCTTCGCCATGCGCTTGCGGCGCTTCTTGATCACAGAACCCATGGGGTGCCCTTCCGGCCGTAGGTGGGCGCGAACCGCGCCGATGCAACAAGGAGACAGTCTATCTTTCTTCGCCGGCGGCGCGGGACTGCTCCCAATCGGCCAGACCCTCGTTGATCAGGTCGTCCACGGCCTTGCGCGGCACGCGGAAGGAGCGGCCCATCCGCACGGCCGGCAGCTGCCCCGAATGCACCATGCGGTAGACGGTCATCTTCGAGACGCGCATCACGTCCGCCACCTCGGCGACGGTCAGGAAACGGGGCGTTCCCTGGGTGTGCTCAGACATCTCGTTCCACTTCCACGAAGAAGGATGTGCGCACCCGCGCGCACGATAATCCTTTGAATTCTCCCAGAAACCGCGACCCGCCACAATCCACTTCGGCCTCGAACGTGTCACGGAAACCGCCGCGATCCCACCGGATCCCCGTGCCCGCCTCAGGCGGTGAGCGGATCGAGGCCCAGCGAGGGGAACGCGGCGGTCCGGGTGGCCATGATGGCGCGGTCGATGGCGCTCGCCGGGTTGTGGCCGGCGTGGAACGGCTTCCACGCCACCGGGACGCCGTCGCCCATCGTGACGGGCGCCGCGCGCCCCGTGACCCGCAGCACGTGGTCCCGCCACCGCTGCGGCGTCGGCGCCGCGGGATCGACCTCCACCCCCGCGACGACGGCGGCGACATGCGCCCACACCCGCGGCACCGCCCCGGCGATGTCGTACCCGCCGCCGCCGAGGGCAAGCCATCGCCCGCCGCAGTGGGTGTCCGCGAGCGCCCGCATCAGCAACGCCGCCTCCCGTTGCGCCTCGATGCTGATCCGCAGCCCGCCGATCGGATCGTCGATGTGGGTGTCGCAGCCGTGCTGCGTGACGAGCATCGCGGGGCGCACCTCGCGGACCACCGGGGTCACGACGGCGTCGATCGCCCGCAGCCACTCGGCATCGGTGACGTCCTCGGGCAGTGCCACGTTGACGCAGTGGCCGAGCCCCGTCCCGCCGCCGATCTCGCCCGGGTACCCCGTGTGGGGGTAGAGGGAACGCGGGTGCTGGTGCAGCGAGACGGTCGTCACCCACGGGTCGTCCAGGAACGCGCGCTGCACGCCGTCGCCGTGGTGGACGTCCAGGTCCACGTACACGATCGGGCCGGCGGCGCGCACGGACGCGATCGCGACGGCGGCGTCGTTGTACACGCAGAAGCCGGCGGCGGCCCCGGGCATGGCGTGGTGCATTCCGCCCGCGAAGGAGAAGGCCCGCACGGTCTCGCCCGCGATGATCATGCCCGCCGCCTGGACCGCGGCCCCGGCGATGCGCGCTGCGGCGGCGTGGATGCCCGGGAAGATCGGGGTGTCCGCGTCCCCCAGGCCCGACGACGCCGGCGCGCGGCCCGTACGGCCGGCCTCCCGCACGATCCGGATGTACTCCGGGTCGTGGACGAGGGCGAGCTCCTCGTCGGTGGCCAGCCGGGGAGCGACCACCCGGAAGTGCCCCGCGACGTCCAGGTCCTCGATCAGGCGCTCTGTCAGCTCGAGGCGGAGGGGATCCATCGGGTGCCCGGGCCCGAAGTCGTACCCGAGGAGGTCCTCGCTCCACATCAGTACCGGCCGCACGTCCCCACGGTAGCCCACTCCCCGGGGCTGTGGACTCAGCCACGGTCACCGTCACCAACACGGGCGCGGTGGCGGGCTCCGACGTCGTCCAGGTGTACGGCCACGACCTCGTCGGTTCGATCGTTCGCCCGGTGGTGGCACTGCTCGGTTACCAGCGGGTGACGCTCGACCCGGGCCGGAGTGCCACGGTCACATTCCGGGTCCCGACGCAACGCTTCGCGTTCCACGACCGGGCGATGAAACGGATCGTCGAACCCGGCGACGTCGAGGTGTGGGTGGGCTCGCACGCGTCGGCGTCGTCGGTCCGGGCCTCGACAGCCGACTCGACGGGCGGCGTGATCGTCAACGAGAGGGCCGGGAGCACCCGGGAGATCCCGGGCGCCGCGACGCCGCGCGCCGTCGTCGCGATCACGGGTGACGCCCACCCCGTGAAGGTCGACGACCCGCGCCTCGTCACCGCGGAGGTCAACGCGCTGTGATGGTCGCGACCCGATCCTGCCCGGCTGGGTAGATTGGGGTTCCGCCCACTGTGGGGCGGGCGGCCACGAGCGAAGGAGGTCGATGGAACCCCAACCGCTCCTCCGGAAGCTGCGGGACTGGATCGACTCCATTGCGGAGAACTCCCCCGCGCGCCTCGCCCTGCTGGTGTTCGCGGCCACCATCGCCGCGGAGACCGCGCTCCTCTCGCTGCCGATCGCGACGGCGTCCGGCGCGCGCGCGCCCTTCGTGGACGCACTGTTCACCGCCACCTCGGCGGTCTGCGTCACCGGTCTGGTCACCGTGGACACCGCGACGTACTGGTCGACGTTCGGCCAGGCGGCGATCCTGCTGGGGATCGCCATCGGTGGCCTCGCTGTGATGACCCTTTCGTCGATCCTCGCCCTCGCCGTCTCCCGGCACATCGGATTGACGCAGCGCATGCTCTTCGCCAGCGAGACCAAGACGCACCGACTGGGCCAGGTGGGCTCCCTCATCACGGCGGTGATCGTCACGTCCGTGGTGGTCGAGGGGTTGCTGACGCTCACTCTCGTCCCGCGGTTCGTCACGCTCGGCGAGCCCTTCGGCCGGGCGCTCTGGCACGGGTTGTTCATGGCGTTGTCGATCTTCAACAACGCCGGGTTCGTCATCATGCCGGATGGCCTCGCCCCCCACGTGGGCGACTGGTGGATGTGCCTGCCGATCGTGATCGGCACCTTCCTCGGCGCGATCGGATTCCCGGTCCTGCTCAACCTGGCACGGACGTGGCGGACACCGCGCCGGTGGACGCTCCACGCGAAGCTCACACTCATTACCTACGTGGGCCTGAGCGTCGCGACCGCGATCCTGCTGCCGATCCTGGAGTGGACGAACGAGCGCACCTTCGCGCCGCTGCCCTTCGACGAGAAGGTGCTCGCCGCGCTGGTCTACTCCGTGAACTCGCGCTCGTCCGGGCTCTCCACCATCCCGCTCGCCGACATGCGCGAGTCCACCTGGTTCCTGCAGGACGCGCTGATGTTCGTCGGGGGCGGCACCGCCTCCACGGCAGGCGGCATCAAGGTGACCACGCTGGCGGTGCTCCTGTTCGCAATCATCGCCGAGGCGCGCGGCGACCGGGACATCGAGGTCTTCCGCCGCCGGATCCCGACGGAGACTGTCCGGCTCGCGGTCGCCGTCGCGTTCATCGGGTCCACCCTCGTGGGGATCTCCACCCTGCTGCTGTTGGAGATCACCCGGCTGCGCCTCGACGTCATCCTGTTCGAAGTGATCTCCGCCTTCGCCACCGTGGGCCTGTCAACCGGGATCACGCCACACCTCCCGCCCGCGGGGAAGTTCGTGCTCGTGGCACTCATGTACGCCGGGCGCACCGGCACGATGACCGTGGCGGCGGCACTCGCACTACGATCGAACCGCAGGGTCATCCGCATGCCCGAAGAACGACCCTACATCGGTTAGGACCACTCATGGCCGAACGACAGAAGCTGCACTCCACGCTGGTGATCGGGCTGGGGCGATTCGGAACCGCGATCGCCGTCACGCTGGACCGCATCGGCAGGGAGGTGCTCGCCGTCGAGACCGACCCCCGCGTGGTGGAGCAGTGGTCGGGGCGGATCCCCATCGTGGAGGCCGACGCCACAAACCCGGAGGCGCTGGAGCAGCTGGGGGCCGCGGAATTCCCCACCGCGGTGGTCGGGATCGGCAACTCGATCGAGGCGTCGGTGCTGATCACCGGCAACCTCGTGGACCTCGGCACCGAGCAGATCTGGTCGAAGGCCATCTCGGCGGAGCACGGCCGCATCCTGCGCCGCATCGGCGCGCACCACGTGGTCTACCCCGAGGCCGACGCCGGCCAGCGTGTGGCCCACATGGTCTCCGGCCGGATGCTCGACTACATCGAGATGGACGAGGGCTTCACCATCGTGAAGATGCGCCCACCCCGCGAGACGCACGGCTTCACCGTGGGCGAGTCCGAGATCCGCAGGAAGTACGGCATCACCGTCATCGGCGTGAAGCCACCGGGCGAGCCGTTCGAGTACGCCACGGAGTCCACCCGGATCAACAGCGACGACCTGTTGATCGTCTCGGGAGACACCTCCCTCCTCGAGCGCTTCGCGACGCGCCCTTAGGCCGCCCTGGTCTCACGCCCGAACGGGCAGCCGCAGCGTGGCGCGCAGGCCCCCGAGGGGCGACGAGCCCAGCTCCACGTCCCCGCCGTGCTCGCGCGCGACCTCGCGCGCGATGGCCAGGCCCAGCCCGCTCCCCCCGGCTTCGCGTTCACGCGCCTCGTCGAGGCGGACAAACCGCTCGAACACCCGCTCGCGGTCCTCGACCCGGATCCCGCGGCCGTCGTCGTCCACCACCACGCTCCCGTCCGAAACGGTGACCCGCACCCGGCCGCCCGCGTGCCGCACCGCGTTCTCGACGAGGTTGCGAACCACCCGAGCCGCGGCCCCCGCGTCCACCCATGCAGTCCCCTCCCCCGCCACCGTCACCGCGACGTCGCGCCCCGCCGTTCGCGCCGCGGCGACGGCGTCCGCCACGACCCCGCCGAGCCCCACCTCCGCTCGCGCCACCGGGGCGGCGCCGACACGGGCGAGCAGGAGCAGGTCGTCCACGAGGGCCTGCATGCGCAGCACCTCGGGCTGGAGCTCGGCGGCCAGTTCGGCGGTGGACCAGGCACCCGGGTGCGCGCCCGCCACCTCGATGGACGTGCGCAGGGAGGCGATGGGCGAGCGCAGCTCGTGGGCCGCATCCGCGACGAACGCCCGCTGCCGCGCGGCCGCCACCTCGAGCCGGTCGAGCATCTCGTTGAGGGTGCGCGCGAGGGCGCCGAGCTCGTCGTCGGCGGCGGGCACCGGCAGTGACCCGGGGCCGCCGGTCCGCGCGACCTGCGCCGCGGCCCGCCGGAGCTGCTCCACCGGGCGCAGCGCCCGACCGAGCACGATCCAGATGGCGGCCGCCAGCAGGAGCGTGAGCGTGGGAACCACCCCCACGAGCGAGACCCGCAGCGCCGCCAGCACGCCCCGGACCTCCCCCAGCGGCAGCGAGACGACCACGGTCACCGGCTCGCCGCGGTGGGTGGTGGGCAGCACCGCCACGCGCGCCTGCTGGTCGTAGGGGCTCAGGTCGGTGCCGCGCACGAGCGCCCCTTCGCCGCCCCCGGCGGCCCGCGCCTCCGCCTCGGCGCGCTGCCGCGCGAGCTCGCCGGCGGGGAGGACGGGCAGCGTCCTGCTGGCGTTCGGCGAGGAGGCCACCACGAGGCCGTCCGCGTCGAGCACCTGGGCCACCTCGCCCGGCTCGGTGGCCGGGAGCGTGGCGGGAAGGCGGTCGTCGGCCACGAGACCCGCGATTTCAGCCGCACGCAGCCCGGCGAGGCCATCGAGCGCGGCCACCCGGCTGCCCGACACCACGGCAGTGAGCGCCACGGCGCCGACGGCGAGCGCCGCGCACAGCAGCCCGGACGTCAGCAGGGTCAATCGGGAGCGCAACGACCACGCGCGCCAGCGGCGCACCCCGCGCCCCGCCGTCGTCCCTCGCCCGGTCCTCGGGCCCGCCGCGCTCACCCGGCGACGCGGTAGCCGGCGCCGCGCACCGTGCGGACGGCGTCGCGGCCGAGCTTGCGGCGGAGGTACCCCACGTACACCTCCACGACATTGACGTCCTCGCCGGTGCCGTCCCAGACGTGGTCGCGGAGCTCCACCTTGCCGACCACCCGGTCGGGGTGCCGCATGAGGTACTCCAGCAGG
>JADGOQ010000117.1 GCA_017882885.1 Actinomycetales bacterium | reverse complement strand
TGGCGCGCCGCTAGCACCTACGACGTCCGGCGCGCATCGGTGCTGACCTGGTTGCTGACCATCACCCACAACGCCGCGATCGACGCCGTCCGCGCCCGCCGCCAGACACCCACGGACGGCGCGGTGCTCGAGGAGATGATTGCCGCGACCATGCAGGCCCCGGACCCGGAGGAGGAAGCCGTGCGGCACGCCGAATGGGACGCCGCCGTGGAGCGGCTGCGCGCACTGCCGCCCGAGCAGGCACGGGCCGTGGTGCTCGCCGTCATCGGCGGGCGTACCGCCCTCGAGGTCAGCGAGCACGAGGGCATCCCGCTCGGGACTGCCAAGACGCGGATCCGTGCCGGGCTGCGACACGTGCGCGAGGCGATGGAGGCGGACCGTGACTGACCGGCACCCCGACGAGGTACTCCTGCTGGACCTGGCGCTCTCCGACGTCGACGGGCATGCACGCGACGAGCTCACCCGGCACATCGCCCTGTGCGAGCCGTGCCGGGCGGAGTACGCCGCGATCGCCGATGCCGTCGACCACGTCCTGGCTGCGGCGCCCCGCGTCGCCCCGCCGCCCGGCTTCTCACGATCCGTCCTGGCCGCGATGGGGATGGGAGAGCACCGGGTTGCGCGGCGACGTCGTCGGTTCGCCCTCGCGGCGGTCGCGTCGGTTTCGCTGCTCGTCGGCACCGTCGGCACGCTCGTGGTCCTGGAGTCCCGGCAGGACGAGGCGGTCGAGGTCGCGGCCATCGGACCTGCACTGGTCACGGGTGACGGCACGCGCGTCGGGACGGTCCTGGACAGCTGGTACGACGGCGCACCGGTGCTGGTCGTCACCCTCACGGACGCGCCGGCGGGGGTGCGGTACACGTGCGAGCTCGTGTACGCCGACGGCACCCGGTACGCCGCCGGCTCGTGGAGCCTCGACGCCGCCGGGAGCGCCACGTGGGTGGTCACTCGCCCCTACACGGACACCGGACTGACCGGCATGGAACTCGTGACCGACGCGGGCACTGCCTGGGCAACGGCGACGCTCTGATTCAGGCAGCGGACACAGAACGGGAGGAACCAGTGACATCCACATCCCACGGATTCGTGATCGTCGGGGCGAGCCTGGCGGGCGCGAAGGCGGCCGAGACGCTGCGGAAGGAGGGGTTCGCCGGGCGGGTCACGCTGATCGGCGATGAACTTCACCGCCCGTACGAGCGGCCACCGCTCTCGAAGGGGTACCTGCTCGGTTCCGCCGAGCGCGAGAGCGTCTTCGTCCATCCCGCCACGTGGTACGCCGAGCATGACGTCGACCTGCGCCTCGGAACGCGGGCCACCGCCGTCGACGCCCGCGGTCACGAGGTCCACCTCGCCGACGGCGACCCGCTGCGCTATGCCGCGCTGCTGCTGGCCACCGGGTCGGAACCGGTGCGGCTGACGATCCCCGGTGCCGACCTCGACGGCGTCCGCTACCTGCGACGGCTGGAGGACAGCGAGGCGCTGAAGGCCGCCTTCGCGGAGGTGGGCCGCGTCGTCGTCATCGGCGGGGGGTGGATCGGGCTGGAGGTCGCGGCGGCGGCCCGGACCGCGGGGCTGGCGGTCACGGTGCTCGAGGCGGCGGCGTTGCCGCTGCTGCGGGTGCTGGGCCCGGAGGTGGCGCGTGTGTTCGCGGACCTCCATCGCGAGCATGGCGTGGACCTGCGGTGCGGCGTCCACGTGGAGCGGATCCTGGGTGCCGGAGGAAGGGTCACCGGGGTGGAGCTCGGCGGCGGTGAGGTGGTGGGGGCGGACCTGGTGGTCGTGGGAGTTGGCATCCGGCCGAACACGGCGCTCGCGCAGGGTGCGGGCCTCGCCGTCGAGAACGGGGTCCTGGTGGACGCGCACCTGCGGACGTCGGACCCGGACGTCTACGCGGCGGGGGACGTGGCGAATGCCTTCCACCCGTTTCTGGAGCGGCGGCTCCGCGTGGAGCACTGGGCAAATGCGATGCGGCAGGGGCCCGTGGCGGCCCGGTCCATGCTCGGGCAGGACGCCACCTACGCGCGGCTCCCCTACTTCTTCACGGACCAGTACGACCTCGGCATGGAGTACAACGGCTACGCCGGCGCCGAGGACCGGGTGGTCCTGCGCGGCGACGTGGCGGGTAGGGAGTTCATCGCGTTCTGGCTCGCGGAGGGGCGGGTGCTCGCCGGCATGGGCGTCAACATCTGGGACACGACGGCGGACGTCACCAAGTTGATCACGTCCCGCCGCGAGGTGGACCTCGGCAGGCTCGCCAACCCGGACGTCCCGCTCCGGGACGTGTGACCCGCCAACGCGCAGCCCACAGGGAGGGAGCCGGCCCTTCCGGACCGGCTCCCTCATTCATGGCGCACGCCCCTCCAGCGCGCGTCCATGTGGACTACTCGGCGTCAGCTCCTCCTCACGGGTCGACGACAATCGTGCACACGTAAGTGCCCTCGACGAGGCCCGTGAGGGATTCGGTGGTGTCGTCGAAGACGGTTCCGAGCGGTGTCGGGTCACTCCCGAGCACGGAACTGGAACCCTGCGCGGTGCAGACGATCGACGCCGCGGTCCCACCGGTCGCTCGCCGGCGGAGCGCGCGTCGAGGCGGGCGGCGGCGTCGTCGCCCAGGAGGGCCGAGTGCCGCGCGGCGAGCTCGAGGAGTTCGGGCGAGGGCGGGGTGCCGTCGTCGTCCATCGTGAGGACACGGGCGAGGCGCGCCGCCGCCTCCTCGTAGCCGAGCAGTACGTGCTCGCTGGCGATCCCGGCCGCCGCGCGCGTGATCGACGCCGTCACGAAGGGGTTGCCGTCGCGGTCGCCGCCGATCCAGCTGCCGACGCGCACGAACGCCGGCGCCCTCGGCGTGGTGCGGCCGGAGTCCTCGCCGAGGAGCCAGTCGTCGAGGCGGCGGTAGACGGTGGGCAGGACGTTGAACAGGGTCTCGTCGAAGATGCCCATCGCGGTCCGGACCTCGTCCAGCGGCGATGGCTTGTGTGGGCGCAGCTGGGCGGTGCGCCACAGCGCGTCGATCTCGGCGAGGAGGCGGCGGCGGTTGTCCGCGAGCGCGGTGGCGCCGAGGCGGGGGTCGTCACGCTCCGCGACCAGCACCGCGACGCGGCGGATCGCGGAGGCGACCGACCGGCGGCGAGCCTCCGTGGGGTGCGCGGTGAGCACGGGGCGGAACTCGAGGGCGGCGAGGCGGCGGGCGGCCTCCTCGGTGCCGACCTCGGCGGCGAGCTGGGAGATCGCGGCGGGGATGGTGCCCGCCGGGCGGGGCGGGGGCGCCGCGTTGCCCGGGGTGGCGGGCGGTGACGCTGCGGTCGCGCCGCCCCCCGCCGCCGCCGGCATCTGCCCCCGCTGGCGCAGCGCGCGGACGCGGTGGTACTCCTCGGCGAGGTTGACGAGGTGGAAGTAGCAGGTGAACGCGCGCGCGACCTCCTCCGCGCGACGAGGCGCGAGGGCGTCGACGAGCCGCTCCGCCTCCGCGAGCGCATCCGAGCCGGACTCGACCGCGGCGCTGATCGAGAGCGCGCGGAGTCGCTCGACGTCGTCGAGGAGCCCGGGGCCGCCGTACTCGGTGAGGACCTGGCCGAGGAGTTCGCCGAGGAGGCGCACGTCGGCGCGGAGGGCGTCCGGCATCTCGTGGCGCGCCTCGGGGCGGGTGGGGTCCGGGGCGGCGACCTGCGTGGGGGCGGGCTCGGCGGCGACGTCCTCGGGGGAAACGGGGTGGAGCGGTTCCGTCATGGCGAAACGGTAGCGCGCCGGGAGCCCGGGGCTCGACCGCGCGCGTTGACTCATCGAAGATGCCCGCCTGGTGGGGTCGTTTGCCTCGTCCAGAACGGCGTCCCGAGCGACTCCGTAATCCCCAGGGACACAGTTGTGACCGCGACGAAGCCCGGTGATGCTGATCCCGAGAACCACGCCGCCCCGCACCCACAAAACTGCAGGTCACAGCTCCGCTCGGCGACCCGACCCACCATGCGGGCCAGGCAGGGACCTGGACCGCAGTCACAACTGAGTCCCGTGGGGTGCGGCACCCGCTCCTGACTGGCCACCCTCCCACCGCCGGCCGCACACTGTGGCCGTACGCACCGGGAGTGGCAGCCGCGCCGCCCGAACCCAAGCCGTGGCGCGTCGCCCGGCGTGGCGGACTTCGGCGGGGGGCGCCGTCGTCGCCGCTACCGCCAGATCGACTCCGGCACCTCGTACTCGTGCGGCTCGCCACCCTCGGTCACCGACGAGATCTCGAACGCCTCCGACGGCGCCACCGCCTCGAACCTCCGACGCAGGTCGATGCGGGCCCAGTCGTCCGGCGCGATCATGATGTGCCACTCCACGTGCATCTCCCATTCCGCGGAGAAGAACAGGTAGTGCGACACCACCAGCCACTGCGGGCTCACCATCGTGCCCTGCCACTCGGTGGCGGGCGTGATGCCCAACTCGGGGTGGTTCGTGGCAAGCCAGGGGACGAACATGTCGCGGAGTTCTTCGGCGCGGGCGGCGCGGTCGTCCTCCCTCTCGACGACGTCGAAGCTCACCTCCGCCGTCTCCGTCACCTCGCCGCGGGTGCCGGTGATCGTCACCGTGACGGTGCCGCCCACGGACGCGGGCTCGGGCACGACGACGACCTCGGCGACGTCGTCGGCCTCCGTGAGGGTGGGCTCGAGCACGGTGGCTGCGGCGCCATCGGCGGAGGCGAACACCTCGACCGGTGTGGAGTTCGCGACGCGGTCGGCGAGGGTCACCAGGAACACGACGTCCTGGCCCGCGATCGAGAAACCGTTGAGCTGCTGCGGCACCACAGCGAGTTCGAACGGTTCGGAGGCGGCGCCGCCGCACCCGGCGGCGAGCCCGGAGAGGGCGAGCGCTCCAGCTGTGAGGACTCCGACCTGTCGCCGCATCATGGTGACCACGTCCCTTCCATCGCTTCGGTCTACTCCCCCGCGAGGCTCGCCGCGAGGCCCCAACGTCCTGAATGTGGCCGTCGAGCGGTGGCTTCTGCCCCCGCGGGGAAAAGAGGACCAACGCCGCGAGAGTCCCCATCCTCCCGGGAGAACTCGTAGCGGAATCCGCAACGCCGCCTCCCGGGAGGATACGGACCATGAGCGGAGGGCAATCGCGCCCCGAGCGCCCGCCCACGTGCCCAAGCGCCCCCGCGCCCAATGGGAT
>JADGOQ010000116.1 GCA_017882885.1 Actinomycetales bacterium | reverse complement strand
GATCCCCGATCAGCCCGGCTCGGTCAGCTCCGGGGAGCGGTGCGCGAGGGAGAGGGTTCGCGCCCGCCGGGAGGGTTTGCGCCCAGGGAGCGGTGCGCACCAAGCGGTCTCAGCCGCAACCCTCCCCGTCAGTGGCGACCCTCCCTCTCAGCGGCAACCCTCCCCGTCGGCCGAGGCACTCCGCCGATCCCCGATCAGCCCGGCTCGGTCAGCTCCGGGGAGCGGTGCGCGAGGGAGAGGGTTCGCGCCCGCCGGGAGGGTTTGCGCCCAGGGAGCGGTGCACACCAAGCGGTCTCAGCCGCAACCCTCCCCGTCAGTGGCGACCCTCCCTCTCAGCGGCAACCCTCCCCGGCCCGGGAGGCCGCGCACATGCCGAACACCACGGCGCCACCTGCAGCGTTCTCAGCGAATTTCCAGCAATCGGGACGAGACTGGGCACATGAGACAGTCCGCCACGCCCGAGGCAACGCTCCTCGTCGTCGACGACGAACCGAACATCCTCGAGCTGCTGGCGACCTCGCTGCGGTTCGCGGGGTTCGACGTCGTCACGGCGGCCAACGGCAACGAGGCGCTGCGCCAGGCCGCGGCACACCACCTCGACCTGGTGGTGCTCGACGTCATGATGCCGGACATGGACGGCTTCACGGTGCTGCGGCGGCTCCGCGCGGGCGGCTCCCCGCTCCCGGTGGTGTTCCTGACCGCCCGGGACGACACCGAGGACAAGGTGAAGGGCCTCACGGCCGGCGGCGACGACTACGTCACGAAACCCTTCTCACTGGAGGAAGTGGTGGCCCGCATCCGCGCCGTGCTGCGGCGGACGAAGGGCATCGATGACGAGGGCGTGCTGCGGTATGCGGACCTCGAGCTCGACGAGGACGCCTACGAGGTGCGCAGGGCCGGCCGCCGCATCGACCTCTCCCCCACCGAGTTCAAGCTGTTGCGCTACCTCATGGTCAACTCCGAACGCGTGGTCTCGAAGGCGCAGATCCTCGACCACGTGTGGGAGTACGACTTCATGGGCGAGGCGAACATCGTGGAGTCCTACATCTCCTACCTGCGCCGCAAGATCGACCTCGAGGGGCTGACACCCCTGATCCAGACGCGCCGTGGCATCGGCTACATGTTGCGCACCGAGGCGTGATGAGGCAACGGCTCCGTGATGTCCCGCTGGCCAGCCGGCTCGTGGTGGCGTTCGTGGGCCTGCTCTCCCTCGGCCTGGCGATCGGCACGCTCGCCATGATGGTGGTGCTGCAGGTCCGGCTGCTCGGGCAGGTGGACAGCGAGCTGAAGTCGTCGGCCGCCACCCTCGGGAGCGCCGCCCTCGACGAGATCGCGGCCGGAAACCGCAAATCGACCTCCTTGCCCTCCGACTACTACGTCTTCGTGACGGATCTGGTGCAGGGCGACTTCGTCTTCGTCCTGCCCACCACCGTCGAGAACTACGGCGCCCCGGACCTGGGCCGATACAGCTTCCCCGTCTCCTCCATCGACGACCCCGCGCCGCACACCGTGCCCAACAGCCGTGGCGGTCCCTTGTGGCGGGTCATCACGATCCCCGTCTACCAGCAGGGGACCGCCACGGCGGTCGGCACCATGACGATCGGTCTACCCCTCCGGGAGGTGGACCGTACCCTCTCCGCCTTCCTCACCCGGGTGGTGCTGGTGGACGTGCTGCTGATCGCGTTCGGCGCGGTGCTCGCCCAGCTGGTGGTCCACCGCTCGCTGCGGCCGCTGCGCGAGATCGAGGCGACGGCGGGCGCGATCGCCGCCGGCGACCTCTCCCGGCGCGTTCCCCAGGGTCCGACGACGACCGAGGTCGGATCGCTCGCCAACTCCCTGAACGTCATGCTCGCGAAGATCGAGCACTCCTTCGCCGTGCAGCGGGCCTCCGAGGAGCGGATGCGCCGCTTCGTCTCGGACGCCTCCCACGAGTTGCGCACTCCCCTGGCCACCGTGCGGGGTTACGGCGAGCTCTACCGGCTGGGCGGGATCCCGGACGACCAGGTGCCGGGTGCCATGGGACGCATCGAGTCTGAGGCCACCCGCATGGCGGGGCTCGTCTCGGACCTGCTCCAGCTCGCCCGGCTCGACGAGGGCCGGCCGCTGAGCCTGGAGCCCGTCGATCTCACGCATCTCGCCCACGACGCCGCTGCGGACCTCCGCGTCCTCGACCCGTCCCGGACGGTGACGGTGGTGGGGCTGGACGGCGCCGGCGCCGGACCCACGAACGCCGTCGCCGACGACGAGAAGGTGCGCCAGATCCTGGCCAACCTGACCGGCAATGTGCGGATGCACACCCCGGCGGGGACTCCGGTGGAGATCGCGGTGGGGAGCGACGGGGGCACTGCGGTCCTCGAGGTCCGTGACCACGGCCCCGGCGTCTCCGCGGAGGATGCCGACCGCATCTTCGGACGGTTCCACCGCGTCGACAACTCCCGCTCCCGAGCCTCCGGCGGGTCGGGCCTCGGGCTCGCGATCGTGGCGGCGATCGCGAGCGCGCACGGCGGGACGACCCGGGCGATCGCGACCCCCGGCGGTGGCCTCACCGTTCGCATCGCGCTGCCGCAGCCGTGGCCGCGGCCGCAGGTCTAGCCTGAGTGAGGGCCCAATGTGGAGTGAAGTGGTACAGTCGTACCACTTCTGGGGGTCCGGCAGTGCGCCCTGTAGCCGCCGCGCGCACCCTGTTGCCGTCGGCTGGTTTGTTCCTGCCGGTTGGGCATACCATGGCCGATCGAAAGTGAATCGACCGTCAGGACGTGATCATGGGTGCTCACGACGCACCACATTGGCTGCTCCCCGCATTCGTCCGCAGCGTCAGCGCGCTCGGAGCGACCGCGCCACGTGACCGGATCGAGGCAACCGGGCGGCGGCTGCTCGAGCGGTGGTCCTCCGCGGACCGCCACCACCACGGTGTCACCCACCTCGTTGCGGTGCTGCAGCGCGTGGACGCCCTCGCCCAGGAGACGCATGACCCCGAGGTGGTGCGGGTGGCCGCCTGGTACCACGGGGCCGTCTTCGACACCAAGCCGCTCAACGAGTACCTGCGAGTGGCCGGTGAGAACAAACCCGCCTCCGCGGTACTGGCGAAGGCCGAGCTGCTCGAGCTCGGGGTGCCGGAGCGCATCGCCGGGCGGGTGCACGACATCATCCTCAGCCTGACGCGGCACGACGCGGATCCCGCCGACGTGGACTGCCTCGCGCTCTGCGACGCGGACCTCGGCACGCTCGCCGTGGAGCCGCAGAAGTACAAGGACTACCGCAAGCGCGTCCGTGACGAGTTCGCCCACATCGACCCGCGGTCCTACGTGGAGGCGCGCATCGCGATCATCACGAGGCTGCTGGCCCGGCGAAGGCTCTTCCTGAGCCCGCTGGCCACCGCCTGGGAGGAGCCCGCCCGCCAGAACCTGGCCGCGGAGCTGGTCAAGCTGAAGGCGGAACTCGCCGCCCTCCCGCCCCGGGCGGAGGGCGAGACCGTGCCTGTTCCCATGCCCGCCACCCCGCAGGCCGGTGCGCGCCACGAGACGTCGCACTTCGGCCGTGACGAGTCGCGGACGCCATCGGCCCAGTGGGCCACCGGCACCATCCCGCTGCCGCCCACCGCCGTGACCAACCCCGCGTCCCCGGCGGACGACGACGACCCCGAGTTGATCGGCGTCCCGTTCGAGGAGCGCCGGACCGCCCCCGCCCGCCGCGAGGACCTCGCGGCCACGTCGGGCATCGAGCGGGTCCCACAGGGCGCGCGGGACGTGCCACGCCGAGTCAGCATCGTGGGCGGTACGTCCACCACGAGCCCGAACGCCCCCAGCGCACACACGCCGGTCTCGCCGAGCGCCTCGACCCCGGCAACACCGGGCACACAGACCCAGACGGCACCCGGCCCCGACGACGCCGCGCCGGCCACCACGGAAGGTGCGCCCGTCGCCACGGAGGGTGCACCCGCCACCACGGAGGGTGCGCCGCGCACGGCTCCTTCCACACGCACACCCGACGACGACGCGTCCACAGGCTCGCTCTTCCGCCCGGTCGAGAGGTAGGGCGGCCTCCTAGCGTTGTTCCCCTCAGCAACCGCAGAAGGGAACACCCATGAAGTACACCGTCGATTCCGGGGAGGTGGCACTTGCCGCCGCCCGGACACGCACGTCCGCCGCCAGCATCCATGCCGAGGTGGCCGCGATGATGTCGCACCTGCTGGCCCTGCAGAACACCTGGACGGGCGCGGCCTCGGCCGCGTTCGGGGACCTCGCCCAGCGCTGGCGCGTGACCCAGCAGCAGGTGGAGACCACGCTGGACCAGGTGTCCGTGGCACTGGACGCGGCCGCCGCGGCCTACTCGGATGCCGAGAGCGCGAACGCGCGCATGTTCGCCCTCTGAGCCGGCGCCCGGCGCCCGGGCATGCGAAAGGGCGGGACCCCATTGGAGTCCCGCCCTCGGCGTTCAGCGCATCGGCTCCTAGAAGCCCATGCCGCCCATGTCGTCGCCGCCGCCACCGGCCATCGGCTGGTGCCGCTCCGGCTTGTCCGCCACCACCGCTTCGGTGGTGAGGAACAGGGCCGCGATCGAGGCCGCGTTCTGCAGCGCCGAGCGGGTCACCTTCACGGGGTCGGCAACGCCGGACGCGAGCAGGTCCTCGTACACGCCGGTCGCGGCGTTGAGGCCGTGGCCGACGGGCAGCCCGCGGACCTTCTCCGCAACGACGCCGCCCTCGAGGCCGGCGTTGATCGCGATCTGCTTGAGCGGGGCCTCGACGGCCACGCGCACGATGTTCGCGCCGGTCGCCTCG
>JADGOQ010000115.1 GCA_017882885.1 Actinomycetales bacterium | reverse complement strand
TCCACCACGTCGCGCCCCAGGATCCAGTCGAAACCGGTGACCGCCAGGTCGATCAGCCCGTGCTCGACGTACCGCGAGGCCTCCTGCGGGCGGATCAGCATGCAGCGGATCTCGTCGTCGTCGATGGTGGGGTAGTAGCCGCGGCTCGAGATCGAAATCGCGTAGCCGGCCTTCGCGAACAGGTCAACGGTCGCGTTCTGCAGGCTCCCCTTCGGCAACCCGAGGTTCAGGAGGTTCACTTCGCGCCGCCGTACATCTGTTCGGGCGTCATTTCGCGCTCGGCAATCTCCACGAGGGACCCGTCCTCCGCCACGGTGCGGTAGAAGCAGCTGTGGAAGCCCTCGTGGCAGGCGGGTCCGGTCTGCCGCACGCGCAGGACGACGGCGTCGAGGTCGCAGTCCATGCGCATCTCGACGAGATCCTGCATGTTCCCCGAGGATTCACCCTTCTTCCAGAGCTTCTGCCGGGACCGCGACCAGTAGTGCGCCTTCCCCGTCTCGAGCGTCAGCCGGAACGACTCCTCGTTCATGTACGCGACCATCAGGACCTCGCCGTTGGACACGTCCACGGTCACGGCCGTGATGAGGCCGCCGGCCTTGGCGAAATCCGGCTGGAACTGCGGCTGGGTCATCAAGGGCCTCCACGTGGGACGGGCAGGAAACGTCACGGAAACTATCACGTTCCACACTGGTGGCGTCCGGGGTGACCAGAACGACGTCGGGCCACGGCCGCAACGGGTGCCCAAGAAGGGCGGGAACGGGTGCCCAAAAGCACCGTAGGAAGCGCGACCCCGTTGAACAATGGAACCGGACCCGGCCACTTCTGCGCGCGGTGGACCCCCGAAGGAGCAGGTCATGAGAGTTGTGGCGATTGGCATCGCCAATCAGCAGACCTCCCTACCGGTCGAGCGGTTCCCCGTCGAGTACACGGCGCAGCGGTACCTCACCGGCATGATCCGGCACACCGTGGGTGGGGTCGGCTTCAACGTGGCGCGCTCCCTCAGCGCCCTTGGCCACATGGTGGCACTGGCCAGCCCCCTCGGCGAGGACTACCCGGCCGCCATGATCGACGCCGAGGCCTACCGCTACAACCTGTCCACCCACCTGTGCCGCCGCGAACTGGCGCGCACCCCCCGTTCCGTGGTGCTCTACGACACCACCGGCCGCCGCCAGGTCAACACGGACCTCACGGATGCCGCCGATTTCGCCTTCACACCCGAGGACCTGGCGCCGGACCTGTATCGCGCCAAGCTAGTGGTGCTCGCCAACCTGGACATGGCACGGCCCCTCATCGAGCCGTTGCGGCAACGGGGCCAGCGTTTCGCCGTCGACCTGCAGGACATCCAGGGTGCGGACAACCCCTACGACCAGGACTTCCTCGGCGCCACCTACATCAACATGTCGAACGAGCTGCTGCACGGCCGCGAGCCGGAGGTGCTGAAGGACCTGCGGGAGCGTTCGGCTGCGAAGGTCCTGTCGATGACCCTGGGCCGCGACGGCGCCCTCGTCCTCACCCGCGAGATGACCGAGCCGGTCCATGTGACCTCGCCCGAGTCGCAGGCGATCAACTCCGTGGGCGCGGGTGACATGTACTGGGCGGTATTCCTGCACCACCTTGTCAAGGAGAAGGCCGACGCCGTCACCGCGGCCACGCGAGGCTGTCAGGCCGCCGCCCGCCTGGTGTCCAGCGAACCGGTCTACGGGTCGACGAACGCGGATGACCTCAAGGCGATCTTGGGTGTGGTACCCAAGGATGCCGGCGCCCCCACCCCTCCCGAGGTCGGCTGGAACGCCTACTCCCCTGAGTGGTGAGGGCCGGCCGCCGGCGATCCGCCGGCCGGCCCGTCCCGAGCCTCGGCTCTCCGAATCTCAGCCCTGGACCTTCGCGAGTTCCTGAGCGATCACGGCCTCGAAGTCCGCGAGCGGTTTCGCGCCGCCCACGTACTGGTCATTGATGAGGAACTGCGGGGTGGAGGCCTGCCCCAACAGGGCCATGGTGGCCTGGTATTCCGCCTGGACCGCGGCGCGGAGTTCCTCCCCGGCGACGTCCGCCGCGAACTGCTCGGGGTCCGGCACCCCCACCTGCTGGGCGAGACCCGCCAGCGGCTCTGCGGAGAAGTCCTTCTTGCCGTCCACGAACTGGTAGGTGAACACCGCGTCGTTGTACTCCCAGAAGAGCCCCTGCTCACCGGCCGCGCGCGCCGCCACCGCGAGGTCCACGGACTCCTCCTGGAACACCGGGAAGTCGCGCCACTCGATGCGCAGGGTGCCGTCGTCCACCAGGGACATCAGGCCGGGGCGGGTCTCCAGCGAGAACTGGCCGCAATAGTGGCACCGGAAGTCGGCGTACTCGATGAGGACCACGGGCGCGTCCACCTCGCCCATGGCGAGCGGGTCGTCGGGGTCGCGGCGGGGCTGGGCCCGGATCAGGTCCAGCACCTCCTGCTGCTGCTCCTCGGTGAGGGTGGGGCTCGCGGTGGGGTCGGGGGTGGCCGCGGCCGAGCCTTCAGCGGTGGCCGCCGGATCGGTCGCCGAGCCGGCGGTTCCGGTGGTGGAGCCCTGGTCGCCCTGTGCGCTGTCCCGGTTGGAGATGACGATGCCTATGATGATGCCGAGCAACAGGACGATCGCCATCGTCAGGATCACGATCAGCGTCCGCTGCGCGGGCGCCTTGGGGGGCGGGCCGGTGTGCCCGGCGGCGTCGTGGCCACCCGGTCCCTGGCCGCCAAGTCCCTGGCCACCAAGTCCCTGGCCACCCGGTCCCCGGCCGGCATCGCCCGGGGGAGGGGTGACGCCCTGGTAGTCGCTCACGCCTGCTCCTTCTGTCCGTTGCTCACTGTCCGCGGATTCCGCCCCGCCGCGCGCGGAGCATGGCGCCGATCACGGCCGCCACCGCGCCCACCCCGCCCACGCCGATCGCCACCTTCGCGGCGGTCGGCAGGTCGCTGAGGCCGGAGGTCCCACCCTCCGCCGACGGCGTCGCGGTAGGGGTCAGCGCCGGCGTGGCGGCCGCCGTGGTGTCGACCGACGACGACGTCGCGCCCGCCCCGGGGGACGACGCGGCGGGAGCGGCCTCGAACGTTGCGCCGTCGTCCCCGGCCAGCCCGGTGGCCAGCTCGAACGACACCGAGCCCTCGATGCGGTGGCCGTCCGCGGAGACCACGGACCAGTTCAGGTGGTACGTGCCGTCGCTGAGCGCCGGGAACGGCGCGGTGGCCACCCTGTCCGACACAGTGGGTGTGGCCTCGTACACCGTGGTGTCCGCCGCATCCCGGATCAGTACCGCGGGGGTGGCGTCGAGGAGGGCGTTGGTGAACTCAAGCACGATCTGCGGGGGCAGCTCGCTGAGCACCTCGCCCTCGGCCGGAACGGAGGAGACCAGCTGTTCGTGCGCCTGCGCGGGGAGCGCCAGCGCCGGCGCCAGCAGCGCACCGGCGACGAGCGCCAGCAGCGCGGCGCGTCCGGGGAGGCGGAGGGCGGTCACCCCATCAACTGTAGACGCCCGCCCCTCACCCGTCCGCCCGTCGCGCCACCCAGAACTCGCCGTCGTCCAGGACGAGCTCGAACGGGACGCCGAAGCGCGCACTCGCCCACGCGGCGACGTCGTCGGGCGGATGGCCACCCCACCAGGGCGAGTACCCGTCCACCACCACGAACTGCGGGACGGGGTTCGCGTTGCCGACCCAGTACACCGTGGTCGTGGGGGCCAGGTAGGCGAGGAGGGTCAGGTCCGCATCGACGGTGGCGCCCTCCGGGATCGCGGCGATGACGCGCTGGGCCGGGTCCCAGCGCCAGGTGCGGTCATAGGACGCCGGGCGCACCAGCGTCGTCAGGGGCAGCGCCGTGCCCAGCACCAGCGTCACGGCGACGGCGACCCCCAGCGCGGCGTTGCGGCGCAGCCGGGTGGCGGGGACGGCGTCGAGGAGGGCGGCGAACGCGATCGGCATGAGGATCGCGCTGTAGTGCCACTGCCAGCCCCAGTAGTAGGGCACGTCGCCGGCGAAACGCCACGCCAGCGTGGGCAGCATCAGCAGCATGAGCGGCGACCGCAACCCCACCACCCCCGCGGTGGCGACGAGCATCGCCAGGGTCACCCACTTCTCCACCGGGGTGAACGGGGTGAGCAGGCCGGTGAGGCGGGAGGTGTAGTCGTACTGGTCCGACGGGTTGAGCGCCGGCAGGATGACGGCGGTGGCCAGGACCGTCCACAGGATGCCCCACGCGGCGAGGCCGAGGCCGAGCCGCCGGGCGGCCGGGTGGCGCCACGCGATCAGCAGCCCGAGAGCCGCCGCGGTGAGCCCCAGGTCCTCCTTCACGAACACCAGCGGCGCCGCCCACAGGACGCAGCGGACCAGGTCCCCGCGGAGGTACGCCGTGAGCGCGAACGCCACCAGGGGGACGGCGATCGCGATCTCGTGGAACTGGGCCGCGACGGCGGACTGCAGGCCCCAGCCCAGCCCGAACGCCAGGCCGAACACGGCGCCGAATCCGGCGCCGTGGCGCTCCACCGCGAGGCGCGTCAGCGGCCAGGTGGCCACCGCGAACAGCAGCGCCTGCAGCAGCAGGAGGGTGAGCCCGGAGGGCCAGAGCGCCCACACCGGCCCCAGCAGCACAAGCAGCGGATGGAAATGGTCCCCGAGGAGGTTGAAGCCCTCGCCCTTGATGGGGACGATCGGGGCATCCAGGGTGGAGTAGGCCTTCGCGAGCTGGGAGAAGATGCCCAGGTCCCACGACGGCACGATCAGGGCCGTCCACTGCAGCCACGCGTACAGCCCGTACACGAGGGCGACGACGGCGGTGACCGCGCTCGCGACGGTGACCGCCTGGCCGGCGGAGGAGGGGGAGGAGGGGGAGGAGACCGGGGCGCCGTCGGGCAGGTCCGCGGCCGGGGACTCCGCCTCAGAGGTCATTCGTCCTCTGCAGGGAGCGCAGCGCGAGCCAGCCGAGCGGCACGCGCGCCCACAGGGTGAGCACGCGGAAGACCAGGGTCACCGAGAGCGCGGTGGCCGAGGGGATGCCGGCCAGGGTGAGGCCGGAGGTGAGGGCCAGCTCCACGGGCCCGATGCCAGCGGGCGAGGGGACCAGCGACCCCGCCGTGTTGGAGGCGAGGTAGGTGATCGCGAGGGTGGACGCCGGCAGGGTGTACCCGAAGGCCGCCAGCGTGCACCCGAAGGCCACCACGTAGCCGGCCGTCATGATGACGTTGCCGAGGAAGCCGACCGCCAGGCGCCGCGGGTTGCCCATGAGCCACACGAGCCGGGGCCATACCTGCTGCACGATGGGCTGCAGCTTGCCGAACACCCAGGCGCGGATCGCCGGGATCGCCACCAGCACCCCGACCACCAGCACGACGACGGCGATGCCCACCATCAGCGCGGTGGACGGCAGCGCCACGGAGCCCGCGGAACCCGTGAACACGGTGACCAGGACCAGCAGGATGATGGTGGCGACGAAGCGGGCCACCATCGTGAGCGAGACGGTGGCCACCGCGATCGGCGCGTCCACCTTCTGCCGCGAGAGGTACCGCAGGTCGATGGCTGCCGGCCCCACCCCGGCGGGGGCCACGAGGCTGACGATCGAGGAGGCGATCTGGACCTTGGTGGTGCGCCAGAGGGGCAGCTTCTCCTGCGTGAAGGACACGAGCCCGAGCGCGGCGCCGTAGTAGGTGGAGAGGCCGAACCCGAACGCCGCGAGCAGCCACCAGGGATTCGCGTCCTTGAAGGAGGTGATGACGTCCTGGAAGTTGAGCGACCCGAACACGATGACGGCGGCGAGCAGCGCCACCGAGGTGGACAGGACGGTGCGCAGGCTGAACCGCCGCAGCGGGATGGGCTCGGCACTCGCCGTCGGGATGAGGGCGGTGAGCTCGGACCGCAGTTCGCCGAGGATCTTCTTGTGGGAGGACATCGCCGCTCGGGTCTCGCGCGGCATCGCGACCCCCTGCAGCAGGGGCGCGATGGACGCCAGTTGCGTGCTCGAGAGGCTCCGGCGGGCGGAGGCCAGCGCTCGATCCACGCCCACCTTGAGGGCGACCATGGTGAGGACCTGGGCAAGGTCGAAACGGCGGGACAGCTCGGAGGACGCGATCTCACCCACCTCCCAGCCGCGAATCCACAGGGCGCCCCCCGCGTCCACCTGGACGTCGGACGCCGACATGTTCCGGTGCGCGATCCCGCGGTCATGGGCGCCGCCCAGCTGGGACCACAGTGTGTCCAGCAGCTCGTCCGGCACGGACTCCAGCTCGACCAGCGTGCGCGGCCCGACGACGTGGGGCTGCACGAGCAGGATGGAGTCCGCGGCCTCCGCGATCCCATTGATGGACGGGACGTTGACGCCGGCACTCGCGGCCTCGTAGTTCATGAGGATGGCGTGCTCGGCGGTCTCGCGCAGGGTGGGGGTCACCCGGCGGCTGACGCCGCGGAGCCGGATCGTCTCCCAGAGGCTCGCGAGCAGCCCCACCACCTGCCGGTCGCCGTCCATGACGGTGACGTCCGAGCGCACGCCGCTCTGCCAGACCCCGTAGGTGCGGTAACCCGAGCCGGTGGTGCGGCGCTCGGCCGCCAGGATCGCGACGACGTCGGCGGGGATGGGGAGTGGGTCGGGCACGATCACGTCGGTGTCCGAGTCGAGCATGCGCATGATCTCGGAGAAGTCGGCGAGCACCGGTTCACCGGTGGAGGCCGGGCGGCGGGGGGTCACGGGGTGGTCCGGGGTGGGCGCCATCGGGAGGGCATCGGCGGGTGCCTGGAGTTGGGCGTTGTACCCGACGGGGGCGCTGGAGGAGACCAGCCAGGCCTGCAACGGTGCCTCGGCGACGTCGAGGCGCACGACGCGGTCGGGGTCCAGACCGGCCCGGCGCAGGCCCCTGATCAGGGCGAGGCCGGCAGCGCGGGTAGTCCGCGCCCCGCCGACGTACCGCGAGCCGAAGCCGACCATGCGGCCGAGGAAGACCGTGATGATGGCTCCGGCGATGGTCT
Organism: Actinomycetales bacterium; assembly: GCA_017882885.1. GTDB lineage: Bacteria > Actinomycetota > Actinomycetes > Actinomycetales > Actinomycetaceae > UBA1383. Next base: position 25,459 of record JADGOQ010000115.1, on the reverse strand, counting down.
GGTCGCCCCGGATGACGGCCATGCCGATCACGAAGAACAGGAAGTACCAGGACCACCGCACCAGCTTCGAGTTGGGGCCGCGGCCCACCACGGTCAGCAGGGCGGAGATGGCGGCCACGAACGGGGAGAACGCCGGCACCGCGAGGCCGCGCGGGTTGCGGGTGAGGCCGACGTTGAGGGAATGGTTGATGCTCAGCAGGTCCAGGAACTGCACCGCCGCCCACGCGATCACGGCGGCGAGGAGTCCCGCGACCAGCGCCTCGAGGAGGATGCGCCACTGCCGGCGCACGATGGTGATGACGATCACGCTCACCGGGATGAGGAAGACGACCAGGCCCTCGATCGCGGTGAGCGGGAGGAGCAGCAATTGGCCGAGGGCGGCGTTCACCACCTGGGTGACGTCCTGGGTCACGCCGGCGGCGGTGGACTGGCCGTAGATCGCGAGAACGAGCACCAGCGCGATCCCGACCGCGGACAGGATGAGCGCCACCAGGTCGCCGGGGCGGCGGATGTGCCGCTCCTCGACGTCGACGAGGTGCAGGGCGCGACGCGTGGTGAGCTCGCGCGTGGGAACCGCGTAAGGGGCCACGCCGGGGTCGGGGGCGGCGGCTTCGGCAGGGGTCGGTCGCGGCATCGCTGCTGGCGACCGCACCTCCTCCATGCTCTGGAGTCTACGAGTGATGACGGGGTGGGCACACCAGCGCGCCGGGGTGACGCCGCGGCGTCCGACGGCGTCTCACGGGCTGGCGGCGGCGTCTCACCCCATGGACCCGCGCCCCAGCGGGCGGACCGCGGCGCGATCATCGAGTAACCACCATCCAGAGCGACCGAGAGACCTGGCTCGTCGACGTCGCAGCAACCCCTGACGCGGAGATCCTGCGGCGGCGAGGGTGCTTCAGCCAGGACCGATGGAGAATGATGAGCATCGTCAACGCCCCGGGGCACGCCGGCACGTGCTGCACCGCACACCGGCAGGAGGACCTCGTCGGCGCCCGGGAGACCCACCAGGTGCGGATCTCCTACGAGCTCTTCCCGCCCCGCCGGCCCGAGCAGGCGGAGTCGGTCTGGGACGTGGTCCGCGAACTGGTGGCCACCTCGCCACGGTGCCTGTCCATCACCTACCCGTCGACGGCGTCCGGCCGGGCCGCGTCCCGCGAGCTGGTCGCCCGGGTGCTCACCGAGACCACCGTGCCGCCGGTGGCGCACCTCACCGTGGTCGGCGCGTCCCGTGCGGAACTCGTCGCACGGGTTCGCGCCCTGCTGGCCGCGGGGGTGCGCGACTTCCTCGCACTGCGCGGGGACCCCGAGCCGGGCAGGTCCTGGCAGCCGCACCCGGACGGGCTGGACTTCGCCACCGACCTCGTCCGGCTGATCCGCTCCGTGGAGCGTGGGGCGCGCGCGGCCGGGGACATCGAGGGCCCGGTGTCGGTGGGCTGCGCCGTCTACCCGCACGCCCACGGGGAGAACAGGTTCCGCGAACTCGTGGCCATGAGGGCCAAGCAGGAGGCCGGCGCGGATTTCGCCATCACGCAGGTCTTCTACGACGTGCGCGAGTACGTGGCGCTGGTGCGGGAGGCGCCGTCGGCCGGAGTCAGCATCCCCATCGTGCCCGGCATCATCCCCCTCACGGACCCCGGCCGGCTCACGCGGCTGGCCGGGCTGACCGGCGTCGAACTCCCGCGGGCGCTGCGGGAACTGCTCGACGTCTCCGACCCCGACGAGCGCTTCCACCGCGCCGTCATCGCGACGGCGGACCTCGCGCAGGGTGCCATCGACGCCGGCGCCCCCGGCGCGCACGTCTTCAGCTTCAACCAGGCCGGGCCGGCCGTGGCGTTGTGGGAGGAGTTGCGCCGTCGGGGACTCATCGCCGACGGCTCCTCCATGCCCTGACCCGCCCCCGATCCCACAGCCGTGTACGACCCCCAGCGTCCCCCAAGCCCCAGACAGAAGGACCCCACCATGACCACCTTCCCGGCCGCAACGATCATCGGCTACCCGCGCATCGGGCGCGACCGCGAGTTCAAGAAGGCGGTCGAGGCCTACTGGGCCGGCCGCGCGTCCCTCGAGGAGACCACGCGGGCGCTCGCCGGCGTGCGCGCGCAGACGCGTGACCGCCTCGCCGCCCTCGGCCTCACCGAGCCCGGTGCGATCCCCGCGGACTCCACCGCGTACGACCAGGTGTGGGACATCGCGTCCTCGCTGGGGATCGTGCCGACGCGCTTCGACGATCTCCGCCTCCCGGACGGCTCACTGGACCTCACCGGCTACTTCACGGTGGCGCGCGGCGAGGGCGAACGACCCCCGCTCGAGATGACCAAGTGGTTCGACTCCAACTACCACTACCTCGTCCCCGAGATCGGCCCGGACACCGAGATCCGCCTCGTGGACGACCGTGTGGTGCGCCTCGCCACGGAGGCCCCGGACCTGCGCCCGGTCATCGTCGGCCCGGTGACCCTCGCCCTCCTCTCCAAGCCTGCCGACGGCGCCCCCGAGGGCTTCGCGCCGATCGACCGGCTCGACGACATCCTGGCCGGGTACGCGGAACTCCTCGCCGCCCTCAGTGAGGCGGGCGTCGCATGGGTCCAGCTGGACGAGCCGGCCCTCGTGGCCGACACCTGGCCGCGCGAGGTGGTCGTGGCGGCGACGGCGTCGGCCTACCGGGCACTCGGCGACCTCCCCGATCGGCCCGCCATCTTCGTGATGGGGTCCTACGGCCCGCTGGGTGACGCGCTGCCGCCGCTGGCGGCGTCGGGCATCGAGGCGATCGGGCTGGACCTGGTGCGCGGCGAGATCCCGGACGACGTCGACATCCTCACCGGCAAGACCGTGGTGGCCGGCGTGATCTCGGGCCGCAACATCTGGCGCGCCGACCTGCAGGAGGCCTTCGGGATCCTCGGCGAGCTGCGCGCGCGGCTCGGCGACGACTCGCCGATCGCCGTCGCCACCTCGACGTCGCTGCAGCACGTGCCGCACGACGTCGCGCGCGAGGCGGGCCTGTACCCCGAGCTGCGCACGTGGCTGGCGTTCGCCGACCAGAAGGTGGGCGAGGTGCTGACGCTCGCGCGCGGGCTGGCCGCGGGTCGGGGGGCCATCGCCGGCGAGATCGCGGAGTCCGTGGCCGTGCGGGCCCGGCGCGCCGCCCACCCGGGCGTCCGCGTGGGCGATGTCCCCGTCGTGCCGGACGCGTTCCGCGCCCGCGAGCCGTACCTGGTGCGCGCGGCGGCGCAGGAGGACCTGGGGCTGGGGGCGCTGCCGACGACGTCGATCGGCTCGTTCCCGCAGACCGGCGAGATCCGGCGGGCGCGTGCCGCCCACCGCGCGGGCACGCTCTCGGACGCCGCCTATGACGCTGCCATGCGGCGCGAGATCGCCTCCGTGGTGGCGCTGCAGGAGCGGTTGGGGCTGGACGTACTGGTGCACGGCGAGGCCGAGCGCAACGACATGGTGCAGTACTTCGCGGAGAACCTCGACGGGTTCGCCACCACGGAGCACGGCTGGGTGCAGTCCTACGGCTCGCGGTGTACGCGGCCCTCCATCCTGTGGGGCGCCGTGCGGCGTCGCGGCCCCATCACGGTGGAGTGGACGCGGTACGCGCAGTCGCTGACCGGCAAGCCGATGAAGGGGATGCTGACCGGTCCGGTGACGATCCTCGCGTGGTCCTTCGTGCGCGACGACCAGCCGCTGGCCGTCTCCGCGGACCAGGTGGCGCTCGCGCTGCGCGAGGAGGTGGCGGACCTCGAGACCGCCGGGATTCGCGTGGTGCAGGTGGATGAGCCCGCGCTGCGCGAACTGCTGCCGCTGCGCGAGGAGGACCAGCCGGGGTACATCTCCTGGTCAGTGCGCTCGTTCCGGCTCGCGACCTCCGGGGTGAAGCCGTCCACGCAGATCCACACCCACCTGTGCTACTCCGAGTTCAACGAGATCATCGACGCCGTCGACGGCCTCGACGCGGACGTGACTTCGATTGAGGCCGCGCGCTCCCGCATGGAGGTCCTCGAGCCGATCCGCGAGGTGGGCTTCGAGCGGGGGATCGGCCCCGGCGTCTACGACATCCACTCCCCCCGTGTCCCCTCCGTGGAGGAGATCGAGGCGCTGCTGCGGCTCGCGGTGGGGTCCATCGATTCGCGACGCCTGTGGGTCAACCCCGACTGCGGGTTGAAGACCCGCGGGTACGCCGAGGTGGAGCCGGCGCTGGCGAACATGGTCGAGGCCGCCCGGCGGGTGCGCCAGGAGCCCTGACAGCAGGCCGGGCGCTGGCGGGTGGCTTCCGGCCGGGTTCTGGCCGGATTCTGGCCGGATTCTGGCGCCATTCTGGCCGAGAGGGAGGGTTTCCACCGAGGGTGAGCCGCGTGCGCCGCGATCTCGGTGCGAAGCCTCCCCCTCGGCGTGGAGGGGGGCACTGGCGGGTGGCTTCCGCGGCTCCATCCGCGCGCGGCTGACGCCGGGCGCTCCCGCCAGGGCCGGCCACGCCGCGGCGCGCCACCCGCACAGCACCCGGAACCCGGACGCCGTGCGGGTGGCCGAATCCGCTACTCCATCGCCGCGTTTCCGGCGTCCTGCGCCTGCTGGAGGGCGTCGGCCACCGGGATGGTGCCGAGGAACATCTCCTGCAGGATCGGCGTGATCTCGTTGGCGCCGGCGTTCACGTTCGGGCCGACCGGCGCCGCGATGGTGGAGCCGTTGGCGGCGTCGACGAAGACCTGGACGTCAACGCCCTCTGCCGCCCAGTAGTCCACGAAGGCCTGCTGTGCGTCGACGACGCCCGGGAACGCGATGCCCTGGCCGGCGAGAGCCGCCTGGCCGTCGGCGGAGCCGATCCACTTCAGGACCTTGACGGTGGCGTCCATGTTCTTGGTGTCGGCGTTGCCCACCGCGGCCACGCCGTGCACCACACTGACGCGGCCCTCAGGGCCGGCCACCATCGGGGCGAGCCCCCAGTTGAACGTGGCGTCCTCCGCGATGGTCTTGAGGTTGTACGGTCCGGACTGGTACAGGCCGAGCTTGCCCTGCAGGAACATGTCGCGGGTGGCGTCCCCGTTCGTGTTGGTGTCGGCGGCCGACGGCGCCACGTTCCACGTGTTCACCATGTCCACCAGGTACTGGAACGCGACCTCGCCCTCGGGGGACGCGAACGCGAACTTGTCGTCCGCACCCTGGAACTTGGCACCCGCGGAGCCGAGCCAGTCGAGGTAGATGGCCTGGAGGTCCGCCTGGGAGTTGAAGCCGAAGGTGACGCGGTCGTCCTTGTTGAAGCCCTCCTCAGTGGGGTGGAGCCCGGCGGAGTCGGTGGTCAGGGCCCGGGCTGCGGGCAGGAGTGTGTCACCGTCGGCGCCACCCGGCGCCCAGGTGAGGTTCATGGGGTCCACGCCGGCGGCGTCGGTCAGGTCCTTGTTGTAGTACAGCCCGATCGAGTCCCACAGTTGGGGAACGCCCCAGAGGGCGCCGTTGCGCTGGTAGAGCGAGACCACGGACTGGGTCCACTCGTCATGGTCGTCACCGATGGCCTCGTCGATGTTTATGAGGTTGCCGTTGTCCGCGAAGCGGCCGAAGTTGGACGTGTTGGTCCAGAAGATGTCGGCCATGTCGCCGGACTGGAGGTCGAGGGGGAGGCGCTCCCAGTAGTCGGCCCAGGGCACGACCTCGACCTCAACCTTGATGTCCGTGTTCTGCGCCATGAAGGCGTCGAACGACTCCTCGTACACCGGAGCGGCCACCTCGTCCCACAGCCGGAAAGTGACGGTAGTGGTCCCGGTGGCCGCGGTGTCCTCGGTGGTGGCTTGATCGGTGGAGTCGGAACTCGGAGAGCAGGCCGTCAATACCAGTGCGGCGGCCGCGAGACTCGCTACGGCAACTCCGCGCGCGGGGAACTTCATGGTGAACTCCTTCGGGCGGGGGCAGACACGCACCCGCATACCATCCGATCCTTGTCCCCCGGGCATGCCAAATTCCACCTGCCTCGGACAATAGTGCATTACGGTTTCGCAACAGTGCGGACTGCTGGGATGCGGCGCCCGCGCTACTTCAGCCCCGTCACCCCGATCGAGCGGGTGATCTGGTCCTGGAAGGCCAGGAACAGGACGATCAGCGGCGCGAGCGCGATGGTGGTGGCGGCCATGACCAGGGTCCAGTTGCCGGAGTACTGGCTCTGCAGCGCGGCCGTGGCCACCGTGATCACGCGCCACTCCTTCGCGGGGGCGATGATGGACGGCCACATGAAGTTGTTCCAGTGGCTCACCACGGTGATGAGCGTCAGGGTGGCGAGGATCGGCTTGTTCATGGGCACGATCACGTACCAGAGGCGGCGGAGGGTGCCGGCGCCGTCGAGGCGGGCGGCGTCGAGCACCTCGGACGGCACCGAGCGGAAGTTCTCCCGCAGCAGGAAGATCGCGTAGGGCGAGCCGAACATCAGCGGCACCACCATGCCCCAGAAGGTGTTCTTCATCCCCGCCTCGGTGACCATCACGTACAGCGGGATGATCGTGACCACCGCCGGGATCATCAGCGTGGACAGGTACACCCAGAACAGCAGGTCCCGGCCGGGGAACTCCAGGGTGGCGAACGCGTACGCCGCGAGCACCGACGAGAACAGCTGCCCCACCACCATCACGAGCACCACCTGCGCGGTGACCGCGATCGGCACCCAGAACTGGTACTGCGCCGAGAAGAGCGTGGTGAAGTTCTCGAACGTGGCGGGGTCCGGCAGCGTCAGGGGCGGGGTGATGTTGAACTGCCGCGGCGTCTTCAGTGCCGTCATCACCGAGAAGATGAACGGCGTCAGCATCAGCGCCGCGCCGGCCAGCAGCATCAGGTAGGTGAGGAGCGTCGCGACGGCCCGCGACCTCCTGACCGGGTGCCGATTCGCCGGCGACGTGGCGCGGGCGACGACGGCGGCCGGCGGCACCGGCGGGGCGGGGGTGGCGTCGGGGGTGGTCATGACATGTCGTAGGTGATTCGCGGGGTGAAGTACCGCTGCTGCACCACCGTGATGACGACCAGGACCGCGAACAGGATCACGGCCATCGCCGAGGCCGGGCCGAGCTTGAGCGAGACGAACGCCTCCTGGTAGATGCGGGCGGCGATGACGTCGGTGGTGCCGCTCGGGTAGCCGGCGGCCGAGCCGGTGAGGCCGTAGACGAGGTCGAACACCTGGAAGGACGAGATCACCGAGGTGACGGTCACGAAGAACGTGGTGGGGCGCAGCAGCGGGAGCGTGACCGACCAGAGCATGCGCACCGGGCCGGCGCCGTCGAGCTTGGCGGCCTCGTGGACGGAGGCGGGGATCTGCTGCAGGCCCGCGAGGAAGAAGAGGGAGATGTAGCCCAGCGAGGACCACACGGACACGAACGCCACCGCCGGCAGCGCCAGGTCCGGGTTGGACATCCACTCGATCCGGCGGCCGAACAGGACGTTGACCGCGCCCTGGGAGGGGTCGAAGAGCCAGCGCCACACCACGCCCAGCGCCAAGGGGGCGCACACCCAGGGCAGGACGTACAACACGCGCAAGAGGCGGCTCCCCGGCAGCCCGCGGTTCAGCGCGATCGCCAGCAGGAGGCCGAGCACGATGGAGGTGGGGATCGCCATCAGCACGAACCTGCCCGTGACGAGGAGCGAGTTCCACATCTTCGCGCTGGTCAGGAGGTCAGCGTAGTGGTCCGGGCCCACCCAGCGGGGCGGCGAGATCAGGTCCCAGTCCATGAACGAGAGCACCAGCACCATGAACACCGGCACCACCAGGAACACGCCCACGCCGATGAAGCTCGGCCCCAGGAGGGTGTAGGCGGCCGCGGTCTCCCGACGACGCCGCGCGCGCTGCCCCGGCCGGAGCGCCACTGCTGTGGTCATGCCGCCTCCTGGTCTCGCCCCAGCCTAGCCGCGGTAATGCCACTCGACGAGGAAGCGGGGATCGAAACGCGCGGAGCACCGGGAGCAGGAGCCCTGCACCTGTGGCCTGCGGTAGCGCTGGTACTCGTGGCCCCGGGGGCAGCGCCCCAGCCAGGGCGCGGGTGGTCGCGGGGAGTCCGCCGGGAGGGCGCGGCTGCCACTGGAACCGATCTCGCGCGCCTTGGCCCGCCACACGGCGTCGTGGTTGTGGGCCGGGCCGACCAGCGCGTGCGCGATCTCGTGGAGCACCACCTCGCGCACGTGGTGGGGCTCGTACAACTCCATCAGATGGCGCGAGAGGGTGATGGTGCGCGTCTGGAAGCGGCACATCCCCGCGCGGCGGCGTGCGTGGTCCCAACCGAGGTGCCACTCGCCGGCGACGCCGTGCTCCCGCATCAGCGCCATGGCCAGCGCCTGCACATCCCACAGTTCCACACGCAGCAGTCTAGATCCGGGGTCCGACAGGTTCCGCCAATGAGGCTGGTTGTCCACAGGCACCCGGGCGAGCCGTGGCCGCTACTCGCGGCCCGGGAGCTCCGCCGCCGGCAGCAGCCGGATGAGCCCCACATCCTCCAGGGTTCGCAGGTAGGTGAACTCGTTGGCCGGGTCGAAGAAGTGCACGTTCCCCGTTGGCCGCGGCACGTCGGTGTACGGGGCGTAGCGCGGCGCCATCGCCATCAGCGGCATGGGGGAGGTCCACTCGCCCGTGAAGGCGGGGTCCCTGAGCCGGTCGTCCACGAGGATGTGGCCGAGCTCGTCCTCCGTGAGCGCGTCCGCGTCGATCTCGTCATTGTTGACCAGGCCCGCGAACACGGCCGGCGCGACCATGTCCGCCAGCCCGGCCAGCGAGAGGTAGCGCAGCCGGAGCGTCTCGACGGCGGCGTCCTCACCCGCCGCGGCCTCGGCGTACCCCTGGACGAGGAGGGCGTCGTCGAGATCGGCCGGCTCGTCGCCGTCGTGCGGCAGGACGATCGCGTCCATTGAGGTCCTTTCGTCAGCGGGCCGGGGGGGTCAGCCCATGCCCACGCCCTGGCTCCACCCCGCCGCGAAGAGCCCGATGAACGCGAGGACGAACAGGATCTCCAGGGCCGTGACCACATACCCCACGATGAGGCCCGCCAGCGCGAGGCCGGCACCGCCCTCGCCCGAGCGCCGGATCTGGCCGCGGGCGATGTGGCCCGTGATGATCCCCACCAGCCCCAGCCCGATCACCGACGTCACCAGGGAGACGATCGCGAGCATGTTGGTGGGCCGCGGCGCGGCGTAACCGTAGCCCAGCTGCGGGTACTGGGAGTACCCGGGGGGCGGCGTGCCGGTTCCGGGGGCGCCGGTTCCGAACGGGGTGCCGGACCCGGACGGGGTGCCGTACGGGAGTTGCTGCTGCGGATCGGACGGGTACTGCGGCTGGTTGTCGTAGTTGGGGGTGTAGCCACCGCCGGGGGGCTGGCTCATGGGGTCCTCCTGCCGTGCACCACGACCGGGTGAGTGGTGCACCCCAAGCGTAACCGCGCCGCGCCGCGCGCCGCGAGCACGGTCGGCTCACGCGCCTTCGAGCAGTTTGCGGATCCGCTTGTCGGACACCCGGACCGCCGTCCCCAGCTGCTGGGCGAAAAGCGAGACCCGCAGCTCCTCGAGCAGCCAGCGCACCTCCGCCAGCGTCCGCTCGCGGGCGAGGTCCGGCGCAATGCGCGCCGTGGCCTCAACCGCCACCTCGAGGTCCTCCGCGAGCGACCCCACCAGCCACGCGTTCGCCGCGTCGGCCCGCGCTCCCCCCGCCTGCGCCCGTTCGATCCGCAGCCGCGCGGCATTAAGGTACCGGGGCAGGTGGGGGAGCTGCTCCGGGGGTGTCCGGGCGATGAATCCCGGGTACACAAGGCGCGAAACCTGGTCGCGCACGTCCGAGACGACGTCCAGCAGGGCGAGCGAACTGGCCGCCCGGATCTCCCGGTCCGCCTCCCGCCATGCCGCGAGGACCCGCACCACCACCCCGACCGTCCGAAAGACGTCGTCCTCCAGCCGCTCCCTGAGGAACCCCACCAGGGATTCGAACTGCGCGCGGGTGCGCACGAGGTCCAGCGGCACGTTGGCGGCGGCCCACTGGCCGAGGCCGGTCGCCGCCGCGAGCTGCACGTCCTCCACCAGCGCTGCCGTGGTGGGGTACGGGGATGATGCCAGCGTCAGCGCATCCGCCCCGCTCCACCGCGTGGTCACACGCTCTGGGTTCAGCGCCGTGCGCTGGAGCGCCAACCGCACGACACCCTCGGCGTGCGCGCGCGCCTGCTCGCCGGCGGTGGGGAGCACCCGCAACGCCACGGCCCGTCCTTGGCGCTCCACGACAAGTGCCGGGTAGCCACGGACCTCCATCGTCCCGACGCTCCCGGACACAGTTGTCACCACGGTCGCGGGGAGGTTCTCCTGCGGCCAGTCGGCCAGCGCCTCGATCTCGGTGATTCCGCTGGTCAGGGGCCCGTTCGCGGACATGCGCGGGCCCCCGGTCGTCCCAGCACCGGGTGCGCCGTCCCGACTGTGTCCAGTGGGACGGGAAGACGCCCCGCCACCGCTCGCCCCACGGCCCCGCCCACGGCCGCGCCCATCCTCCATGGCGGTCGCCACCGCCCCGCGCACCACCTGGCGAACCGCGTCCCGCACCTGCGCGGCCAGTGTGCGCTGCAGGGAGAGCAGGTTCCTGGAGCTCGCGAGCGTGACCCCCTTGTCGTTGATCGCGCGGAAGGTGACGCGCAGGTGCGGCGGGAGCGCCTCCTCCTCGAACTCCTCGAGCGGGATCTCCACATCCTTGAGCCGCCGGGCGGCCGCGGCGAACGCCTCGCGGAAGCTGGGCCCGTCGCCCCCCTGCACCTCGCTCCACGGTGGGAGGGCCGCGAGGACCTGCGCGGCGGTGTCCGGCGCCGGGACCAGCCGGACGCGGGTCCGCTTGGGCAGCGCCTTGATGGTGGCCACGCACAGCTCGCCGAGCAGCCCGGGCACCAGCCAGTCGAAGCCGTCGGGACGCAACCGCGCGAGGACGGAGACCGGGACCACCACGGTGATGCCGTCGTCGGGCTCGCCGGGGGAGAACGTGTACGTCAGGGGCAGGGTGAGGTCGCCCTGGGTCCACGTGGTGGGGAAGGCCTCGGCGTCCACGTCGCGGGCGCCGGGCAGGAGCAGGTCACGGGAGAACGTGAGGAGGTCGGGCTCGGTGGCGCGGGTCCTCTTCCACCAGGCGTCGAAGTGGCGGGTGGAGGTGATGGCGGCCGGGAGGCGGTCGTCGTAGAAGTCGAAGAGGCCCTCCTCGGTGATGAGCAGGTCGCGGCGCCTGGCGCGGGTCTCCAGGGCCTCGGCCTCCTCGAGGAGCCGGTTGTTCTCGGCCCAGAACGTGTGGTGCGTGCGCCACTCGCCACCCACCAGCGCGTGCCGGATGAACAGCTCGCGCGCGAGCTCCACGGCGTCCGTGGTGCCCAGCCGGGTGAGCGGCACCGTGCGGTCCGCCACCACGGTCATGCCGTGCAGCAGCACCTTCTCGTGCACCATCGCGGCGCCCTGTTTCGCGGACCAGAACGGCTCGGAGTACGTGCGCTTCAGCAGGTGCGCGGCGGCCGGCTCGATCCACGCCGGCTCGATGCGCGCCACTGTGCGTGCGAACAGCCGCGACGTCTCCACGAGCTCGGCGGCCATCACCCAGTCGTACTGCTTCCTCGCCAGCCCCGACCCCGGCCACACCACGAACCGGCTGCCGCGCGCGCCCCCGTACTCCCGGCGGCGGTCGTCCCACGTCCCCAGGTTGGACAGCAGCCCCACGAGCAGCGATTGGTGGATCGCGTCCGCGCTGGGCGTGTCCGCGCTCCGCCCCAGGGCGACGACGGCGCTCGCCACCTCCTCCGGCGTCCGTCCCGCGGTCTCCCGGGCGGGAGGCAGGCCGAGCGTGTGCATCGTCAGCCCGAGCGGTTTGGCGAGCTGCCGCAACTGGGTGACGACGTCCTGCCACTCACGAATCCGCAGGTAGTTGAGGTACTCCGCGCGGCAGAGGCGCCGGAAGGCGGAGCTGGTGAGGTCGCGCTGCTGGACTCGCAGGTAGCGCCACAGGTTGAGGTAGGCGAGGAAGTCCGACGTCGGATCGGTGAACCGCCGGTGCAGCTGGTCGGCCTGTTGCTGCTTCTCGGTTGGGCGCTCGCGCACGTCCTGCACCGACAGCGCTGCCACCACCACCAGCACCTCCGTGGCGCAGCCGTTCTGCCCGGCCTCGAGGAGCATGCGGCCGAGGCGCGGGTCGATGGGGAGGGTGGCCAGCTTGCGCCCGACCGCGGTGAGCCGAGGCCCCGCGTCGCGGTCACCCCCGCCGCGCTCCTCCAGTGCCCCGATCTCCATCAGCAGTGCGACGCCGTCGCGGATCGCTCGGATGTCCGGCGGGTCGACGAACGGGAACTTCGCGACCTCGCCCAGCCCCAGGGCCGCCATCTGCAGGATCACCGCGGCGAGCGAGGTGCGCAGGATCTCGGGCTCGGTGAACTCGGGGCGGGACTCATAGTCCGACTCGGAGTAGAGCCGGATCGCGATGCCGTCCGCCACGCGGCCGCAGCGGCCCGAGCGCTGGTTAGCCGAGGCCCGGCTGATGGGCTCGATCGGCAGGCGCTGCACCTTGGTGCGGTTGGAGTAGCGGGAGATGCGTGCGGTGCCGGGGTCGATGACGGAGCGGATCCCCGGCACGGTCAGCGACGTCTCCGCCACGTTCGTGGCCAGCACTATCCGGCGGATTGTGTGCGGCTCGAAGATGCGGTGCTGCTCGGCGGCGGAAAGGCGCGCGTACAGCGGCACGACCTCCACCGCGTTCGGCGCGTGCCCGCGTGTCTGCCCGGTGGGGACGAGGCGGGTGCCGAGGTGGTCGGCGAGGGCGTCGGCGGCGTCGCGGATCTCGCGCTCGCCGGAGAGGAACACGAGGATGTCGCCGGGGCCCTCGGCCATGAGCTCGTCGGCCGCCCGGCAGATGGCGGTGAACTGGTCGAGGGGGTCGGCGTCGTCGTCCTCGGGGACGAGCGGGCGGTGGCGGATCTCCACGGGGTACGTTCGCCCGCTGACCTCCACGATCGGGGCCGGCCGGCCGGCCCGCACGGCGTCACCGTGGGCGGCCGCGGCGACGGCGTCGGCGGTCCGGGGGCCGAAGTGCGCGGCGAAGCGGGCGGAGTCGATGGTGGCCGACGTGATGACGATCTTGAGGTCAGGGCGGCGGGGGAGGAGGTTGGAGAGGTAGCCGAGGAGGAAGTCGATGTTGAGGGAGCGCTCGTGGGCCTCGTCGATGATTATCGTGTCGTAGCGGCTGAGGAGCGGATCGCGCTGGATCTCGGCGAGGAGGATCCCGTCCGTCATGAGCTTGACCAGGGTGTCCTGCGAGACGAGGTCCGTGAAGCGGACCTGGTAGCCGACGGCCCCACCCAGCTGGACGCCGAGCTCCTCCGCGATGCGCTCCGCGACCGAGCGCGCGGCGATGCGGCGGGGTTGGGTGTGGCCGATCAGGCCCGAGATCCCGCGGCCGAGCTCCAGGCAGATCTTGGGGATCTGGGTGGTCTTGCCCGAGCCGGTCTCGCCGGACACGATCACCACCTGGTGGTCGCGGATGGCGGCGGCGATCTCCGCGCGGCGGGCGGAGACCGGGAGTTCCTCGGGGTACGTGATGGTCGGGAGGGCGGCCGCGCGGGCGGCCAGCCGGTCCGGGGTGAAGCTGCGGCGCGGGGCCCGGCGGTGGTCGCCGCCGCCGCGCCCGGATTCCGGGCTGCGAAGTCGTCCGGCGACCTGGGAGCGGGGGTTGCGGTCATCCCGCCGCTGGTCATCCCGCCGCAGGTCATCCTGGCGACCCTGGTCACCGCGATCCGCCGGTGGGGTGGAACCCTCGGGCGCGGCGGTATCGGACATGGGGGACATTCTCGCCTATGGGCGGATTCCGCTCCAACGGGTCTTGGCTCCAACAGGTTCTGGCCCCAAGAAGTGGGCGCAGAATCGCACCGCGGACGTGGGGCCGCGTGAACTCGGACATTCCGGTGCGCGAACCCGTACCGTCCGGTGGTGCGAACCCTTACCGTCCGGCGGTGGAGAGGGTTTGCACCCGTGGTGAGGGATATACGGCTGACCGCGGGTGTGAACCCTCACCGCGCACGGTTGGTAAGGGTTTGTTCAACCGAAGCCGGGGGCTCCGTGAGCCCGACCGTCAGGACGCGGCGAAGAACGACACCGGCCCCGCGACGAGGAGCCCCACCTCGTCGTCGGCCGGCAGGGGTCCCTGGGTGCGGCACAGCACCGGCACCGCGACGCCGTCCGGCCCGGTCACCTCGAGGCGCACGGCGGCGTCATGCCCGTAGAAGGCGGTGCCGAGCACGCGGGCGGTGACGCCCCCGCGGCCGGACCGCAGGAGGTGGATCTGCTCCGGCCGCACCGCGACAACGCCCCGGCCGGCGGTGACCTGTCCGCGAAGGAGCGAGAGCCGGCCGAGCGCCGTCCGGGCGACGCCGTCGCTCACCTCGGCGGGCAGCACCACCACCTCGCCCACGAACGCGGCCACCGCGAGGTCGGCGGGGGCGCGGTAGAGCTGCTCCGGGGTGGCCGCCTGGACCACCCGCCCCTCGCGCACCACCGCGACGACGTCGGCGGTGCTGAGCGCCTCCTCCTGGTCGTGCGTGACGAGGACCGCGGTGGTGTTCGCCTCGTGCAGGGCGGTGCGCACGTCCTCGCGCACCGAGGCGCGCAGGGCGGCGTCGAGGGCGGAGAAGGGCTCGTCCAGCAGGACGACGTCGGGCCCGGGGGCGAGCGCCCGCGCCACGGCCACGCGTTGCTGCTGGCCCCCGGAGAGCTCCGACGGCATGCGGCGCCCGAGGTCGCCGAGGCCCACGAGGGCGAGGAGGTCGGCGACCCGGTCGCGGCGGTCGCGCATGCGCCGGGGCAGGCCGAACGCCACGTTGCCGGCCACCGAGAGGTGCGGGAAGAGCGCCCCCTCCTGCGGCACGATCGTCACCCGGCGCCGCTCGGCCGGCACCCCGCGCCGGCCGGAGACCACCACGCGCTCCCCGAGGCGGACCTCGCCGGCGTCGGCGTCCTCGAAGCCCGCGATCACGCGCAGGAGGGTCGTCTTGCCGCAGCCGGACGGCCCCAGGACGGCGGCGAAGGCGCCGGAGGGCACGTCGAGGTCGAGGCCGCGCAGCACCTCGGTGCGCCCGAAGGCCTTGTGCAGCCCGGTCACCTGCAGGCGGGTCACGGTTCCACCCCTCCTCGTGCCACGGCCAGTTCGAGGACGGCCCCCTCACCGGTTGGTCTCGCGACCGCGGCGCCGTCGGACACCATGACGTGGACGCGCGAGAGCAGGAACGTGGGCACCGCCGCCAGCAGGACGAGCGCGACGGCGTAGGGCGCGGCCGCCGCGTACGCCCCCACCCCTGTCTCGGTCCACAGCCGGGTGGCGAGGGTGTCCATGCCGGTGGGCCGCAGCAGGAGGGTGGCGGGCAGCTCCTTCATCGCGGTGAGCATCACGAGGGCGAAGCCGGCGGCGATGCCGGGCGCGGCGAGGGGGAGGGAGACGTCGCGCACCACGCCGAACGGACCCCGCCCCAGCGAGCGGGCGACCTCCCCCAGGCTGCGCGGGCTCTGCGCCACGGCGGCGCGCACCGAGCCGATGGCCGCGGGCATGAACAGCACGGTGTACGCGAGGACGAGGAGGGGGGTGCGCTGGTAGATCGGCTCTGCCCAGCGGATACCGAAGAACACCAGCGAGAGCGCCACCACGATGCCCGGCAGGGCGTGGCCCGACCACGTCGCGTGCTCGATCCAGCGCCCGCCCTTGCTCGGGAACCGCGCCGCGACGATACCCACCGGCACCGCGAGGAGTGTTGCCGCGACGGCGCCGAGGAACGCCACCCAGAGCGTGGAGACCCCGGCCGTCACGAGGCGGTCCCACTCCACGCCCGCCGACTGGCCGCGGCTCACCCAGTAGGCCAGGACCACCGCCGGGTAGCCGAGGGCGACGGCGGCCACGCCGCCCGTCACCGCGAGCGCGAGCGGGGTGCCGCGGCCGAGTGGCACCGCGCGCAGCCCGCGCGCCGCCCCGCTCCCGATGCGCGCCTGCTCCGCCCGCCCGCGGCTGCGCGTCTCCGCCACCGTGATCGTGACGGTGATGGCCACGAGCACGAGCGAGAGCACGGCGGCCGGGGTGCGGTCGAAGGAGGACTGGTAGGAGGTGTGGATCACCCGGGTGAAGACGTCGTAGCGCATCAGGGACGGCGTCCCGAAGTCGCTGAGGCTGTAGAGCGCCACGAGCAGCGCCCCGGCGGCGACGGCGGGCCGGACCTGCCGCGCCGTGACGGTGAGGTACGTCCGCCACGGCCCGCGGCCCAGCGACCGGGACACCTCTTCCAGGGCAGGGTCGATCCGCCGGAGCGCCGCCGCCACCGGCAGGTACACGTAGGGGTAGGTGCAGGCGGTCAGGACGAGGAACGTGCCCCAGAACCCGGCGATGCCCGGGACGACCGACACCCACGCGTACGCCGCGACGAAGCTCGGCATCGCGAGCGGCAGGGCCGCGACCACGGCCCAGGTCCGCCGGCCGGGAAGGTCCGTGCGGGCGGTCAGCCACGCGAGGGCGACCCCGATGGCGACGCACGCCGTCGTCACCGCAGCCGCCAGGCCGAGGCTGCGGAGCACGAGCTCGAGGGTGCGCTCGCGCCACAGGATCTCCAGGATCGCCGCCCACCCCGCTTCCGCCGTGCGGATCAGGAGGTAGGCGATGGGGACCAGGGCGATCATGGCGGCCGCCAGGGCGGGCGCGAACAGCACCAGCGGGGCGCGGCGCCCGGAGGCGCTGGTGCGGCGGCGCTGTCCCATCGTCAGGTCAGTCCGACCTCGTCCAGGAGCGCGAGGGTCTCCTCGAGGGAATCGAGATCGTTCAGGTCGATGACGAGCCCCTCGCCGAGCGGCGCCAGGTCGTGCACCGTCGTGGTCACGCCCGGGACCACCGGGTACTCGGCCGTCTCGTCGGCGAAGTACTGCTGCACCTCCGCGGAGAGCAGGTACTTGACGGCCGCGAGCGCGGCGGGGGAGTCGCTCCCGTCCAGCACGCCCACACCGGCGACGTTGACCAGCGCCCCGGGGTCGTCGCTGGTCAGGAAGCGGATACGGGCGGAGACGGCGTCCGCACCCTTCTCCGCCACCTGCTCGTACCAGTAGTAGTGGTTGATCAGGCCGATGGCGACCTGGCCGCCGTCGACGGCGTCGAGGACGGCGGGGTTGTTGTCGAAGGCCTGGGGATCGAGCGCCGCGAACCGCTCGAGCCACTCCCGGGCGCCCTCCTCCCCGCGGTCCACCCGCAGCGCGGTGACGAAGGTCTGGAAGGAGGCGTTGGTGGGCGCGTAGCCGATGAGGCCGCGGTACTTCTCGTCGAGTATCTGGTCGATCCCGGTCATCTGTTCCACCTCGGGGGCCAGGGCGGGAGCGTAGGCGAGAACGCGGGCGCGGGCCGAGGTGGCCACCCAACGGCCGTCGGTGTCGCGGAACCTCTCGGGGACCAGGTCCAGCACGTCGTCGGGCAGGGTGGCGAACCGGCCGGCGTTGGCCAGCGCGCCGAGCGCCCCGGCGTCCTGCGAGAAGAAGATGTCGGCGTCGGTGGCCGCGCCCTCCTCGAGCAACTGGGCGGCGAGCTCGCTGGAGCCGGCGTAACGGACCTCGACCGGGGTGCCCACCGCGTCCTCCAGGCCCTCCAGGATCGGGCCGACAAGGTTCTCGTTGCGTCCCGAGTAGATCGTGAGCGTCTCCGCGGAAGCGCTGGTGTTCGGGGAGGACTCGGCGCTGGAGCAGGCGGCGAGTCCGGCCGCGAGGGCGAGGGCGATTGCGCCGACGGCGCCCCGCCGGACGCGGAGGAGCTGGGTGGTCATGGCGTTCCTTGGGGGCGGGACCCGGCGAGCCCGGGCGGGTAGGGCAAACCTAACCTGAGAACCGGCAATTACGCAACAGTGCTGTTGCGTAAAGGAACTCCGGCACCACCCAGCCTCGCCCCTCCCGACCCGCGGGACCGGGCCATTGCCGCCCGTGGCGCCATGGCCTACCATGCAGGGCAACCAGTCGGATCGGGGGCGCCATGGCCAGTGACTATCTCGACTTCGACATCGCCATCACGCGCGACGGCACGGGGTACGCCGCCAACGTCCTCGCCTCGCCCGCCGGGGAGGCGTCGGCGCCCTTCGCCCTCCCGTTCGGCGCCGCCGACCTCGCCCAGTTCATGGTCGCCGTCGGGCCGCCGCGCGTCTCGTCGCGGCGCCTGGTCCCCGCCGCCTCCCGCGTCGTCGACGTCAAGGACTACGGCTCGCGACTCGGGCGGGCGCTCCTCTCCGGCGACGTCGACACCGCATTCCGCGCGAGCCTCGCCGCCGCCACGTCGCAGGGCCGCGACCTGCGCGTCCGGCTGCGGCTCGACGCCGTCCCGGAGCTCGACCCAGTCCCGTGGGAGTACCTCTACGACACCCGGCTCGACCGCTTCCTCACACTGTCCAAGGAGACACCGCTCGTCCGGCTCATGGACTCGCTCGAGCGGCCGCCGGTCATCACCGTCGAGCCGCCGCTGCGGGTGCTGGTCATGATCTCCAGCCCCAGCGACATGCCCGAACTCGCGGTCGAGCGTGAGGAACAGCTGCTGCGCGCGACCACCGGGGACCTCGTCAAGAGCGGGCAGCTGGAGCTGGTGGTCCTTGAGAACGCGACGCTAACCGAACTCCAGCGCGCGCTCCTCGACGAGTACCACGTCTTCCACTTCGTCGGGCACGGTGGGTTCGACCAGGAGAGCCAGGAGGGCGTCCTCGTCCTCGAGCGCGAGGACGGCACCGCCCATCGGGTGAGCGGCTCGCGCCTCGGGACGCTGCTGCACGACGCCCGCGGCCTGCAGTTGGCCGTGCTCAACGCCTGCGAGGGGGCGCGCAGCTCGGGACGCGACGCGTTCTCCGGGGTCGCGCAGGAGTTCGTGCGGCGGGGCCTGCCCGCCGTGGTGGCCATGCAGACCGAGATCTCGGACCGGGCCGCCCTCGTGTTCACCCACGAGTTCTACTGGTTCCTGACGCGCGGCCTGCCCATCGACGCCGCCATGTGCGAGGTGCGCAAGGCGATGGCCATCTCGGACGAGGCGTCCGAGTGGGGCACCGCGGTGCTGCTGCGCTCCGGCGTGGACCAGCCATTCTCCATCAAACCCACGGCTGCTGCCGCCGCGCCGGCCCGGGAGGGGCGCTGGGAGTCGCTCTACGAGGGCGCGCAGGGAGCACTCGCCGCGAACGCGCCCGAGACGGCCCTGCCCATGCTCGAGCAACTCGCGTCCGAGCGGCCCGGCTACCAGGACGTCACGGAGCTGATCGAGCGCGTGCGGCCGGCGGTCACCGGGGAGACCCCGGTGGCTGTGGCGCCGCCCGCGGTGACGGCGCGCGTGCCCGCCACCGCCGCGGGTCACGCCGACGTCGGCCAACCCCCCGCCGATAGCGGACGGCCGGGCGGGGCGGACGGCGACCGGCCGGGCGGGGGCTCCGCGATCGGCCGATCTCGTCCGCGCATCTGGCTGCGCTTGATCGGCGGCGTGGTCGCGCTCGGCGCGGTGCTGTTCATGATCCTCGTGTTCCTGGAAACGCTCCGCGGCGATCCGGGCGATCAGGTCACGCCCACCGCCGCGGCCGAGCCCACGGACGGTTCCACGGCGGCGTCCGAACCCACGGCCGCGGTGGACGCCATCGCGGCAGCGTGCGGCCCGGCGCCCGCGGCGCCGACCGCGGTCGGCGCCCTGTCCGCCAGTTGCGCGACCACTGCGCCGCGGGTTGACGGCGACTTCGCGGAGTGGTGGGAACTCCCGGGCGTGGGGGTCGAGAACCAGGTGTTCCCCGTAAGCCCCCCACCGGCCGACTTCTCGTCCATCTGGCAAGCCCAGTGGGACCGCGAGGCACTCTACCTGCACGTCGAGGTCACCGACCCGGCGATCACCGAAGTGGATCTCGGGCAGCCCAGCCAGTTCTGGCGCGGGGACTCGATCTCGTTCGAGTTCGGCCCGGATCCGCGCGGGCTCGGCGCCGGGGACCCGGTGCGAAATGGGCTCGACCGGCACGTCATGATCGGCGTCACGGCGGACGGGGCGGCCGCCGCTGTCAACGTCACGGCACGGAACACCTTCCAGGCGGGGCTGCTGGAGCCCGCCATGACCACGGCGGCCGTCCGGACCGCCGACGGTTACGAGATCGAGGCGCGGATCCCGTGGGTGGCACTGGGGGTGGGATCCCCGTCGCGGGGCGACGTCTTCGCCGCCAACCTGAACGTCAGCGACGCGGCGGTCAGCCGCTCGTGGGAGCTCGCACGGTTGATCAGCAGCAACCCGGACCGCACCGGCGCCAACCAGCCGCATCCCGGCACCTGGCAGTGGCTGGTGCTCGAGGACACGGCGTGAGCGCCACCCGGCCGGGCCGGCTCATCGCGCTCCTCATCGGCATCGACGCCTACCCGGCGCCGGTGCCGCAACTCGGCGGCTGCGTCAACGACGTGACGGCGTTCGCCGAGGTCCTGCGGGGTCGCGTCGGCGAGGACGCGTTGGACCTGCGGATGCTCACGGATGCGGCGGCGACCCGAGCGGCCGTGGTGGGCGCGATGCGGGAGCACCTGGGGCAGGCCGGTCCGGACGACGTCGCGCTGCTGTACTACAGCGGGCACGGCTCGCAGCAGGAGTCGCCCGCCGAGCTGTGGCCCCTGGAGCCCGACCACCGCAACGAGACGATCGTGCTCGTGGACAGCCGGCAGCCCGGGCAGTGGGACCTGGCGGACAAGGAGTTCGCGGTCCTGCTCGGGGAGGTCGCGGCGCGGGGCGGCCACGTGCTCACCGTCCTCGACTGCTGCCACTCCGGCGGCGGCACCCGGGATGTGGTGGCCGGCGTGCGGCTTCGCCTCGCGCCCGAGGACTACCGCGTGCGCCCGTTCGACAGCTTCCTCCCGGGTGTGACCGGCGTGGCCCCGACGACCGGCGGCGCCACACGATCGCTGGAGGCGCGGTGGGGGCTCGCCGGGTCGCAGGTGCTGCTCGCGGCCTGCCGGTCCTCCGAGACGGCCAAGGAGGTCAACGTCCTCGGCCGCGGGCGCGGTGCCCTCTCCGCGGCCCTGGAGACGGCGCTCCGGGAGGGTGGCGGCCAGCTCACGTACCGGCAGGTGCTCCGGCACGTCACCGCGGACGTGATGCGGAAGGTGGAGTCGCAGCACCCGCAGGTGGAGGCCCCGGATCCCACCGACCTCGACCGGCCCTTCCTCGGCGGTGCCGTCCCCCCGTCACCCCGGCAATTGACCCTGAGCCACCTGCCCGACGGCTGGAGCATCGACGCGGGCGCGGTCCACGGCCTGCCAGATCCCGTCGGGGAGGACACGACCGAACTGGCCATCCACCCGCTCACCGGTGCGACGACGTCGGCGCCCCTGGCGACGGCGACCGTCACCCGGGTCCTGGCCGACCGCTCGCTCGTGTCCCTCTCCACCCGGCTCGACGAGTCGTTCGTCTACCGCGCCGTCGTCACGTCCCTCCCGCTCCGTCCGCTGACGATCGGGGTGGTGGGCGACGCCGCCGGCACGACGGCGCTGCGGGCGGCCGCCGCCCGGGCCGACGCGACGCTGATCGTGCTGGTCCCGGATGCGCGCGCGGCCGAGGTGGTCGTGGAGGCCACCGCCGACGGCTTCACCATCACCCGCCCCGGGGTGACCCGCCCGCTGGTCCCCGTGGTGAGCGGCGAGCACCGCGACCAGCGGACGGTCGCCGCGCTCGAGCACGTGGCCCGGTGGCTACGGCTGTCGGCGCTCCGAAACCCCGCGACGCGGTTGCCGGAAGGGTCGCTGGCGATGGGCATCAGAACGCCCGGCGGCGACCTCGACGACGACGGGCGGGTCGAGATCGCGTACGCCGGCGATGTCCCGCCCCCGTTCACCGTCACCATCAGGAACACGACCGACATGCCGCTGTGGTGCGCCCTCATCGACCTCACCGAGACGTACGGCATCTTCACCGACGCCTTCCCCGCCGGATCGGTGGCCCTGGCGCCGGGGGAGTCCACGGAGGTGGCGCTGACGGGCCAGGTGTCGGACGAGTTGTGGGCGGAGGGGACGGTCACCGTCACGGACCAGCTCAAGGTGGTGACGAGCACCCTCGAGTTCGATCCCCGCTCCCTCCAGCAGGAGGAATTGGACGTCAGCGTGGCGGGTTCCGCACCCGTGCGCAGGGGAGAGGTGCAGCCTCGTTCCACCCTCGAGCGGTTGCTGGCCCGGGTGACGACGCGGCGCCTCGGGCCCGCGTCGCCCGCGGAGGCGGTGGCCGACTGGCGGACGGATGACGTGTTCGTCCTGACGACGCGGCCGCGCGCCTGAACGGGCTCAGCCGCGAGACGCCGCGCGCCGAGGGGGAGGATTGGCGCTGGGGCCGCTTGGCGCACCAAGCGATTTCAGCGCGAACCCTCCCGGTGGACGGGGACTACTCCGCCGACGGTGCCTCCGCCTCGTGGTGCGGTGGTGCACCCACCGCGCCGGGCGGCGCTCCCCGACGGCGCAACTCGGCCTCGGCCCGTGCGAGGCCGCCATGCTCGAGCCCGGCGAGGGCGGAGACCCCGCGCCACACCACGCGCCCGGCGCGCCGCACCACCACGCGCACGCTCCCGGCGAGGTGCTCGATCGCCCCGGCCGTGTTCCGGTGCTCGCTGGGGAGGGGGACCGGAAGCACGTGGGCGTTGCCGAGAGGGGCCTCGCCCCGCACGGCGATCGACCACCCGTAGCCGTGGCCGCGCAGGTCCCACACCGTGTCGCTGATGCGCGCCCGGACCGGGGAGGTCGCCGGGTCGCCGAGGCGCACCACGTGCCCGCCCGGCAGCCGGACCGCGAGCGCCGTGACCTCGACGTGTCCCCACCCCGCGGTCACCTGCCCGCCGGCGAACGCCACGCACGCGTCGTCGTCGGCGAAGCCCTGCGCCTGACCCCACCACCACGAGTCCGGGAACCCCTCGCGGCCCCAGTTCTTCTCGCCGTACACCTGCGCGTCGGTGAACTCCCACTCCTCCCCGCCGACGACGGCGCGCCCGCTCGCCCGGCCGCCGAGCAGCCACGGGTGCCAGTACTGGTTGAGGCCCGGGACCGCATGGAAGATGCTGGAACCGCCGAACGAGCGTCGCGGCCAGGGGAGCGGGTCGTCGATCACGAGGTCCAGCCGTGCGTCGGGTCCGAGGTCCACATGCAACTCGCGGTCGTCCGATCGGAAGGCGTCACCGGCGCGCACCTCGAGGCGCTCACGGGAGGCGTGGGCACCCGGGTGCGCGGCGAGCGCGAGTGTGCCGGCGGGGTGGGCGGCGAGGCCGAGCGTGGCCCAGTGGCCGCGCGGCCCGCGGTTGACGCCGATCAGTGCGGCCAACACCCGCCCTGCCGCGACGTCCGTGACTCGCCAGTAGTAGCCCTCCATCGCGACGCCGTGCGCGGCGAGGGGGTTCCCGTACGGCAGGTCGGCGCCCGTGGCCCGGTAGGCGGCGTGGAGGGAGCGAGGCGGGTCCATCGACCCAACCTACGGTGACGCGGCCCGGCCCGGTAGTGGGGAGGCCGGTCAGTCCCAGTCCTCCGGCTCGTAGTGCCCGGGCCGCGGCTGCAGGGTGGGAGGGGCCTTCGGGGACAGGAAAAAGCGTGGCCCCGGTACGGCGCGCACTGCGACACTGACGGAATGGAGATCGAGATTCACCGCGCACCGATTCCGACGGCATCAGCCGAGGCCTCGGAGCTCGCGGGCGCCCTGTTCGCGGCGATGAACAATGTTGACTGGGAGTGGCTCCTCGACGCATACGGCCACGACGACTTCGTCGAGCCCGTCGCGGTCCACCTCAGGCGTCTCGCGGACCAGCGGTACACCCGCAAGGCCCTGTGGGCGGCCTACCCGATGGGGATCGACCCCCGTGTGGCCGGGCCCGGGGCAGCGCTCGGATATGCCATCGTGCACCTCCCGGTAGAGGACAACACCCACCTGATCGAGGTCGGCATGGTGGTCCGGAAGGCCGCCCGCCGGCAGGGCGTCGCCCGGGCGCTTGCCGCCGTCGTGCGCGCGGACCTGCACGGCACCGGGCGCACCACCGTCGGCGGGTGGTTCCCCAACCCCCTGCTGGACGCCGACCACCCCGGCGCGCTCGCCCCGAAGACGGGCGTGGGCCTCGTGGACGCCACGGACCCCGCGGCTGTCTGGCTGCGGCACCTCGGTTTCGAGTTGGAGCAGGGCGAGCGGTACTCCATCCTCACCATCCCGGCCGATCGGGACGCGTGGCTCGGGGAGATCGCGGCCCTGCGCGCGGCCGCCGAGGGGACGGCGGGTCCGGACTACGACGTCGTCCAGTGGCGCGGCATCACGCCCGAACCGTGGCGGCAGCGGATGGCGGAACTCCACACCCGGATGAGCGTGGACGCCCCGAGCGCGGGATTCGACTACCGCGAGGAGAAGTGGGACGTCGAGCGGGTGGTCCACCGCGGCGAGATGATGATCGAGTCGGACCACGCCAACGTGTTCACCGCGATCCGGCACGTGCCCACGGGCGACCTCGTCGCCTACACCGAACTCCAGTGGCCCAACTCGAAGACGTACGCCGTCTACCAGGAGGACACCCTCGTGCACGGCGAGCACCGCGGCCACCGGCTGGGGATGCTCTCCAAGGCCGCGAACCTCCAGTACCTGCTGGCGGAGAACCCGGCCGCCGCCCGCATCCACACCTGGAACGCGGCGGAGAACCGCTTCATGCTGGGGATCAACGAGGCGCTCGGGTTCAGGGCCGCCGCGATCGAGGGGGCGTGGCAGAAGGTGGTCGAGCCGCTCTGACGCCGAGCGACTAGTATGACCTTTGACGCGGCCGCCGGCGCGCGTCCGCCCGACCCCCGGCGCCGGCGCCCCGGAGGCCCACCATGACCGAGCAGCCAACCGCCCAGGAACTCCCGCTCGCCGAGGTCGCCATCCTGCTGCGGCCGGACGACGACGTCGCCATCGCAACCCGTGACCTGACCCCGGGGTTGGCACTCCGGTACGCGGGCGGGGTGGTCGCCGTCGGGACGACGGTCCCGCGCGCGCACAAGCTGGCGCTCCGCGCGATCCCGGCGGGCGGCCAGGTGCACAAGTACGGGCAGTCCATCGGGCGTGCCACCAGGGACATCGCCGCCGGGGAGCACGTGCCACAACCTCGCGATGGACAACACCGCGCGTGAACACGAGTTCGGCACGGCGCGGGTCACGCCGCCGGACACGATGCGCGGGCGGACGTTCCTCGGCTACCGGCGCCCGGACGGGCGTGTGGGCACCCGCAACTTCATCGGCGTGATCACCTCGGTGAACTGCTCGGCGAGCACCGCCCGCATGATCGCGGACCAGTTCCGCGGGATCGGGGTCCTGGACGCCTACCCCCATGTGGATGGCGTCATGGCGATCACCCACGGGTCCGGTTGCGGCCTGGTGCCCGCCAGCGAGGGTGGCCAGATGCTGCTCCCCACCCTGCGCGGTTACGCCCACCACCCCAACTTCGGGGGGCTGCTGGTGCTCGGTCTCGGCTGCGAGATG
>JADGOQ010000114.1 GCA_017882885.1 Actinomycetales bacterium | reverse complement strand
GGTTGGGCACGACGTCGACGATCACGCCCATGCCGCGGCCGTGGGCGTCGGCGGCGAGGCGCTCGAAGCCTGCGCGCCCACCCAGGTCCGCGGAGATGCGGGAGTGGTCGACCACGTCGTAGCCGTGCGTGGAGCCCGGCGTCGCCTGCAGGATGGGGGACAGGTAGATGTCCGTGACCCCGAGCGCCTGGAGGTGGTCGAGGGCGGCCCGTGCGTCGTCGAAGGTGAAGTCGGGCTGCAACTGGAGGCGGTAGCTGGAGACCGGGAGCCGCCGACCCTTCCCCGGGAGATGGGATCGATGTGGTTCGGGACGGTTCATTCGGTCATTCCTCGGAGTCGGTGGCCTTCATCACGACGATTGATCGCCCCTCCACCTTGACCGCCCCGCCCGCCGGGCGCAACTTCTCGGGCTGCTGCCTGGGGGAGCTGGGACGAGCCGTGTCGAGCACGGTGTTCCATTGGTCGCCGTAGTCGACCGACGGGAGGGTGAAGTCCAGCGGACCCGCGTGGCCGTTGAAGATGATGAGCATGGAGTCGTCCTCGATCGCCCGGCCCCGGTCGTCGGGCTCGGGGATGGCCTTCCCGTTAAGGAAGATCATCACCGAGCGCACGTAGAAGGTGTTCCAGTCCTCGGGCGCCATGTGCTCGGCGGAGGGCTTGAACCACTCGATCTCGCCGATCTCCGACTCGCCGCCGTGATCGGGAGCGCCGGCGAAGAAGCGCCGCCGCCGGAAGATCGGGTGGTTCTGGCGCAGCGCGATCACCTTGCTGGTGAAGTCCAGCAGGGCCCGGTCGTCGTCGCTCAACTCCCAGTTCACCCAGGTCAGCTCGTTGTCCTGGCAGTAGCCGTTGTTGTTCCCGCCCTGGGTGCGGCCCATCTCGTCGCCGTGGCAGACCATCGGCACGCCCTGGGAGAGCATGAGGGTGGTGAGGAAGTTGCGCTGCTGGCGCGCCCGGAGCGCGTTGACCGCCGGGTCGTCGGACTCGCCCTCGGCGCCGCAGTTCCAGGAGCGGTTGTGGCTGTCGCCGTCGTTGTTGTTGTCCCCGTTGGCCTCGTTGTGCTTCTCGTTGAAGGAGACGAGGTCCCGGAGCGTGAAGCCGTCATGGGCGGTGACGAAGTTGATCGAGGCCACCGGGCGGCGCCCGGAGTGCTCGTACAGGTCGGAGGAGCCGGTGAAGCGGGAGGCGAACTGGTCGAGCGTGCCCGGCTCGCCGCGCCAGAAGTCCCGCGCGATGTCGCGGTACTTGCCGTTCCACTCCGTCCACAGGGGCGGGAACCCGCCCACCTGGTACCCGCCGTCGCCGAGGTCCCACGGCTCCGCGATCAGCTTCACCTGGGAGATGACCGGATCCTGGTGGACGATGTCGAAGAAGGCCGAGAGCCGGTCCACCTCGTGGAACTGCCGGGCCAGTGTGGAGGCGAGGTCGAAGCGGAACCCGTCCACGTGCATCTCGGTCACCCAGTACCGCAGGGAGTCCATGATCAGCTGCAGCACCGACGGCGACCGCATCAGGAGGGAGTTGCCGGTTCCGGTGGTGTCGAAGTAGTGCGCCATGTCGTCGTCGACCAGACGGTAGTAGGCGACGTTGTCGATCCCGCGGAAGGAGAGGGTCGGCCCCATGTGGTTGCCCTCGGCGGTGTGGTTGTACACCACGTCCAGGATGACCTCGATGTTGGCGGCGTGGAGGGCCTTCACCATCGCCTTGAACTCCTGCACCTGCTCGCCGCGGGTGCCGTTGGCGGCATACGCG
Organism: Actinomycetales bacterium; assembly: GCA_017882885.1. GTDB lineage: Bacteria > Actinomycetota > Actinomycetes > Actinomycetales > Actinomycetaceae > UBA1383. The sequence goes on along the minus strand of JADGOQ010000114.1, from coordinate 4,961 downwards.
TTGTGCGGCGCGAAGAACCCGATGGTGTTGTAGCCCCAGTAGTTCGCGAGGCTCTTGTCCTGCAGGTGCGCATCATTCACGAACTGGTGCACCGGCATGAGTTCGACGGCGGTGATGCCCAGGTCCACGAGGTGCTGCACCACGCCGGGGTGCGTCATGCCGGCGTAGGTACCCCGCAGCACCTCGGGCACGTCCGCGTTGAGCTTGCTGATGCCCTTGACATGGGTTTCGTAGATGATCGAGTCGTGGTACTCGTGGCGGGGCGGCCGGTCGTGCCCCCAGTCGAAGAACGGGTTGATCACCACCGAGAGCATCGTGTGCGGTGCCGAGTCCTGCGTGTTCCGCGCCTGCGGGTCACCGAACTGGTAGGAGTACAGCGCGTTGTTCGTGTCCACCTTGCCGTCGATGGCCTTTGCGTAGGGGTCGAGCAGCAGCTTCGACGGGTCGCAGCGATGCCCGTTCGCCGGGTCGTAAGGGCCGTGCACGCGGTACCCGTACCGCTGGCGCGGCTGGATCCCGGGGACGTAGGCGTGCCACACGTGGGCGTCCACCTCGGTGAGCGTGACACGCTTCTCCACCAGATCTTCGTCGAAGAGGCAGAGTTCGACCTTCTCGGCCACCTCGGAGAAGATCGCGAAGTTCGTACCGGTCCCGTCGAAGGTCGCGCCGAGGGGGTAGGGGCGTCCAGGCCAGTTCAGCATGCTTCAAAGCTTTCCACAGATCGGGTCGCCGCCGCGCCTGAGCCGCCACAGGGCCACGGTGTGAAGTCGTTGGTTGGAATGATCGGTGCACACACTTATGATCAGGGTCACACGTGCAGGAGGTTGCGATGGGTGATGTGTTGTGGGAGGCAATCGGGTGGCTGGGTACCGCCATCATCGTGGTCTCAATGCTGCAGCAGCGGATCACGCGCCTTCGGCTGATCAACCTGGTGGGATGCATCGTGTCCCTGGCGTACAACCTCGTCATCGGCGTCATGCCGATGGTCGCGCTCAACATCGTGCTCGCGGTGATTCAGGTCTACCATCTCGTGCTCCTGTGGCGTTCGCGGCATGACGAGGGCACCTACGCCGTCGTCACCGCTGACGCGCGCGACGACGTCGTCACCCACATCCTCCACCAGCACCGGGACGAGATCCGCCAGTTCAACCCCGGCTTCCGGTCCACCGCGGAGAGCTCGATCGCCTTCCTGGTCATGAAGGGCGACGCCGTGGTGGGGCTGGTCCTCGCCCACCTCGAGTCCGACGGGACCGCCGTCCTCGACGTCGATTACGTGACCCCGAAATACCGCGACCTCACCCCCGGCGAGTTCGTCTTCCGCCGCTCCGGGGTGTGGCAGGAGCTCGGCGTCCGCACCATCCGCACCGCGGCCGGCGGCCCGGACTACTACCCCAACCTGGGATTCACCGCCCGGGACGGGGCGTGGGAACTCGCCGTCTCGGCGGACTGACAGGCGATCCGCGCCGCAATGGACGGCACAACCGGGGTCCCACGATGGGCGCGATACCTCCCGGGCCTCCACGTGCTCATCCACTACCGGATCTCCTGGCTGCGTTGGGACTTTCTCGCCGGGGTGACTGTCCTGGCCTACCTGGTGCCCCAGGTCATGGCCTACGCGGCGATCGCCGGGCTCCCGGCGATCACGGGGCTGTGGGCGATCGTGCTCCCGCTGGCGCTGTACGCCGTCGTCGGGCCCTCCCGGCAGCTGTCCGTGGGCCCCGAGTCGACGACGGCGCTGATGACAGCGGCCGGCGTCGGGGCGCTCGTCGGGGCCACGGGCGGCGCCCGTTACGCCGACGTCGCCGCGGTCCTGGCCCTTGCAGTCGGGCTGCTGGCAATCCTGGGTTGGGTCGCCCGCATGAGTTTCCTCGCGAACCTCCTCTCGCAACCCGTGCTGAGCGGTTACCTGACGGGCATCGCGGTGCTCATGATCCTCAGCCAGCTGGGCAAGGTCACCCGCCTCGAGATTGACGGCGAGAACCCGGCCGCCGTGATCCGGTCAACAGTCGGCCAGCTCCCGGACGCTCACCTGCCAACCGTTGCGCTGGCCGTCGCGGTGCTCGTGACCCTGTTCGCCTTCAGGCGCTGGGCGCCGAAGTGGCCCGGCCCGCTCCTGGCGATGCTGGCCGCGGCCGCCGTCACCGCGCTGCTCGACCTGGACGAGGACGGGATCGCAACGATCGGCCGCGTCCCGGAGGGACTCCCGGCGCTCAGCCTGCCCACGTTCACCGACGTGCACCTCGTCACGCTCTTCCCCTACGCGCTCGGGATCGCGGTGGTGGGTTTCTCGGACAACGTGGTGACGTCGCGGGCATTCGCGGCACGGCACCGCGACCCGGTGGACAGCGGGCAGGAACTCCTGGCGCTGGGACTGATCAACGTGGGTTCCGCGATGATGCACGGCTTCCCGGTGAGCAGCAGCGCGAGCCGCACCGTGATCGGCGATGCGATGGGCAGCCGCACCCAGCTCCACTCGCTGGTCGCGCTCGCGGGTGTGATCGCCACACTGCTCTTCCTCGGCCCCGTGCTCTCGTCGTTCCCGATGGCTGCTTTGGGATCCGTCGTGATCTACGCCGCCGTCCGGCTCATCGACGTGCCTGAGTGGAGGCGCATCGGGCGATTCCGGCGCAGCGAACTCGTGCTGGCGGGCGCGACCGCGACGTCCGTCCTCGTCTTCGGTGTGCTGGCGGGCATCGGGATCGCCGTGGCGCTCTCGCTCCTCGACCTGATCCGACGGATGGCGCACCCGCACGATGGCGTCCTCGGCTACGTGCCGGGATACGCCGGGATGCACGACGTCGACGACTACCCTCAGGCCGTCCGGGTCGAGGGCCTGCTGGTGTACCGCTACGACTCCCCGTTGTTCTTCGCGAATGCGGAGGACTTCATCACCAGGGCGATGTCCGCCGTCGACACCGCGGAGCGGCCGGTGACCTGGTTCGTGCTGAACGCGGAGGCGAACGTCGAGGTGGACCTCACCGCGGTGGACACGCTCGACCTGCTGCGGGAGGCGCTGGCGGCCCGCGGGATCGTGTTCGCGATGACGCGGGTGAAGCAGGACCTGCGCGACCAACTCCGGGCCGCCGGGTTCGTGGGGAAGGTGGGGGAGGAGCGCATCTTCCTCACACTCCCCACGGCCGTGGCGGCCTACGCCGCGTGGTACGCCGACCGGAACGGCGGGCCACCCCCGGGCCTGCCGGACAACCTCCCGCCGGTGGGCGGAACCCTCCCCAACGGCACATGAGGAAGGCCCTCGACCCAGTGTTTCCGCAGTTTCCGACCACTGTGTCTGACCAGCGAATTGGTACGCTGACCTGCGCATATGGGCCACAGTATCGCGAGAAGCGACTGAACACGGGTGCTCGAAACGGTACACTTGGATCGCACGCGGATGGCACGACGAACGGCGGTCTGACAGGGCGGGGAAACGCGGACACCGAGGCTGGGGCCACCTGCGGACCCTCCCTTCCAAGCGCGTGCTGTCGGCGAGCACGCCGACACCCTGACCTTCGCGGAGTACGCGGCCGCGTGGATCGAGGGGCGGCGCACCCGCAAGGGCGAACCACTGCGACCACGCACCCGCGACCACTACCGGGACCTGCTCGAGAAGTTCCTGTACCCGGAGTTCGGTCACCTGCCCCTCGGCAGCATCACTCCGGCCGTGGTGCGGCGGTGGTATGCCAAGCAGACATCCCGGCCCACGTACCGGGCCCACGCCTACGGCCTGCTGAAGGCCATCATGCAGACCGCCACCGACGACGAGACGATCGAGATGGTCACCGCGAACCCATGCACCATCCGGGGTGGGGGCGTGGCGGACCGCAGGACGAGGATCGAACCCGCAACCCTCGAGGAGTTGGCCGCCCTCGTCGAGGCGATGCCGGAGCGCCTGCGCGCGATGGTCCTCCTTGCCGCGTGGGCGCAACTCCGGTTTGGTGAGCTGGTCGAGCTGCGCCGCAAGGACGTCGTTATCCGTGGCGACGGTGTCCAACGGTACGGCGTGGTCAAGGTTCGCCGCGGCGCGGTGCGTGTCGATGGCAAGGTGATCGTCGGACCCGCCCAAGACCTCGGCAGGAGCGCGCGACGTGCACCTCCCGCCCCACCTGTTGCCCGCAATCGAGGAGCACCTGGACGACCACACCGGGCCAGGCGCGAACGCACTGCTGTTCCCGGCCGCGAACGGTGGGACACTCGCCCCGGCGACGCTCTACAGGCACTACTACAAGGCGCGGGAGGCAGCCGGGCGGCCGGACCTCGCGTTCCACCAACTGCGCCACACGGGCGCGGTGTTCGCCGCGCAGGCGGGCGGCACGCTGGCCGAACTCATGGCCCGGCTCGGGCACACCACGCCGGGCGCGGCCATGCGCTACCAGCACGCTGCGCGCGGCCGGGATGCGGAAATCGCGGCGCGGTTGAGCGAGATCGCGGGGACTGCCAGGTCCTCCTAGTGTGTCGTCGACTTTGTCCGAGCGGATCGGGAAGGTGAGGTCTGGAATGCCCGCCGGCGGGCCATCGCGACGCATGGCCGAGCCTGAGCGGTCAAGGCCACGCCTGGGATACGTCGGGCGTCTCATGGGAGGAGTACGCACCGCTTGACGCTGAACTGATCGGCTGCGGGCTTTGTGGGGTTCGCCATGTGGGGCATCAAGACGCAGAGCGCTCTGGCCGTGGGTGGGTGGACCTCGTACCAGCGAGTAATGCAGTTGCCAGCGGTCGATGAGCATCTCCCGGGACCCGCTTGCCCCATTTCAACGTCCTGCTGCGACAGGACGGAGGCGGAAGTCTCTCACCCCACTCAAGTCGTCAGTGCCTCACGGAGCACGCGGAGTGTCAACGGTTTAGTCCTCGATCTCCCCTGTCGGTGAGGCCCGTTCCGGGCTGAAAATGGTGGTCCGGTCGCCCGTTGACGTCGTTCCTCCTTGGTCCCCAAGAGGCCGTGGTTTAGTCGGGCGCTGGGAGTT
>JADGOQ010000010.1 GCA_017882885.1 Actinomycetales bacterium | reverse complement strand
CGCAGCGGAGGGGCCCGACGTCGCCCTCCTCGCTCCCCCGCGCGGCGCACTCGGCCGCACGGTCGGCGCGGCCGGCCACCGGACCGGGACCACCGTGGGCGTGTTCTACGACGGCGGGCCGGCCGGCGACCGCGCGCTCGCCGCCGCCCTGGAGCTCGTGCAGCACCACCCCGAGGTGCTCACGCTCGTGGTGCCCGACGCCGCCGACCCCCTCCCCCTGCGCCGCCGGGCGGCCGGACTGCTCGGCGTCGCGGGCCGGTTGCCCGACGCCGTCGCGTCACGCGAGCTGCGCCGTCGCCCGGCCCGGGCCCTCGTGGTGTCCGTGGGCAGCCTCGTGGGCAACGGCGGCGCGGACCCCCGGCGGCCGGACCTGCGCCGCCTGCTCGCCTCCGCGCCCTGCCCGCTGGTGCTCGTGCGCTGACGTTCCTCCGCCAGATGGGGAGCGTCAGCCGAGCGCCCAGTCGTGCGGGTGCACGGTGAGGGGGCCGTGGCTGCCCTGCAACACCGCGGGCGCGTCGGTCGCATTGAGTGCGAGGGTGAGGCGCTCGCCATCGCCCGCGAGATCGATGGCCATCGTCCCGCTGGTGGTGGCCGACGTCGTCGCCGTCGCCCCACCCAGCCACGGGTGGAGGCGGCGCAGGCGGATGGCCCGCTGATACTCCTCGTAGGTCGCGCGGCCGTAGGGCATGAGGCCCTGCGGGTCGACGGGGAACGGCGGGCGCACGGCGTCGTCGCCGCCCGGCTGGTCGAGCTTCTCGCCGGTGAAGCCCTGCTCGTCGCCGGCGTAGACCGAGGGGATGCCGGGCAGCAGCATGAGGAGCGCGATCGCCAGCTTGAGGTGGCGCGGGTCGGTCAGCTTGGTGGCGATGCGTGTGACGTCGTGGTTTCCGATGAACGTCTGCGGGCGGAAGGCCTGGCAGAACTCGGCGTTGCGTGTCAGCGTCCACTCGAGCTCGAAGAAGTTCGGGTCGTTGAGCGAGCTCCAGATCGCCTTCCACAGCTCGTACTGGGTGACCGAGTCGACGCCGGAACGCGCCACGAAGTCGGCGTAGTCGCCGTGGAGGACCTCGGCCAGGATCCAGCAATCCAGGTGGGCCGCCTTCACGCGATCGATGATCGGGCGCCAGGCGTCCGCCCCGGCCGCGTAGGCCGCGTCGAGGCGCCAGCCGTCCACGCCCTTGTCCAGCCAGTGGTTCATGACGCTCGCCACGTACTCCTGCACGACCGGGTTGGCGAGGTTCAGCTCCACGAGGTCCATGCTGCCCTCGAAGGCCATCGGGTACTCGCCGGACCATTTCAGCCAGGCACGCTCCTCCGGCGACGCCGTGGGTGCCAGCGCCCGCTGGACGAGCTCGTGGTCCCGCGAGACGTGGTTGAAGACGCCGTCGAGCACCACGCGGATGCCACGCTCCCTGGCCTTCCACATCAACTCGTCGAAGTCGCCGTCGTCGCCGAGCCTCGGGTCGAGGCGGAAGTGGTCGAGAGTGTCGTAACCGTGGGACTTCGAGGCGAAGATCGGGGCCAGCAGCAGGCCGTTGGCGCCCAGTTCGATCACGTAGTCCAGCCAGTTCGTCAGCCTCCCGAGCCGGTGGGTGACCTCGGGGGTGTAATCCCGCTCGGCGTCCACGAAGCGCAGTGGGTAGCAGTGCCACCAGATGACGTTGTCAGACCAGGCCATGTCACACCTCACTGGTAAGTGATACTCAACAACTACTGGTGAGGCTAGCCCACCTCCGCCGGGGACCGGGTGCGGGTGACCATCGAGGCCCCGCTGGACCACGCACGGGCGTTCGCCGCGGGCGCGCCGGCCGTGGGGGCGCTCAAACGCTAACCATCCATCGGTGGTGAGGCTCTGCACCCGCGGTGAGGTGTGTAGCGCTCACCGCGGGCACAAAGCCTCGCCACGGGCGGATGGATAGGGTTTGAGCCGCGCAGCGGCGACGACGTCGGGAGGTCAGCGGCCGCGGCGACTCCCGCGCCACGCCTGCCAGGCGCCGGTGGACCACAGGGCCCACGCGACGAGCACAGGCTGGAAGAACAGCCGGATGAGCCGCGCCTGGTCCGTGTTCAGGCCGAAGGCGTCCACCCCGTTCACGTACTGCGAGATGTTGCCGGGGAAGATCGCGACGAAGAACGCCGCCGCGATCCAGCCGACCGGGACGCGGTACCGGTGCAGCGCGATGAGTGCGATGCCCAGCGCCACTTCCACGACACCGGAGGCCACCACCACGAGGTCCGGGTCGAGGGGGATCCACGGCGGTACCTGGGCCTGGAACTCCGCACGAAGCGTCGTGAGGTGGCCCGTGCCGGCCGTGAGCAGGAAGGCACCGAGGGCCACACGGCCAATTGTCCGGGGGAGGGTGGAAGGGCCGGCCGGAGTCGTGAGGTAGGACCATCTCCGAGCGGGCTTGCCCACGTCGGCGCGGGGGGTGGTCATGGAGGTCTCCTGTGGTGGATTGTCGACGCCGTTGGCGCCGCGCTCGTTGCACCCTCCAGTGTTGCACAATTGAGTTGTGTGCAATCCATTTTTGCCAGCTTCTCGCCCATTCCCCGTCCGGACCGCCGAAGCCGCGCCTATCATGGCGTTCACCCGGGGCGGCGGCATCATCCGTGACGTCCTCGCGGACACCCAACCCGCGGTCTTCCGCGGGGGCCCTGACCTTCGGCATGCGGGTATCCGCCGCCCGGTGGCACCTGCAGGCGCCACGTTCGTCGGCTGAAGGCTGAGTTCCCCGGGAATCACTTCCACCGGCGGGACTCAGCCGCGTGAGCGCCCGTAGTGGTAGCGGCACGCAGCGATGCGGATCTCGTCGCCACTCACCTTGTACACGAGGCGGTGCTCGTCGGTGATGCGTCGCGACCAGTATCCGGCGAAGTCGTGCTTCAATGCCTCCGGCTTGCCGATCCCCTCGTTCCCGTGCCGGGCAATGTCACGGATGAGCACGTTGATGCGCTGCAGGACCCGCCGATCCTGCGCCTGCCACCACAGGTAGTCCTCCCGGGCATTCTCGTCCCAGACCAGCAGCACGTCAGTCCGCGTCCAGCAACTCGTGCCGCTCGCCCCGGCCGGCCTCGAGCCGCTCCATGGCGTCGAGGAGCCGTCGCGCGTTCTCCGGCGAGCGCATCAGGTAGGCGGTCTCACGCAGCGACTCGAAATCCTCGAGCGAAACGATGACGACCGACTCGTGCCCGGCCCGCGTGATGATGACCTCCTCGCGGTCGTTCACGACCGAGTCGAGCACCTCCGCGTACCTGGCGCGGGACTCCGTATAGCTCATGGTCTTCGCCATGCGTCACCTCCTGTACAGGAAATTGTACAGACATGCCTCCCTGAAGCGGAATAGCTCTGCCGGGGTGCCGGCGCCCCGCCGGGCCTGACCTACCCCGTCCAGGGCAGGCCGAGCACCGCGGAGATCGTTCGCACCACGCCGTTCTCCTCATTCGACGGCGCCACGTACCGCGCCCGGGCCCGGAGCTCCGGGTGCGCGTTGTCCATCGCGAAGGAGTACTCGGCGGCGTCCATCATCTCGAGGTCGTTGAGGAAGTCCCCGAACACCATGGTCTGCGCCGGGGTGATCCCCAGCGCCCATTGGATGTGCCGGATGCCGTTGCCCTTGTTGGTGTCGATGTTCTGCACGTCCACCCAGTGCTCGCCGGAGACCACCACCTTCACCTCGCCGGTGAATCCGGCCAGACCCCGCGCGACGCCCTGCTCGGCCGAGCCGAAGTCGTAGATCGCGATCTTGAGGATCCCGTCCTCGGGGCGCTCCAACAAGTCCTCCACCACCAGTTGCGAGACGTAGTAGTGGTCCACCTGCTCCTTGAACGGCGGGTCCACCCGCTCGATGTACGCCGACATCTTCCCGCAGACGACGGCGCCCACGTCCGCCCCCGCCGCCCCCAACTCCCGCACGGCCAGCACGACACGCCGCACGACGTCGTCGTCCAGCGTGTCCGAGCTGACCTCGTCGCGGCCCTTGACCACGTATGCGCCGTTCTCGGCGATGTAGACCAGCTCGTCGGCGACGTCGCCGAAAAGGCGATGGAGCGTGTGGTACTGCCGGCCGCTCGCGGGGCAGAAGCGGATGCCGCGGCGGAACAGCTCGTCCACCAACGGCCAGAAGTGGTCGTGGAGTTCCTTGGCGTCGTCGAGGAGCGTGCCGTCCATGTCCGCGGCGATGAGCCGGATGTCCGGGCGGGGATCGAAGACGAGGAGGGCAACGGGCTCGGGGAACTCGGTCACCCGTCGAGCCTACGCCGGTCGCCGCGCCATCCGACGCCGCCGGCCGGGCGCAGGTCACGTGCTCGCGGGGTGCGCGCCGGCAACCCTCGCCCGGCTGCTCGGGGAGGATGGTGGAGAGGAGCCTGAGGGCGCGCAACTCAAACGTGAACGAGTCGCTGTCGCAGCTGCAGGCGGCGTACCGGCAGGCCGACGGACGGGTGTGTCTCGAGGCGCGTACCCCGCTGGATGTGGAGTCCGACGTCGGGTTGCGGGGCGGGAACATCTTCCACCGCCCGCTCTCGTGGCCGTTCGCCGAGGAGCCCGGGCAGGCGGGGACGTGGGGCGTGGAGACGCCGCACGACCGCGTCCTGCTCTGCGGCGCCGGCGCGCGCCGCGGCGGTGGCGTGAGCGGCATCCCCGGTCGGGCCGCCGCGATGACGGTGCTCGGGCGGGACGAAGCCTGACGCAGGGGCACGGCCAAGCGCGTGTCAGTCCTGAGGTTCGTCGTCGTCGCTGTGGTGCCGGTTGCGTTCCCGGAGGTTCTGGCGGGCCACCCCCGGGCGGCGTGTTCTGGACGGGTCGATCGAGGGGGGTGGGATGAACCAGACCCCGGACCTGTCGATGCGGATCTCCCACTCCTCGGCATGGACCCGATGGTGGCACCGGGAACACAACAACACCCCGTCGGACAGATCGGTGCGCCCACCCTTCGCCCAGTCCACGCCGGCGTGGTGGGCCTCCACGAACGTGGTCTGCCCGCACGAGGCACACCCCCGGTCCCGCTCCCACAACGCGAGGAACTG
>JADGOQ010000001.1 GCA_017882885.1 Actinomycetales bacterium | reverse complement strand
GGGGGGATCGGCGGCGGCCGTGGCGGACGTCCTCCGGGCTCCCGCACTGGAGGCGCTCCGGCTCACGGGCGGGGAGTCCCTGCGGCACGACGCAGACCACAGCAACCGCTGACCTCACGCGCCGCGCCCGCCACGTCCGCCGTGAGTCCGGCTGCGCCATCCGCCCCCGCATGGTTGGCTGGGTGAGCCGCCCCACACCCCGGGCGGGATGGACAGAGAGAGTCAGGACCCATGACCGCCACCATCACCCGGCCGCACGAGGCCGCCGCAGATCTCACCGCCTTGGAGGAGGCCCGCGCGCAACTGCGCGAGGCGATCGACCATCTCGGCCTGTCCGAGGGCAAGTACCAGATGCTCGCCAACGCCCGGCGTGAGGTGACGGTCTCCGTGCCGTTGCGCCGCGACGACGGCGAACTCGAGGTGTTGATCGGGCACCGGGTGCAGCACAACTTCTCCCGCGGGCCCGCGAAGGGCGGCCTCCGCTACGACCCGCACGTGGACCTCGACGAGGTCCGCGCGCTTGCGATGTGGATGACCTGGAAGTGCGCCCTGATCGATGTGCCCTACGGCGGCGCGAAGGGCGGGGTGCGCATCGACCCGCGGCGGTACTCCCAGACGGAACTCGAGCGCGTGACGCGCCGTTACACCTCCGAACTGATGCCGATCCTCGGGCCCGACAAGGACATCCCAGCACCGGACATGGGCACCGACGAGCAGACGATGGCCTGGATCATGGACACCTACTCGGTGGCCGTGGGGCACACCGTTCCGGGCGTGGTCACCGGCAAACCCATCTCCCTCGGCGGGTCGCTGGGGCGGCGCGAGTCCACCTCCTGCGGCGTCGTGCACATCGCCCTCGCCGCGATGGAGTCCCGGGGGCTGCGGCCGTCCACGTCCACCGCCGCCGTGCAGGGCTTCGGGAAGGTGGGCCGCGGGGCCGCGCGCTTCCTGTACGACGCTGGGGTGAAGGTGATCGCGGTGTCGGACCAGTACGGCGCGGTCCACAACCCCGGCGGGATCGACCTCCCCCGACTCGAGGCGTTCACCGAGCGCACGGGGTCCTTCGTCGACTTCGACGGCGCCGACCCGCTGGAGCGCGACGCGCTGCTCGAACTCGACGTCGACGTCCTGGTGCCCGCCGCCCTGGAAGGGGTCCTGACCAGCGCGAACGCACCGCGCGTCCGGGCCAGGGTGATCGTGGAGGGGGCGAACGGGCCGACGTCGTCGGGCGCGGACCGCATCTTCGCGGACCGGGACATCCTCGTGGTGCCCGACATCCTCGCCAACGCCGGCGGCGTGATCGTCTCCTACTTCGAGTGGGTGCAGGGCAACCAGGCGTACTGGTGGACGGCGCGGGAGGTGGAGGAGCGCCTGCGGTCCCGCATGGTGGGGGCGTGGGAGTCCGTCACCGCCTACGCGGCCGAGAACGAGCTCTCGCTGCGGTCGGCGGCGACCGTCATGGCCGTGGAGCGCGTGGCGCTCGCGCACCGGCAGCGGGGTCTCTACCCCTAGACCAACGGCTGGTGAGAATTCGTGCCCATGGTGTGGGGTGTACCCCTCACCACCGGCACGAGACCTCGCCCCCCGATGGGTGGTCAGGGTTTGAGCGGGATGGTCAGGGTTTGCGCAGCTCAGCCCACTGGCAGGCGCCGCGCCCACCACTCGAGGATCGCCTCGAAGCGCTGGCGTCGGTGCCACGGCGAGCCGCTCCGCGACAGCTCGTGGTTCTCCCCCGGGAACACCAGCATCTCCGCCTCCACCCCGCCGCGCAGCAGCGCCGCGAAGTAGCGCTGGGCCTGCTCCAGCGGGCAGCGGAGGTCCTGCTCCGAGTGCAGCACGAGCGTGGGGGTCCGCACCTGGCCCACCTTCGCCATCGGGCTCTGCTCCGCGATGCGCCCCGTGTCGGTCCCGGTGTAGGCCTCGCTGAAGAACCAGCCGATGTCGCTGGTGCCCACGAAGTTGACGGGGTCGAGGTAGCCGCGCTCCACGATCGCGCCGGCGAACCGGTGGTCGTGCGCGATGGTCCACGCCGTGAGGTAGCCGCCGTACGAGCCCCCGAGGATCCCGGTGCGGGACCCGTCCAGGGCCGGCTCCGCGGCGATCGCCCCATCCAGGAAGGCGAGTACGTCCTGCAGGTCCACGGTGCCCATGGCGCCCTTGATCGCGAGCCCGTGCGCCCGCCCGTACGAGGCGCTGCCGCGCGGGTTGCACTGCACCACCGCGTACCCCGCCGCCGCATACACCTGCGCCTCGTCGAGGAACCCCCAGCCGTACTGCGCGTACGGTCCGCCGTGGATGTTCAGCAGCACCGGGTGCGGGCCGTCGCCCTCGGGCAGGTACAGCCAGCCGTGCACCGGGTACCCGTCGCCGGAGCGCACCGTGAGTTCGCGCTGCCCCGCGATCCGCGTCCGCTCGCGCAGCGGCGCCGCGAAGTCGGTGAGCGCCCTGATCGCCCCGCCGTCGACGACGCCGCACTCGCCCGGCGTCGCCGGGTCCGCGTAGCTGACGACGACGGTCCCCGCCGCCTCCACCGCCCCCGTCACCACGAGCGGGCCGTCGACGAGGACGGTCGTGGTGCCGTCAGGCTGGATGGCGTGCAGTTGGCCGGCGCCGCGCACGGCGGGACAGGCGAGGACGCCGGAGTCCCCGTGGGGGACGGGGGTGGCATCGCCGTAGTCGAGGACGTCGGTGTCGGTGAGGAGGCGCGGTTCCACCGGGGCCGCCGGGTCCGGGGCGGCGTCGAGCGCGGCGGCGTCGAGCGCGTACACGCCGGTGTTCGTCGCGACGAAGTCCACCCCGTCCGGGCCCAGGTCCGCGCCGAGCATGAACAGGGTGCGGCCGTCGCGGGAGAACACCGGTGACGTGAACCCGACGACGGCCTCCGGCCCGCCCGCGACCAACTCGGGCACCGAGTGCGCGGGCCCCTCGACGGGCACCCGGTGGATCATCGAGCGCAGGTCGCGGTCCGCGCCGTCGTGCAGGGCGGCGGCGAAGTGGACGTGGGCGCCGTCCGGCGAGAAGCACGGGGTGGCGGCGTCGTGGCCGGGGGGCGTGAGCAGGCGCGCGGAGGGAAGGCCCCTGGTGCCGCCGAGCGTCGCGGGGCCAGCAGACGTCGCGGGGGCGGCCGACGGCGCGGCCAGCTCCTTCGCAACCTTCGCCGCGCGCCCAACCGGCTCCACCCACGGCTCGTCACCGGGCGCGGGGACGTCGAGCAGCCAGATGCCCTGGCGCTTATCGGCGGTGTACCCGAGGCCGTTCAGGTGGTACTTGTTCCCGGTGACGCGGCGGGGGTCCTCGTGCGCGCCGTCGACCCCCTCGAGCGTGCCGTACCGCCCGGCCTCCGGCAGGCGCGCGCAGAACGCGATGCGCGCCGAATCCGGGGACCACGCGAACTCCCCCACCCCCAACGGGGCGTCGGTGAGCACGCGGGGCTCCCCGCCGCGCGCGTCCATGACCGCGAGTTGCGGCCGGTCCTTCTCGTCGGCGCGCAGGAACGCGAGCAGCCGGCCGTCCGGGCTGAACCGGGGGGCGGAGTCGGCGACGCCACAGGTGAGGCGGCGCGCCGGCTCATCCCCCGCCGTGTCCAGCAGCCAGAGCTGGCCGGTGTAGCGGTCGGCGGCGAAGCTGGGGTGCGACGTCGCGACGACGGCGCGGCGCCCGTCCGGACTGAGCGTGGGCCGGGAGAGCGTGGTGAGGAGTTCGACGTCGGCAGGTTTCACGTCGCTCAGGCGAGGGGCACCGAGTTGGACCGGGCCACGTCCGCGAACCACCGTGCCGAGGCCTTGGGCGTGCGGACCTGGGTCTCGTAGTCCACGTGCACGATCCCGAACCGCTTCGCGTACCCCCAGGCCCACTCGAAGTTGTCCATGAGGGACCAGACCAGGTACCCCCGCACGTCGGCCCCGTCCTGGATCGCGGCATGGACCGCGGCGAGGTGGTCCCGGATGTAGGCCAGCCGGTCCGCCGAGTCGTCCACGTGGCCGGTGGGATCCGGGACGTCGTCGAACGCGGCGCCGTTCTCGGTGATCACGAGGGGGATGCCGGCGGGACCGGTGTAGTCCGCGTGGAGCCGCAGCAGCAGCCGGTGGAGGCCCTCCGGCTGGATCTCCCAGCCCATGGCGGTCCGGGGCAGCCCGCGCGAGACGGCGCGCACCCGCTCGGAACCCACGTACGGGCTCCGGCAGGGGCGGCCACCCGGTCCGGCGTACTCGAGCGGCGAGTCATCGGACGGGTCCGGCGCGGCGAACGTAAGCCCGTTGTAGTAGTTGATGCCCAGCACGTCGATCGGGGCCGAGATGACCGCCATGTCCCCGTCCCGCGCCACGCGGCCGAGGCCCGCGTCCGCCATGTCCGCGAGCACGTCGGCGGGGTATGAGCCCCGGAACAGCGGGTCGAGGAACACACGGTTGAACGCGCCGTCGATGCGCCGGGCGGCGTCGACGTCGCCCGGGTCGTCCGGGTCCGCCGGGTCCGCCACCGTCTGGTTCAGCGTGATTCCGAGCTGGGCGTCGCGGCCCCCGGCCCGCAGCCGCTGGATCGCCAGGCCGTGGCCGAGCAGCAGGTGGTGGACGGCGTCGACCGCCTCGGACGGCGAGGTGTGGCCGGGCGCGTGCTCGCCGCCCGCGTAGGAGAGGAAGGAGGAGCAGAAGGGCTCGTTGAGGGTGGTCCACACCGGTACCCGGTCGCCGAGGGCGTCGAAGAGGACGCCGGCGTAGTCGGCGAAGCGGTGGGCGGTGTCCCGGTTGGTCCACCCACCCACGTCCTGCAGCGCCTGCGGCAGGTCCCAGTGGTAGAGCGTGACCCACGGGTCGATCCCGTGCCCCAGGAGCTCGTCCACCAGCCGGGAGTAGAAGTCGACGCCCTTCACGTTGGTGGCGCCACCGTCCGGGCACACACGAGCCCACGACGTCGAGAAGCGGTAGGTGCCGAGGCCCAGCTCCGCCATCAGCGCGACGTCGGCCGGCATGCGGTGGTAATGGTCGCACGCCACCGTCCCGTCCTCACCGCCGACGACGGCGCCCGGGAGGCGGCAGTAGGCGTCCCAGATCGAGTCCGTGCGCCCGTCCTCCGACGTGGCACCCTCGATCTGGAACGCGGCCGTGGCGGACCCCCAGCGGAACCCCTCGGGAAAGATCAGTTCGGTTGTCATCGGTGTTCCTCTCGTTGCGCGCGCAGGGCAAGCGCGGCCAGCGCCTCGCCCACCTCGTCCCACGGTACGACCTCGTCCCCGCGGTCCATCGTGTCCTCGGGACCCTTCCCGGCAAGCAGCACGGTGTCGCCCGCCGCCGCCCCGAGCACTGCGTGCCGGATCGCCGCGACGCGGTCCTTGAGCACCACGAAGTTCGTGCGGCCCGCCTCGCGCGCCCCCCGTTCCATCTCCGCGAGGATGTCCGCCAGCGGGGTGGTGGAGGGATCGTCCTCACTGAACACCACCCGGGTGGCGATGCGTGTCGCCACCTCCCCCATCGGGGCGTGCTTCCCCGGGTCCCTGTTGCCACCGGCCGATCCGATCACCACCCACAGGTCCCCGGGCGTCGTCGGGCGCAGGGTGGACAGCGCCTTCTCGAGCGCGTCCGGCGTGTGGGCGAAGTCCACGATCACCCGGACGTCGCCGGAGGGCACCAGCTCCATGCGGCCCGGCACGCCGCGGAAGCTCGCGAGCCCCGCCACCAGGTCCTCGGCCCCCACGCCGAGCCGCGCGGCCGCGGCCATCGCGGCGAGCGCATTCGCCACGTTGAAGCGGCCGATCATCGGCAGCACGGCCACGAAGTCCCCGAGCGGGCCGACGACGCGAAACCGCAGGCCCGACGGCAGCTCGGCGATCCCAAGCGCCCGCCAGTCCGCCTCCGCGCCGTCGGCGGAGTAGCTGGTCTCCGACGGCGCCACCCCCCGCAGCCGCGGGTACCAGGCGTCGTCGGCGTTGAGGACGGCGAACGCGGCCCGCTCGACCAGCTTGCGCTTGTCCGCGAAGTAGTTCTCGATCGTGCCGTGGAAGTCGAGGTGCTCGCGGGTGAGGTGCGTCCACACCGCCACGTCCCAGTCCACGGCGCGCACCCGGTCGAGCGCGAGGGCGTGGCTGGAGGCCTCCACCACCACGGCGTCCGCCCCGGCGTCCACCATCTCGCCCAGGAGTTCCTGCACCTGCGGTGCCTCGGGGGTGGTGAAGTGCGCGGGGAAGTGCCGCAGCACACCGTCGGGCAACTCGTAGCCCACGGTGGACAGCAGCCCCGTCCGCAGCCCCGCCGCGCGCAGCAGGTGCCGCGCCAGCCAGCTCGTGGTGGTCTTGCCGTCGGTCCCGGACACCCCCACCACCCGCAGGCGGCGCGACGGGTTGCCCGCGAGGATGGCCGCCGCGTCGGCGAGCGTCTCCCGGGCATTGCGCACGACGACGTACGGCACCGCCGGCACGACGTCGCCGGGCAGGCCCTCCCCCAGCACGGCGACCGCGCCCCGCCGGACGGCGTCGGCGACGAAACGGTGGCCGTCGAACCGGGCGCCGCGGATCGCGAGGAAGGCGTCCCCCGGCTCCACCCACGCGGCGTTGTGCGTGATGCCGCGGACCTCGGGGTCCGGGAGGCCGGCGGCGGGCAGGTCGAGGGCGGCGAGGAGTTCGGACAGTCGCATACCGCGAGGGTAGCGCCGATGTCCCGGGGGGGTGTCGGGGGCGGCGGTAGATTGTCCCCATGACGTCCGTCGAATCGCACACGCCCGACCCCGTGGGCCGCATCATGACCCTCGTGTACTCCGCGGGTGTGGTGGCGGTCCTCGTGGTTTCCTACCAGGCCGTCCGGCAGGCGAACTGGCCGGCGGTGCTGCTGTACGTGGTCCTCACGCTCCTCCTGGCGTACCAGGCGGTCTCCGCGAACACGATGCGGACGGCCCACCTCACCATCGACGACGCCGGCATCCGGCGCTCGGGCGCCTGGGGGTGGAAGCGCCCCTGGGACGGGATCTCGTCGGCCACCATCGAGGAGTTCAAGGCCCTGAACTACCTGGTGGTGATCCGCAGCGACCCGAAGGCGCCCAGCCACCACTCCAGCACCTACCTCTGGGGAGCGGACTTCGCGCGGAACGCACTGGTCACGCCGCTGGACGAGGCCCTGGTGCCGGCCGTCGAGCGGGAACTCGCCGCCCACGGCCTCGGCGGCGCCGCCCGGTGACGCGTTCCTGACAGTCCTCCGCCCTACGCTGGCATCCATGGAACGCGACGGTCTCCTGGCCCGGTGGCCCCTCCGTTCCGTTGCCGCCAGCGACTCGCCCTGGTCGGACGCGGTCGACCTGGCGCTGCGCGCGGTTGCCGCCGTCATCTGTGCCGCCAACCTGGTCAGCGGCCTCGCCATTGTCCTGTCCGTGACCAACGTCGACCGTGCCCCCGTGGTCATCGGCCTCGCGCTCGTCATCCAGGCGCTCGTGGGGATGATCGTGGTGCTCGCGCAGGTCCGCAGGCGACCCTGGGTGCAGGCGGCGCTCGTCGCGGAGGTCTGCCTCGGCATCGCGATCGCGCTGCCCGTCACCAACGCGGGTTCGGCCCACCTGGCCAACAACTGGTGGCCCACCCAGTTCCTGCTCTGCACGATCGTCTTCGTGATCGTCACGGACCACGGCTGGATGCGCCTGGTCCCCCTTGGTGCGGTGGTTGCGTTCCACGTCGTCGCGCGAACCGCCACTTGGGACGCGCAGGGGATGCCCCGCGAGTTCCTCGCCCTCCTGCTCGCCGTCGAACTTGGTCAGGTCGCGTACCTGGCGTCCCTCGCGCTCCTTTCCCAGGCCGTCCTCGTGCGCGCCGCGCGGTTCTCGGACGGCGTCCACGCCTCCGTGGTGGACGAGCGAGAGCGCGCCGCCGACGAGCAACCTCGGGAACGCGTCGTCCGCGAGGTGGAGAGATTCGTCCATGACGAGGTCATCCACACGCTGCGGACGATCGCCATGGACAGGGTCTCCGTGCCGGCGGCGCACGCCATTGCGAGTGCCGCGCGACTGGATGCGATCACCTCCACCGGCGCGCTCCCGCCGTCCGGTACCGCCACCAGCATCGTGGACAGGCTGGAGGCCGCCGCCGAGCGCTCGCCGCTCGACGTCGTCGTGAAGGTGAAGGCCGGTATCGTCATCCCCGCCGATGTGGAGGACGCACTCGTGCGGGCCGCGATGGAGGCCCTGCGCAACGTCTCCAAACACGCGCGCGCGAGCCGGGCCGTCGTGGAGGTGACACGCACCGGCCTGACGGTCCACGTCACGGTGACCGACGACGGCGTCGGTTTCGACGCCGACGCCCCGACGACCCGCCGGGGCGTCCGGTCGTCGATCCGCCAGCGCATGACGGAGGTGGGTGGTGGCGCGCTCATCACGTCGAAGCCGGGCGACGGCACCACCGTGCACCTCTCGTGGACCCCGCGGCGGACCGCCACGGAGCGGTGGGTCCCGGGGACCGGCTTCAGTGCCCTGGAGGACTTCTACCCGGCGGCCACACTCGTCGTCATCCCGTTCCTCGCTGTCACCTTGTGGAGCGCCATCTGGATCTCCCCCTACCTTGCGCACCCGTGGGCGGGGTGGGTCGGTTCGCTGGGCCTGGTGGTCACCGGCGCCCTGGCCGCGCTGCGCGCGCCGCGCTCGGGGCTCCCGGGATGGGCGTCGCTGGCCCTCACGGTGGTGGCGTGGTCCGCGTCCGCGCTCAACGGCTGGGCACTCCCGGACGGGACCGAGATCCCCCTCCTCTACTGGACCGCCGGCAGTGCCGCCGGCGTGCTCGTCCTCCAGGCACTCTTCCGCCCGCGCTGGGAGATGGTGGTGGCAGGCGTCGGCCTTGTCCTGGTCGCCGCGGTCGCCTGCGTTGTCCGGGCGGGTGTCGCCGCCACGCTCACCGGGTTCCTCGCCTGTGTCCTCTCGCCGGCTCTGGCGCTGGCGGCCGCGCTGGTCCTTCGCCTGTTCATGGACGAGTTCGCCTGGCAGATCCTCCTCGCGGAGGAGGACTCCATCCGTGCACACGCCAACCGCGCGGCGCGGTCCGCGTTCGAGGAGGAGTTCGGGCGCCGGTTGCGCCACCTGCGCCAGCTCATCGCCGGATTCGTCCACGACGTGGCGACCGGCGCCCTCGACGTGGCGGACGAGTCCGTGCGGACCACCGCGGACCTGCTCGAACGCAACGTGCGGGACCAGATGCTGCCGAACGTGACCGAGGACCTGCAGGAGATGGTCGCAGGGTTGCGCGCCCGCGGCGTGCTCGTCACGATGCGGGTGGCCGCCGACGTCCCCCAGTCGGTGCAGCGGCACGGCGTCGCCGCCCTGGAGTCGTTGGAGGGCGCGGCCCGGCCGGCGAAGAACGGCGGCACGTCGGCGACGATCACGATCATGCGCGCGGGCGACCGGTGGCGGGTCTCGCTCATGGTCCCCACGCCGCACCGGGATGTCCGTGCCCGCCTTGAGGCGTTCGCCGGTTCGGCGTGGGACGTGTATCGCGACCCCGATGTGATTCACCTGACACGGGATGTCCCCCCTTTGGTGGACTCGCGTAAACCGACATAGTGGTGCTTCCTCAAGGCACGATGAGCCCATGTCCCCGCACAGGAAACCACGGACACGGGTGACGGTCACCGCCGTCGATGACCACCCGATCGTGGTTGAGGGCCTCGCCTCGCTGATGTCGCGCGCCCCGCGCGCCGACTGGCTCGACGGCCTGGTCGCCGCAACGCGGGAGAACTCGCCGGAACTCGTCTGGCTCGGCCAGTCGAAGACCCTCGCCGACCTCCTGCAGCGCCTCGAGGAGTGGGAAACACCCCCGGACGTGGTGCTCTATGACCTCTTCCTCAACGACGGCTCCGACCCGGCGGACGGGATCGCCGTCCTGGCGGCGAAGGGCGTCCGCGTGGTGATCCTGACGTCGGAGGTCCGCCCGGTGCCCATTCGTCGCGCCATCCAGGCGGGCGCGACCGGCCTGGTGCTGAAGTCCGACGACGTGGAGAAGATCCTGGACGTGGTGCGCGCCGCCGCCCTCGGCCACTTCGCGGTTTCCAGCGACCTCGCCTTCGTGCTGGCCACCGACGACACCCTCGCGCCCCATCTGGCTCCCCGGGAGCTCGAGGTGCTCCAGTTGCTCGCGGAGGGCGTGGCCCGGAAGTCCGTGGGCAACAGGCTGGACCCGCCGGTCAAGCTCGCCACGGTGGTGACCTACCTGAACCGGATCTGCAAGCGCTACCAGGACATGGGGCGCGACGTGAAGACCACCCAGGACGCGATCCGGGCCGCGGTGGAGAACGGGTACTTCGACATGCCCGGATCCCCCGGACCGCAGTAGCCCCTCAGCCCCAGGTGGTGAGGCCGACGCGGTCGTACTCGCCGTCGGGGTGGACCACCCGCTCGATGCCCGCCGCGGCGAGCGCCTTGCGGCAGCCGGGGCACGGTGGGTCCGTGATGTAGGCGGTGGCGCCCTTCGTGTCGCGGGTGGCGAAGAGCAGCGCGTTCACCTCCGCGTGGATCGCGATACAGAATCCGGGGGTGCCGGGGCGGTCGTAGTCGCCGAGTCCCGGGATGACGTCGTAGTCCAGCAGGCCGCGCGGGCAGGCGCCCTGGAGGCAGTCGGGTTCGCCGGGAGCGGCGCCGTTGTACCCGGTGGCGATGATGCGCCGGTCCACCACGAGTACGGCCCCCACCTTCCGTCGGGTGCACTTTGCGCGCACCGCGACCGCATGCGCGATTCCGAGGAAGTACTCGTCCCAGCCGGGAACAACCGATGGCATGTCGCCTCCTTCTCGGGACCATCCTGACACCGCGACGGCGCGCGGCGGCGTTAGCCTGAGTCCATGTTGCGCACCGTGGCCGGCCCCCTGTCCGAAGGCCCCGCGGCCTTCCCCGCTCCCGCCCCGTACCGGGGGCAGGCGGACGAACTCGTGTGGGACAACCTCTGCTTCGCGGTCCCCGCGGCGCACCGCCCGCTGTTCCTCGACCTGCACGTCCCGCGCCCCGAAGCCCCGGTGCCCGGCGAGGCCGCGGACACCCGGGGCCGGCCCGTCATCGTGTGGGTGCACGGCGGCGGGTGGGAGGCGGGTTCGCGCCGTCGTCTCGGTGGGGAGCTGCAGAGCGGCTGGATCATCGAGCGGATGGTGCTCGCGGGTTTCGCGGTGGCGCTCGTTGACTACCGGCTGACGGCGGAGGCAACCTTCCCGGCCCCGGCCGACGACGTGCGGGCCGCCGTCGCCTGGCTCGCGGGGCACCGCGACGACTTCGGCCTCGACACCACGCGCCTCGCGCTGTGGGGCGAGTCCGCCGGCGCCCACCTCGCCCTCATCGTCGGGGCGACGGCGGCGGCCGGTATCGGCGAGGCGCGGGTGCGCGCCGTCGTCGACTGGTACGGGCCGGTGGACCTGCCGGCCCTCTACGCCGGGGGCGGAAACGGCGCGCTGAGCGGAACCTGGGCGTCCCCGGCGGCGTCGCCCGTCAATGTGATCACGGCCGCCATGCCGCCCACGCTCATCGTCCACGGCCGCGACGACGACCTGGTCCCGCCCGCGCAGAGCAGGCAGCTGCACGAACTGCTCGACTGGCTCGGCGTGGTGAACGAGCACGTCGAGTCCGAGGGTGGGCACGTGTTCGTGGGCGCCGACGTCGTCCCGGCGATGACCAACCGCACGCTCGACTTCCTCTGCACCCACCTCGGCCACACCCGCGGCCCCCGGCCCGACCCGGAGGTGGCGATGCGCGCCGCCCGGCTGCGGGAGGAGGGCGTCCGGGGCCCGTTCGAGACGGACGACCCGCACGAGGCGCGGCGCCGCGTCTTCGACTACCGCAAGGAGTTGAACGCCGTCGACTACGGGGTGGCGTCCGTGGAGGACGTCGAGATCCACACCGGCGTGCTCCGGATCCCGGTGCGCGTCCAGACGCCGGTCGCGCCAACGCGCACCGTGGTGCTCTACGTCCACGGCGGTGGGTGGGTCACCGGTGACCTGGACTCGCACGAGAAGGTGGCGGCCCGCATCGCCCAGTCCACGCCCGCCACAGTGATCCAGCTCGACTACCGCCGCGCGCCCGAGCACCCGTTCCCCGCGGCCCACGACGACGTCGTCGCCGCCACCGCGTGGGTGGCGGCCCGCCTGGACGAGTACGGCGCCGACACGCTGGTCCTGGCCGGCGACAGCGCCGGCGGCGGCCTCGCCGTCGCCGCGGCCCTGTGGGCGCGCGACAACGGGGTGCGGGTCGACGCGCTCCTCCTGAACCACCCCGCGGTGGACTGGACCAGCTCGTCCCGGGCGGGGCTGCCCCACACCTACTTCGGCGGCGACGACTCGCTCCGGCTGGACCCGAGGGTCTCGCCGGCGCTGGCCGACCTGCGGGGGCTGCCGCCCGTGTTCTGCGGGGTCGGGGGGCTGGATCGCGCGCTCGAGGACGTGTTGCGGTTCGCGCACTCGCTGCGGGAGGCGGACGTGCCCGTGACGATGCGGGTCTTCCCCGGCCTGGAGCACGGCTACTTCGGCCAGGCCGCGATCTCCCGTGGCGCTGACCGGGCCGCCGAGCAGATGTGCCGCGACCTGAGCGAGTTCACCTGGAACCGGGAGCCGCGCTGACGGCGTCCATTCTGCAACCACGCGCGCCGCCGCGCGCGCGGCCCCGGATACCCTGCTGTCGAGCCGGGGGCCGCAGCGAGGCGGCGCGGGCGGACAGATCGGAAAGTCATGTCGCATGTGCCGCCGGGAACAACACCTTCCTGCTCCAGAACGCCGACGTGTTCATGGACATGCTCACGGACTCGGGCGTGAACGCGATGTCCGACCGGCAGCAGTCCGCCATGCTCATCGCGGACGACGCCTACGCCGGCTCAGCCACCTACACCCGCTTGGCGGAGAAGCTGCGTGAGGTCTTCGGCATGGACCACTTCCTGCCGACCCATCAGGGACGCGCGGCCGAGAACGTCATCTCGGAGACCCTCGTGACGCCGGGCTCGCTCGTGCCGATGAACTACCACTTCACGACCTCGAAGGCCCACATCACCCACCGCGGTGGCGAAGTCCTGGAACTCCGGGTACGCGGATGTGTCCATCGCGCGGATCGCTCGCGAGATCGCGGATGTCGCGGACGTGCTCTACTTCTCCGCCCGGAAGCTGGGGCACGCTCGCGGCGGCGGCATGTCGGTGCGCGAGATGGAGGCGATCGCCGTCCAGGTGGAGTACGCCATCGACCGCATCACGTGGCTGCACGAGAACCGCGAGCTCGTCGGCGGGCTGGAGTTCGTGGAGGAGCCGGAGGTGCTGCGGGGACAGCCTGTAGCTCCACCCGGGGTACATTGTCAGCGACTTCAGAAAGGCCTGGATGTGAGCACGAGAAAGCTCCTCTCCGGCAACGAGGCGATCGCCCTCGGGGCATGGGAAGCCGGCGTCGCACTCGGGTGCGGATACCCCGGGACGCCCTCCACGGAGATCGTCGAAGCCCTCTTCGAGTACCCCGACGTCTACTGCGAGTGGTCCGTCAACGAGAAGGTGGCCTACGAGGTGGCCCTCGGCGCGGCGGTCGCGGGCGGTCGCGCGCTGGTGACCATGAAGCACGTGGGCGTCAACGTGGCGGCCGACCCCCTCTTCACCTCCGCCTACACCGGCGTCAACGCGGGCCTCGTGGTGGTCACGGCGGATGACCCCTCCATGCACTCGTCCCAGAACGAGCAGGACAACCGCAACTACGCCGTCGCCGCGAAGATCCCCATGTTCGAGCCCTCCGACGGCGAGGAGGCGCGCGCGTTCACCGCGGCGGCCTTCCGCATGTCCGAGGAGTTCGACACCCCCGTCTTCCTGCGCACGACGACGCGCCTCTCGCACTCGAAGTTCGTCGTCGAGGCGAGCGACCCGGCCACGACGACGCCGGAGCGCCACCACGTCGAACTCACGCACAACCCCACCAAGTACGTGATGATCCCGGGGCACGCCCGGGCGCGGCGCGTCGTGCTGGAACGCCGGCTGGAGGCCCTGCGCGAGGCGGTGGAGACCCACCCGGCGAACCGGGTCGAACACGGGACCGGCTCGGTCGGCGTCATCACCTCCGGCGTCCCGTACTCCTACGTCAAGGAGGTGCTGCCGGAAGCGGGCGTGCTGAAGCTCGGGATCGTGCACCCGCTTCCCCGCCGGATGATCGCGGACTTCGCCGCCCGGTACGAGACCATCCACGTGGTCGAGGAGCTGGACCCGGTCATCGAGACCCAGGTCAAGGCCTGGGGCATCGACTGCCACGGCAAGGACACCTTCCCGAGCATCGGCGAGTTCAGCCCCGAGGTGCTGCGGGCGTCGCTCAGCCTGCCGGCCGCCCCGGCCGGCGCGACGCCGGGGATCGCCGTCACCCCACGCGTCCCCGGGCTGTGCGTGGGCTGCCCGCACGGCGTCGTCTTCACCGCGCTGCGGGAGCGCGACATGCTCGTCTCCGGCGACATCGGCTGCTACTCGCTCGGCGTCCTGCCGCCGTACAGCGCCATGGACACCCTCGTGGACATGGGGGCGAGCATCACGATGGCGCAGGGCATGGACGCCGTCCTGCCGAAGGGTGCCGAGCGCCCGCGGGTGGCGGCGGTCATCGGCGACTCCACCTTCGCCCACTCGGGGCTCACCGGGTTGCTGAACGCCTGCTGGAACAAGCGGGACGGGCTCTACATCGTCCTCGACAACGCGACGACGGCGATGACCGGCACCCAGCCCAACCCGCTGAGCGGCGAGCGCATCGGGCGAGAGCTGGCCCCGAGCCTCGACTACGTCCACCTCGCCAAGGCGTTCAACATCCCGGACGAGAACGTCCGCATCATCGACGGCACCGACCGGGGCATCATCGAGGAGGCGATCGACGACCTCGCCGGGAAGTCCGGGGTCCGGTTCCTCGCCGTCATCGCGATGTGCGTGATCGAGGCCAAGGACCTGCGCAAGATCGGCGGGTACGAGGAGAAGAAGGAACGGCGTTCGCTCATCCCGATCTCCGCCATCGTGGGAGGGTCCGATGACTGAACCGTTCAACGTCCTGATGGTGGGGGTCGGTGGGCAGGGCGTGGTCCTCGCCAGCAACATCCTCTCCGAGGCCGCGATGCGCGCGGGCCTGGACGTGAAGAAGAGCGAGATCCACGGCATGTCGCAGCGCGGCGGGCCCGTGTTCAGCCACGTCCGCTTCGGCGAGCGCGTCCACTCGCCCGTGATCCCGAAGGGCGAGGCGGACGTCATCTACTCGCTGGAGCGCATGGAGTTGCTGCGCTGGGCAACTTGGGCGAGGCCGGGTGCGGTGGCCTGCTACCTCGCCCAGAACACCCTCCCCTTCGGGGTGAAGGCCTACCCGGAGGGCCTCGACGAGGAGATCGCGCGCCTCTTCGGCACCGTCATCCGGGTCGATCCGCGCGCCCTGCGGGACAGGATCTCCCCCAAGGTGAAGAACACGGTCCTCCTCGGTGCGGTGTCCGTGTTCGCGGCCCTCCCGCCGGAGTGCTACCACGAGGTCATCCCGGGGCTGTGCCCGGATGGGACCGCGGAGGTCAACTGGCAGGGGTTCGAGATCGGGCGCGAGGTCGCGGCGGAGCAATTGCGCGCCGCCGGCCAACCCCGCGCCGCCAGCCAAGCCCGCGCCGCCAACCAAGCCCGCGCCGCGGGAGAACTGCAGGAGCCCGCCCGTGTGGAATGAGCCCGTCCAGACCATGCCGCGCGCGCGGCTGTCCGCCCTCCAGCTCGCCCGCCTCCAGCAGTTGGTCGCCACCCTGTACGAGCGGGTGCCCTTCTACCGGGACGCGATGGCCGGGCTCGGCGTCACTCCCGGCGACATCCACACGCTCGCGGACCTCGCGCTCCTGCCGTTCACGTCCAAGGTGAACATGCGGGAGGGCTACCCCTTCGGGCTCTTCGCGGTGGACCCCGGCGAGATCGTCGAGGTCCACATGTCGTCGGGCACCACCGGCAAGTCCGTGGTCGACGGCTACACCCGCCGGGACATCGAGCTGTGGTCGGACGTCATGGCCCGCACGCTGGACATGGGCGGCGTGGGGCGCGATGACGTCGTCCAGAACGCCTTCGGCTACGGCCTGTTCACCGGCGGCTTCGGCGTCCACTACGGTGCCCGGGCCCTGGGGGCGCTCCTGCTGCCGATGTCGTCCGGCAACACGTTCCGGCAGCTGACCACCATGCAGGACTTCGGCTCCACCGTGCTCACCTGCACCCCGTCCTACGCGATGTTCATCGCCGAGCATGCCCGGGACCAGGGCATCGACCTCGCCGCCCTCAACCTGCGCGTGGGCTTCTTCGGCGCGGAACCGTGGAGCGAGGGCATGCGCGCCGAGATCGAGACGAAGCTCGGGATCCGCGCGTACGACATCTACGGCCTCACCGAGCTGATCGGCCCCGGCGTGGGCGCGGAGTGCCCGGAGCAGGACGGCCTGCACATCTTCGAGGACGCCTTCTACCCGGAGGTCGTGGACCCGGTCACCGGGGCTCCGCTCCCGGACGGCGAGCAGGGCGAGCTGGTGCTCACGGCCCTCGCGCGCGAGGGCTCGCCCGTGCTGCGCTACCGCACCCATGACATCACCTACCTCATGGACGGCCCCTGCCGGTGCGGCCGCACGTCGCGCCGCGTGCACCGCCTCATGGGCCGCGACGACGACATGCTGATCATCCGCGGCGTGAACGTCTTCCCGCAGCAGGTGGAGGAGGTGCTCCTCCGCATCCAGGGCGTGGAGCCGCACTACCGCCTCATCGTGGACCGCGAGGGCAGCATGGACACGCTCACGGTCGAGGTGGAGATGAGCGAGTCGATGTTCTCCGACGAGGTCCGCACCCTCATGGTGTACGAGCGGCGCATCGAGTCGGACCTGAAGTCCGCGCTGGGCATCCAGGCGAAGGGGGTACTCGTGAACCCGAAGACAATCGAGCGCAGCGAGGGCAAGGCCAAACGCATCCTCGACCGTCGGGAGGTCACCACCCATGCTTGACAACCAGCACGCGAAGATCCTGCGGCAGATCTCGATCTTCCTGGAGAACCGCCCCGGGTGTCTCGCCCAGCTCACGAGCGTCCTGGCGGAGCGTGGCGTCAACCTCCGGGCGCTCACGATCGCGGACACGGAGCGCTTCGGCGTCGTCCGCATCATCGTCGCGGAGAACGAGACGGCGCTCGCCGCGTTGCACGACGCCGGGTTCACGGCCAAGGTCTCGGACGTGGTGGGCGTGGAGGTGCCGGACCGGCCGGGCAGCCTGGCGCACATCCTCACCCTCTTCGACGGGGACGTCAGCGTCGAGTACATGTACGCCTCGTTCCACGCGGGTGCGCGCCGGCCGATCATGATCATGAAGCTGACCCCCGCCGACCTCGCCGTGGAGATCCTCGAGCAGGCAGACCTGTACGAGGCCTGAGCTACCGCCTCACCAGCGCAGGCGCATCGGGAGGTCGTCCAGCACCTCGAAGCCGGACTCGCGCACGTGGACGACTCGCCCCGTGCGCGCTCCGCCAACCCCCGGCTTGCATACCGAGGCGCGGAGCGTGAAGACCATGCCGGGCTCGAGCACGGCCGCGTGGTCGGGGCCGATCCACGGGAGCTCCTCCGCGGCGTCCATGCCGATGCCGTTGCCGGCGCCGCGCCCCTTGGCCTCCTCCGAGTGGTCGCCGTACCCCCGCTCGTGCAGCACGGACCGGATCGCCTCACTGAGCGTGCCCGCCGTCATGCCGGGCCGCAGCACGTCGAGGCCGGCCTGGACCGCACGGACGGACGCGTCGACGACGTCGTCGCCCGCCGCCCCCACCTCGCCGATGGTGATCGTCCGGGCGACGTCGGCGACGTGGGTGCCGTAGCGGGCGCCGACGTCGAGGCGCAGGACATCCCCCGGCCGCACGGGACCGTCGGTAGGGAGGGCGGAGCAGAAGGCGGATCGCTCCCCCGCCTGCACCATCGACAGGAACGCCGGGCCGTCCGCCCCCGCTGCGATCATCGCGCCGTCGGCGGCCCGGGCGAGGTCGCGCTCCGTGACATCCTCGCCGGCCGCCACGAGCGACTCCATCGCCGCGTACGCCGCTCCGGTGAGCCGGGCGGCCTCGGCGATGCGGGCCACCTCCCACGCGGACTTGACGGCCATGACGCGGGCGAGGGCGTCGGTGGGCTGCAGGTGCCACTCGGGGAAGTGACCACGAATCTGGTCGAGCAGTTGCGCCGGTATGTGGGTGGCGCCGGCGAGCCCGACGCGAGGTGGCACGTCCTGCACCGCGGCCGTGAACGCGCGGAACGGCCGGACGGCGAAGCTCGTCATCGACTGCGCGTGCTCGAGGCAGGCCTCCGCGACGAACAGGACCGGCTCCCGGCCCAAGCGGATGGTGAGCAGCGCCCGCTGGATCCCATTGAAGCCGTTCACGGGCCGGAAATCGGTGAAGTACCGGGTGTTGGCGGTGTGGGACACGTCGCCGAAACAAATGAGGGTCTCCAGTTCCGCGGCCACCATCGCGGCGCGCACGCGCTCCAGACGTGCGGCATGCTCGGACGCGGGCGTGATTCGTGACAATCCGCTGACCTGCACCGTGAGACCACTCCCCGTAATCGACTGCCGCGCGCCCACCGGCCCGATCGGGTTTCTCCGCACCGGGAACTCGACGCAATCGGCGCAGGGCAACGAGGACACGGTATGAAGCCGCCCCCGGCGTGGCAAGCGGTTGCAGTATGTTGGCGTGGAAGACAGGTGTCGCCGTCCGTTCGACGCCCGCCGCTGCTGTCAGGGCGCATCGGTAGCGTCGGATTCAGCGTCCGTCCCCGCCGTCCAGCAGCGCCGCCAACTCCCCGGGCGTCGTGACGGGCGGGCGACACGCGAAGTCCTCGCACAGGTACGCGGCCGCCGCTGCGCCGTCGACGGCGGGCCGGTCCGCGAGCATGGCGAACCGGCCGACGCCGTCGCGCCCCCCGGCCGCCACCTCGGTCACGCTCCCGGCCCACCCCACGACGAGCGCCGGCTCGAAGCGCCGCAGCGCCACGTCCCGCAGGGCCGCGGCCGCCGGGGACCACGGCTCCCCCGCAATCACCAGTTCCCGCGCCGGGACCGCGAGCCGCTCGGCCACCGCCAGCAGGAACCCGGCCGACAGTGGGTGGTCGCGGGACGCCGCCGCCACGATGCGTTCGGCCTCCTCCCGCGGGGCGTCGTCGTACCGGAGCGTCCCCAGGAGCGCCAGCACCTCCGCCATAAGCGCGTTCCCCGACGGCAGCACCCCGTCCGCCAGGGACCGCGAGCGCACGAACAGCCCTGTGTCCCGGGCGTCGTGGAACCCCA
Source organism: Actinomycetales bacterium (assembly GCA_017882885.1). GTDB lineage: Bacteria > Actinomycetota > Actinomycetes > Actinomycetales > Actinomycetaceae > UBA1383. The sequence continues at coordinate 8,726 of JADGOQ010000001.1, read as the reverse complement.
TCCCCGACTCGTGGCGGAACTCCCGGCGCGCATGCTCCACCAGCTCGTCCGCGGCCACGAGCCAGTCCCGCTCGCCCGTGGCGGCGTACAGGGTGAGGAGACCGCGGGCCGTCGCCGCGTGGTCCTCCAGCGTGCCGACGCCGGACGTGCGGCCCCGGTTCCAGGTGCGGGCGAGGCCGCCGTCCGCGCCGCGCAGGTGCGCCAGCACGAATCGTGCCGCCGCCTCGGCCAGGGCCACCCATCGCGGTTGGTCCAGCGCCCGGCCCGCATGGGCCAGGGCGTGGATCGTGAGTCCGTTCCAGGCGGCGATGACCTTGTCGTCACGTGCGGGGTGCACCCGCTGCTCGCGGGCCGCGAACAGCCGCGCCGCCGCCGCGGCCAGCCGCGCCGTCACGTCCGCCACGTCCTCGCCGTGGGCGGCCGCCAACTCCTCCGCCCCGACTGCGATCCGCAGGACGTTGGCGCCCTCGAAGGGCCCGGGATCCCGGATCCCGAAGTGCTCGGCGACCAGGGCAGCGTCGTCGTCCCCCAGGAGCGCGCCCACGTCCGCGGTCGTCCAGAGGTGGAACAGGCCCTCGACCTCCTCGGAGTCGGCATCGAGCGCGGCGGCGAACGCCCCGCCGTCGGTGAGCATCTCGCGCTCCAGCCAGCGCACGATCCCGGCCGCCACCTCCCGGTACCGCGCCCGGCCCGTCACCAGCGCGAGGTCCGCGTACAGCTCGAGGAGCTGGGCGTTGTCGTAGAGCATCTTCTCGAAGTGCGGCACGTGCCACTGCGCGTCCGTGGAGTACCGGGCGAAGCCGCCGCCGAGGTGGTCGTGGATGCCGCCGCCGGCCATCGCCGCGAGCGTGGTCTCCGCCATCGCGAGTGCCCGCGGGTCGCCCGTGCGCGCGTGGTGGCGCAGCAGGAACACCAGCACCGGCGGCATCGGGAACTTGGGGGCCGTGCCGAAGCCGCCCCAGCGCGGGTCGAAGGCGGCGGCCAGCCGGTCGACGGCGCCTGCCAACTCCGCCGTGCGCCCGCCGGCCGGCTCGGCCGTGGGTCCGCTGGCCACCACCGCCTCCTCGGCCTCCCGCAGGAAGGCGGTCACCCGGGCGGCGTCGTCGAGCAGGGGCGCGCGGTCATGCTCCCACGCACGGGCGATCGCCGTCAGGACGCGGCGGAAGGACGGCATCGGGCCGCCCTCGACGGGCGGCCAGTACGTGCCGGCGTAGAAGGGGCGGCCATCGGGCGCAAGGAAGACGCTCAGCGGCCAGCCGCCGTGCACCCCCATCGCCTGGGCGGCGGCCATGTGGACGGCATCGACGTCGGGGCGCTCCTCGCGGTCCACCTTCACCGGCACGAACCGCTCGTTGAGGAGCCGCGCGATGCCGGGGTCCTCGAAGGACTCGTGCGCCATGACGTGGCACCAGTGGCAGGTGGAGTAGCCAACGCTCAGGAAGACGGGGACATCCCGGGCGCGGGCGGCAGCGAAGGCCTCCTCGCCCCAGGGCCGCCAATCGACGGGGTTGTCGGCGTGCTGCAGGAGGTACGGGCTGGTCTCGTTCGCGAGCCGGTTGAGCATGTGCACCACAGTAGGTTCCGCCTCGCCGAGTGGCGGTGTCCACGCGGGTCGCGTCGCGCGCTCCGCCGCGGTGGACTCCGCTACCCTGAACCAATCCACGCCCCAGCGGCGCCGCCGCGAGGCATCGCCGCCAGCCCGGAAGGTGCATTGGTGACATCACGCCCCGCCGCAAAACGCGAGCAATGGTCATCGCCCGTGACCACCACCGCAATCGTGATGATGATCGTCGCCATGGCCACGATCTGGGGCGGCCTCGTGTTCTCGACGCGCTTCCTGCTCACCCACCCGCTCCCGCCGGACGCCCCGGGTGCCGACGCCGCCCGCGAGGGTGGCACCCAGACCTCCTGACCGCCGGTCGCGGCGGTCCATCGCCGGTCGTGGCGATGGACCGTCCACCCCGCCGCCCACTACGGTGGTGGGTGTCGCCGCGCCACGCGACGACGTCGACCCCCGAGGAGCCCCATGAGTTCGCTCGCCGCCCCCGTCCTGGCTGACCTCGTCCCGGGTGCTCGCGCCCGCGACGCCGCGCTCGTCGTCGTCGCGACGGCGGCCCTCACCGTCGCGGGCCAGCTCGCGATCCCGCTGCCCTTCACGCCGGTGCCGCTCTCGCTGGCGACGTTCGCCGTCGTCCTGTCCGGTGCCGCCCTCGGCCCGGCGCGCGCGGCCGCCGCGACCCTGCTGTACGTCGCCCTGGGGGTGGCGGGCGCCCCCATGTTCGCCGACGGCGCCGCCGGCTGGGCGTTCGCCTCGTTCGGCTACATCATCGGGTTCGTGCCGGCGGCGATGCTGGTGGGGTGGGGCGCCCGACGTCGCACCGACCGGCGCGTGGGCTCGATGGTGCTGGCGGCCGCGGCGGGTTCCGCGGTGATCTACCTGGTGGGCGTGGCGTGGCTGATGGCCTTCCTCGGCGTGGGCGTTCGGGAGGGCCTCGCGCTGGGGATGATCCCGTTCCTCGCCGGCGACGCGATCAAGATCGCGGCTGCGGCGTTGCTGCTGCCCGGCGCCTGGCGTGCCGTGGACGCCTTCCGTGGCCCCGGCCGTGGGAGCGCAGGTCAGTGACGTGACCGTGATCATCTCCGTGGTCGGCGAGTCAACGATCGACTCGCCGCCCGAGCGCGCCATCCTCCACGTGACCGCGGGATTCGACACCGACGTCAAGCTCCGGACGGTCGAGTCCACCGTGCGCCTGGTGAACGAACTGTCCGCCGAGATGGCCGCACTCACCGGGGCCGGCCGCCCCGCCACGTGGTTCTCGGTGGGCTCCCTGCGGACCTGGTCGTGGCGCCCGCACAGCGACGCCGGCGAGATCATGCCGATGCGGTACGCCGCGAGCGCGCCGCTGCAGGTCAAGTTCCGCGACTTCCCGGAGCTTTCCGCGTTCGCGTCGCGGATCGGCGCCCGCGCCGGGGTGAAGCTCGACCGGGTCGAATGGGCACTGACCGAGGCCGCGTTGCGGGGGGTGAAGGAGTCGGCACTGGCGGGCGCCGTCGCCAACGCGCGGAAGCGCGCGCTGGTGATGGCCAAGGCGGCCGGCTTCGCCGACGTCGTCGCGAGCCAGATCGCCGACCCTGGCCTCCTCGAGGGCGAGCGTGGTGGGGAGACGGGCTTCCCGTCCGCGAAGGCCGAGATGCGGATGGCGAGCATGGACTCGGGCGGCGGCGCGATCGACCCCGAGGCCATCGACCTCAAGCCCGAGGACGTCTCCGTCTCCGCGACGGTCCACGCGAGGTTCGCCGCACGCTGACGGGGCGACGGCTTGGCGTCGGGCGTCCGGGTCTTCGGGCAGCCGGCGTGTCGAACGGCGCGTTTCTTCCACGAATGGGACGGATCATGGGGACATGAGAGAGACGCACCTCCGCAAGGGCCGCCAGACGGTGAAGCTCGGCCTGATCAGGGCGATCCACGACCTGTTCCCGGAGGAACGGCTGCAGACCTCCTACTCGATCCTCGAGGGGGTGTACTGCAGCCTCTACCAGTCCCCGCTCTCCACCCGGGAGGTCGCGCTCATCGACCGGACGCTCCACGACTGGGTGACCGCACACAGCCACATCCAGTTCCTCCGGAGGGAGGGCGGCTACTACCTCTACGACGTCGGCGGTCTCGTGGTGAAGGCCGTGTACCCGGCGTTCGCGGATACCGCCATGGTGGAGGAGTTCACGCTCGTGCCCTTCCCGCCCGGCTTCATCGTCGACTTCGGGGACGTGGACCGCGGCGGCGACACACCCCTGATCCCGCCCGTGCTGCTCGGCGCCACCTACGAGAAGACCCGGCGGTGGCTGGACAACATCGACATCGAGCTCGTGGCGGACGTGAACGCCTACCTCGAGGCCGGGCGCGGCCTGAAGCTCATCGCCATCGCCGAGGCCCTGCACGAGAAGGAGACGTCCGTCATCGCGGACACGATCCTGCAGCAACGGCGGGCGCTGCGGGTGCTGCTGGTCTCGGGGCCGTCGTCGTCGGGGAAGACGTCGTTCACGCAACGGATCTCCACCCAACTGGAGGTGAACGGCCTGAAGCCGGTGTCCCTCTCGCTGGACAACTACTTCGTGAACCGCGCGGACACTCCCGTGGACGAGTTCGGGAAGTACGACTTCGACAGCCTCGAGGCCCTGGACCTCCCGCTCATGTGCGACCAGATCGTCAAGCTGATCGACGGCGAACCCGTTGAGGTCCCGACGTTCGACTTCGTCACGGGAACGAGGACGGAGCGGACCACCCCGCTGCGGGTGGGACCGTCCGAGATCCTCGTCATCGAGGGGATACACGCCCTTGATCCGCGGATCCTGGGGGGCATCCACCCGAACTTCGCGTTCAAGATCTACGTGAGCGCGTTGGGCGGGCTCAACATCGACCTGATGAACCGCGTGCCCACCAGCGAGATCCGGCTGCTCCGCCGCATGGTCCGGGACCACCGGACCCGGGCGATCGCCCCGGAGCAGACGCTCAACCAGTGGGCCAGCGTCCGGGCGGGCGAGTACCAGAACGTGTTCCGGTTCCAGGAGGAGGCGGACGTGATGTTCAACTCGAGCATGCTCTACGAGATGAACGCGTTGCGCCCACTCGCCGAGGCGGCCCTCGCCACCATCCCGGACGACAGTCCCCACTGGGAGACCAGGGAGCGCCTCGCGAACCTCCTCTCCTTCTTCGAGCCGGTCGACGTCTCGCGGGTCCCGTTCAACTCGATCCTGCGGGAGTTCATCGGCGGGAGCATCTACTACCCCGAGTGAGCGGGCATGGACGCACCGGCCGGGTTCACCGCGCGAGTCGTAGGGTTCTCGCGTGACCCATCGTGGCGGCGGGCGTCGGCCTGCTGGTCTCGGGCTCCCCGACGCTCTTCGCCGCGGTGCGGTACGCCGGTGCGGCGTACCTCGTGTACCTGGGCGCGCGCCTCATCCTGGCCACGCCCGACGCCGCCGCCACGCCCGAGCCCGTCGTCCACTGAGATCCTCGTCACCCCGCCCGCGCGCTGGCTGATCGCCCCGCATCGCGGGATGATGCACAGGTGCCCGACGTCGCCCGCCCCGGTTTGCGCGTGACACCTGCCCTCACCATCCCGGCGGGCGAGCTCGCCTGGCGGTTCTCGCGTTCCTCCGGCCCCGGCGGCCAGGGCGTCAACACCGCCGACTCGCGCGTGGAGCTCTCCTGGGACGTGGCCGGGTCGGCCACGCTGACCGAGGCGCAGCGGGAGCGTCTGCTGGCGCGGCTGACGAAACGGCTGGTGGGAGGCGTACTGACCGTCGTCGCGTCCGAGCACCGTGCCCAGCTCAGCAACCGGGACGCGGCGCGCGCCCGGCTGGCCGACGTCGTCGCGACGGCGCTCGCCCCACCCTCGCCCCGGCGGCGACCCACCCGCCCGACGCGCGCGTCCCGGGAGCGGCGGCTCGAGGCGAAGAAGCACCGCACGCAGACCAAGCAGATGCGGCGGCGGCCGACGGAGTGAGGCAGCCCGGCGTCGGCCGATGGGGTGGGGTCCCGGGCGGCCCACCACCCCGGAATCGCCCCTCGATGCCGATTCGCAGGACGGCTCGCCATCCGGGGGAGACCGGGGGCGGCCGACGGGGTAGACTGACACTCGTTAGGCGAACACCCGACCATGTGGTTTTTGGCTAGGCGACCCGCCGAGCCAGAGAATCGTGATGAATCCCCTGTGATTGCACGATCCGACCTTCTTGTCGGCCGGGACTTTTACACCGCCTCTCAGGAAGATAGGCCAAGAAATGGCAACTGGCACCGTCAAATGGTTCAACGCGGACAAGGGCTTCGGCTTCATCGGTCCCGATGATGGCAGCGAAGACGTCTTCGTGCACTATTCGGCCATCACGACACGTGGATACCGCAGCCTCAACGAGGGCGACCACGTGGAGTACGAAGTCAAGGCAGGTACGAAGGGCCCCCAGGCCGCGAACCTCACAGTCATCAACTGATCCCAATCAGCTGAATTGAAGGGTGGTGGGCCATTGGCCCACCACCCTTCTCGCATCACCCGCGGTTCTGCGTTCCCGCGGCCGCCGTAGCGCTTCTCACCAACCATCGCCGGTGCTATCATCCGGCCACTGGGGAGGGTCCGTCCTCCCCCGTGGAGAGTTGGCGACATGGAGCTGAACCAGGTTCCCGCCCGCACCGCAGGCCCGATGGTGTGCCTCACCAGTTGGCCCTACGACCAGGTCGCGGAGTCACGACGCAAGGCCGCGGACCTGTTCGCCCGCCTCAAGGCGGCGCTCGCACCCTCCTCTCCCACAGCTCCGGGCTCGCCCTTCGGCGCCGCCCACGAGATCGCCCTCATCGACGCGGGCGAGTGGTGGATGGTCGCCGTCAGTGGGCTCCCGGACAGGTCCGGCACCCTCGCCATGCTCGACGACTGGTTTGCCACCACCGGCGGCACCGAACAGCCGACGTCGAACGAGTTCCACTCCGACCCCGCGGGCGACCTCCGGGCCCTGGTGGGGAGCCGCGGCTGGGGCCGCGTTGTCGAGGCGTTCACCACAGCGCCGGACGGCGGCGTCACCACCACCACCGCTACCTCCGCCGGCACGGCCGAGCCGGCCGCACCTCCCACAGGCGTCCTGCGCGGGCACGACCTCGCTGTCCTGTCCTGCGCGATCAGTCCCGACGGCCGCTGGATTGCCACGGGCGAGACCGGCTACCCCAACCCGGGGGCGATCCGCGTGTGGGACGCGACCGCCCGCACCTGCGTCCACGTGCTGCCGGGCGAGACGACGCCGGGCGGCGGCACCGCCCTCGTGTTCGGGCCGGGCGGCGACTGGTTCGCGTCGATGGGCGGGTCGGTCGCGTCCGGGGTCTACCCGGTCCGCATCTGGGACACCGCCACCGGCGGTGCCCGCGCTTCGCTCGTCGGCCACACGCGGTGGCTCAACGACGTCGCCGTCGCACCGGACGGCAGCTGGCTCGCCTCCGCGAGCGATGACCACACCCTGCGGATCTGGGACGTCGCCTCGGGCGAGTGCCGCCACATCCTCACCGGTCACGAGGCGAGTGTGGCCCGGTGCGTCGCGAGCCCGGACGGGACGTGGGTCGCCTCCGCCGGCGGCGACGGGACCGTGCGGATCTGGGACGTCGCCTCGGGCGAGTGCCGCCACATCCTCACCGGCCACGACGGCGAGGTCCACGCGCTCGCCGTCGGGGCGGGCGGCTCCCGGCTCGCGTCCGCCGGGAGTGACACCACCGTCCGGGTCTGGGACGTGCCCGCAACCGGCGCCACCCCCGTGTGTCGCCACGTGCTGCGCGGCCACGCCGACGCCGTCTTCCACCTGGCCATGACGCCCGACGGCGCCCGCATAGTCTCCGCCTGCGACCCCGTCCAGCGTGGGGAGGACCTCCAGCCCCGCGTGTGGAACGCCGAGACCGGCGGGTGCGTCGCCGTGCTGCGCGGCCACACGGACTGGGTCACCGCCGTCGCGCTCGGCCCCGGCGGCGCCTGGGTGGTCTCCGCCAGCCGCGACGACACCCTGCGGATGTGGGAGCTCGAGACGGGCCGCTGCCTCCACGTGCTCTCCGGGCACGACGGCGGCGTCACGAGTTGCGCCGTCAGCCGCGATGGCGGGTGGGTCGTCTCGACCAGCTACGACGCGACCGTGCGCATCTGGGATGCGACCACTGGAGCGGGCGGCGGCTCGCTGGGGAGTGCGAGCGCACCCGGGTCACCCGGCGACATCGCGGCCGCAGCCGCAGCCGCAACCGCGACCGCGGCCCACCCGGCCCCCTCCGAGCACGACCGTCGCATCGGGACGATCGCCGTGTGGCTCTGGGAGAGATCGCGGGCGGGTCTCGCGGTGGACGTCGTCACCGGTGCCACCCGGGTACCCGTTGCGCGGGGGCGGTACGTCGACATGGAGGCGCATCCCACGGCGAAGGGCGTCTACCGCCTCGTCTTCGACAACTCGCTGGCCGCCGTCGACGCCCCCGAGGGCCACCAGTGGGTGGCGGTGGGCTCCGAACTCACCGGCGTCGTAGCCAGTGAGAACTCGCTGGTCCTCGACAAGGGCGGCCAGCGCGTCGAGGTGAAGGTGATCGGGGCGCCGGGCATGCCCACGCCAGGGGTCGCAGCCGCCGCACCGGTCGCAGCCCCGAGCCCCCCGGCCGCGCCCGCCCCGCCCCCGGCAAGCCTGTTCGGCGGCGACTCCCTCCTCGACGCCTACACACCCCCGCTCTCCGCGCGGGCGACGGCCCCGCTCCACCAGAACGCGGGGCCGCTGGGCTCGCGGCTGTTCGGCAGCACGGAGATCGAGCTGTCGGGCGGCCAGGTGCGCTTCGCCGCGAAGCGCATGTCCGGCCTCACTTCGTTCCTGGTGTTGACCGGGCTTGTCGTGCTGGTGTTCGCCGTCGTCCCCCTCACCTTTTATGCCCTCTTCGTCTTCAACCAGAACGTTCTCAACTCGCCGGCGGATCCGGACCTGCTCCGGGACACCCTCAGAGGGGCGGCGATCATCGCCGGGACGGGCGCCGGCCTGTACGCCCTCGGCGTCCTGTCCTCGCTGGGACGGAAGCCGGAGACGTTCACGGTACCCGTTCACATGGCGTCGGGCAGGAAGAGCGGGCGGGTCTACCTGCTCAAGCTCCCGGTGGGCAGGAAGGGCCGCAAGCGCAGGCTCGTCCTGAAGCCCGCCGGCAAGGCCGAAGGCGCCCGGCTTCGGGAGATCATCGG
>JADGOQ010000113.1 GCA_017882885.1 Actinomycetales bacterium | reverse complement strand
TGACCATCGAAGTGCCCGCGGAGAACGTCGACATCGTCGGTGTCCGGGACGTCGTCGGCAAGGAGGGCTTGGAGCGCGTGTTCGACGTGTTGCGCGCCGAGTACACCGAGGAACCCACGAACTGGTCGCGGCGCTACAAGGCGAACGTCGAGAAGATCGCCTCCGGGGACGTCATCAAGGTGGCTGAGGTCGTGCGTGACCTCTCGCGCCGCGAGACCAACCGCGGGCTGTCCGCCGGTGAGAAGCGCATGCTGGCCAAGGCCCGCCAGATCCTCGAGTCGGAGATCGCACTGGCCGAGCACGCCTCGGAGGAGCAGGCCAAGGAGCGCATCAACTCCGTCCTCGCCTCCTGACCGAGAGTGTCCGTCGCGGTCATCATCACGGCTGCCGGCTCGGGCACCCGCCTCGGGGCGGACCTTCCCAAGGCGCTCGTCCGGCTCGCCGGCGAACCCATCCTCGTGCACTCGCTACGCGCCGCCTGCGCCTCCAACGTGATCGACCACACCGTCGTCACCGCCCCCGCCGGCCACCTCCCGGCCTTCCGCGCCCTCGCGGCGCCGTTTGGCGCCGTCGTCGTCCCCGGGGGTGAGACCCGGCAGGCGTCGGTGGCCGCCGGGCTGGCCGCCCTCCCGCCCGATGTCGACGTGGTCCTGGTCCACGACGCCGCGCGCGCCCTCACCCCGCCCTCCCTGTTCGTCGACGTCGTCGACGGCGTGCGGGACGGCCGTCGCGCCGTCGTGCCGGCCCTGCCTGTCGTCGACACGGTCAAGTCCGTGGTTCCCGGCGGCTCCGGGGGGTTCGAGCGGGTGAGCGCCACCGTGGACCGCGCCGCGCTCCGGGCCGTCCAGACGCCGCAGGGCTTCGAGCGGGCGCTGCTGGAGCGCGCCCACGCCGCCGCACCCCTCGACTCCGCCTCCGACGACGCCGGCCTCGTGGAGGCCCTCGGGGAGGACGTCTGGCTCATTCCCGGCAGCGAGTCCGCCCGCAAGATCACCACTCCGTGGGACCTGGGGCTCGCGGCATTCCTGGCCGGGTCACCGTCATGATCCCGCGCGTCGGGCTGGGCACGGACGTGCACGCCTTCGCGGCGCCGGGAACCGGCCGGCCGCTGTGGCTGGGCTGCCTGGAGTGGCCCGGCGAGCCGGGGCTGGAGGGCCACTCCGACGGCGACGTCGCGGCCCACGCCGCCGTCGACGCGATCCTGTCGGCCGCCGGGCTGGGTGACATCGGCTCGAACTTCGGGACGGCTCGGCCCGAGTGGGCCGGCGCCTCGGGGGAGGCGTTGCTCCGCGAAGCGGCGCGGCTCGTCCGCGACGCCGGCTTCACCATCGGGAACGTCGCGGTCCAGGTGATCGGCCCGCGCCCGAAGGTCAGCTCCCGGCGCGCTGCGGCGCAGGCCGCGATGGCCGCGGCCCTCGGCGCCCCCGTGTCCCTGAGCGCGACGACGACGGACGGCCTCGGCTTCACCGGACGGGGCGAAGGGCTGGCCGCCGTCGCGACCGCGCTCGTGGTCCCTCAGTAGCGGTAGATCGCCGCCATCCCGGTGTCGGTGGGCATGCTGCCGGCCGGCACGACGAGGACGGTCCCGCCCATCCTCCGCGCCCAGTCGGCCAGGTCGTCGAGCACGTCCGAGCCGGTGCCGTCGACACCCCGGTACACGTCGCCGGTCGCGGTGTCGACCCGCCCGGGCAGCTCGCGGTCCGCCTCCAGCAGGAGGGTGGACACCCGGCCGTCGCGGATGGCGGCGGCCACCTCGTCCGCGTCCGCGCCCCCGAGGCCCTTGGGCCGCGCCCTGCCGAACTCGTCGGCCAGCGCGGACATGCGGGCCCGATGGTGGGGCTCGATGACCTCCCACGCGCGGACCCGCAGTTCGTCGATGGACTTCATGGCCCCCGGGTGGACGTCGATGCCCTCCGCGACGAGGAATGGGTTGCGGCTCACCTCGCGGAACATGTGGTGGTGCTCCGGCAACGCCGCGAGGATCAGGGGGAGGCCCGACGGCTTCGAGTGGTGCTCCAGGACGGCCCGGTCCACCGCCCGGAAGAAGCGTTCCGCGTCGATGTCCACCTCCTCGTCCTTGCTGCCCGAGCCGTAGTGCAGGGCGGTGCCGTGGCCCCCGGACCGGACGTTGGTGTAGGGCTCGGTGAGCTGGTCTCCCAGCGCGTCGGTGATGGTGCGCGGCACGCCCGGCGCGAGCTCCACCTCGTCCAGCGAGTCCACGCCGCCCTCGAAGAGCCTGACCTCCTTGCGGTTCACGCCGAGCACCTGGTAGCGGTCCGCCGACTGGAGGATCCGCATGAGCGGCTTGGTGAGGAAGCCGTCCGCCACCACCACGCGCTCGGGAACGGTGTGCTGCAGCCGGTAGACGCGGAACAGGCCCCTGGAGGCGAGCACCGCCAGTCCGTCCTGGTTGTGGTTCCAGAACTCGTGGTCCTCGGCGAGTGCGGAGAACGGCTCGAGCAGGGCACGGACCTCGTCCTTCGGCTGCTGGTCGAGCAGGGTCTCCTCCAGCGTGCGCAGCAGGTTCCGGAACCGGATCGGGTCCTGTTGGGTTTCCGGGAGGTGCCGGTGGGTGGGCTGGTAGAGCGAGATGCACGGGGGAGTGCTCTCCTCGAGGACGCCCGTGGCATGGTCGAGATCGAACCTGCTGACGCTGATTTCCATCAGTCCAGTCTGCCCCTCGTGGCACCCCACGACAACATGTTTCGTGAGCTGCATCACGCCCTGTGGGCCGGTGGTTTTCGTTGGGGCGCTACGCGATCGTGTCCTGGTGCTCCTTGACCGGGATCATCACGAGCAGGCCCGCGAACAGCACGAGGACGATGCCGAGGATGCCCCAGTACTGGGTGTTCTCCTGCCCCGTCACGGCGGCGCCGAGCCCGATGGCGAGGCCGAACGCGGCAGGGGACATGAACGAGACCACACGCCCCGTGGTGGCGTAGAGGCCGAAGATCTCGCCGGCGCGCCCCTGGGGGATGAGCCGCGCGAGGAAGGTGCGCGAGGCGGACTGGGCCGGGCCCACGAACATGGTCATGAGCATGCCGCAGATCCAGAACACGGTCGCACCGCCGTCGTGGAACACGAAGATCGCGATGCCCAGCACCACGAGGGCCACCAGCGAGATGAGGATGACCCGCTTCGGACCGATCCTGTCGTCCAGCATGCCGAAGGCCATGGTGGACAGCCCGGCCACGATGTTCGCCGCCGCCCCGAAGATGATGACCTCCCCGGCCGTGAACCCGAACGTGCCGGCCGCGATGACGGCGCCGAACGCGAACACGCCCGCTAAGCCGTCCCGGAAGAGCGCACTGGCGAGCAGGAAGTAGATGGTGTGCGGCGATGCCCTCCAGATCCGCGCGACCGAGCGGCCCAGCTCCTTGTAGGAGTCCACCACGCCCGTGACCTGCGTGACGTTGGTGCGCGGACGATCCTTGAGGTTCAGGAACGTGGGGAGCGTGAAGAGCAGGATCCAGACGCCGCACACGATCATCGTGACCCGGATGTCCATCCCGTCCTCGCCGGTGACGCCGAACAGGCCCACCTCGGGCTTGATGAACAGGAAGTAGATCAGCAGCAGCACCACGATGCCGCCGAGGTACCCCATGCCCCAGCCGAAGCCCGAGACCCGCCCCACGTTCTTCTCGGTCGCGACATCGTCCAGCAGGGCGTTGTAGTTCACCCCCGCGATCTCGCCGATGATGGAGCCGACCCCGAGCAGCACCAGTCCCACCCACAGGTAGCCGGGCTCGGGCCGCACCACGAAGAGCGACGCGGAGATGACCGCGAGCGCCCAGGTGAGGTTCCGGAGGTTCTTCAGCTTGCTGCCGCGCCGGTCCGAGTTCTGCCCGAGGACCGGGGCGAGCAGGGCAATGAACAGACCCGCGATCGTGGTGGAGATGGCCAGCGACTGGGAGGTCTGGTTCTCCGAACCGAACGACGCGGAGGTGATGTACACGCTGAAGACGAAGGTGGTGATGACCGTGTTGAACGGCTGGGTGCCCCAGTCCCACATCGCCCACGAGATGATCTTCCTCTTCGAGGCGGGGGCGGCGGTGGACAGTGCCGTCGTTGTCATGTCCGCCGAGGGGTCGGCCTCCGCTCCGACGGGCTGGAAGGGGGTGTTGCTGGTTCTCACAGAACGAAACCTAGCGGAGCGCCGTGGATTAGTCCGAGACCCGCCCATTTAGCCCGTGTGCACTCCCGCCCGATAGTCTCATCCCCATGGGACTCAGCCTCTACGACTCCGCCACGCGCAGCGTGCGGGCCTTCGAACCCCTCGAACCGGGCCGGGTCGGGATCTACGTCTGCGGGGCCACCGTCCAGTCCTCCCCCCACGTGGGCCACATGCGCACGGCCCTCACGTTCGACGTGCTGCGCCGCTGGCTCGAGCGCGCCGGCCACGAGGTGACCCACGTCCGCAACGTGACGGACATCGACGACAAGATCCTCGCGAAGTCGGCCGATAACGGGGTGCCGTGGTGGGCGTGGGCGTACCGCCACGAGCAGGAGTTCACCGCCGCCTATGACGCCCTCGGGCTGCTGCGGCCCACCTACGAGCCCCGGGCCACCGGGCACGTGACCGAGATGGTGGCCCTCATCGCGCGCCTCCTGGAACGCGGCCACGCCTACGTCGGCGAACCGGGCAACGTCTACTTCTCCGTGCCCTCCTTCCCCGACTACGGTGCGCTGACCCGGCAGGGGTCCGACGACGGCGAGGCGGCCGAGGTCGGCGAGCAGGACAAGCGGGACGCGCGGGACTTCGCCCTGTGGAAGGCGCCGAAGCCGGGCGAGCCGGCGACGGCGCAGTGGCCCACGCCGTGGGGCGACGGCCGGCCCGGCTGGCACCTCGAGTGCTCCGCGATGTCGCACCGCTACCTCGGCGAGACCTTCGACATCCACGGCGGCGGTCTGGACCTCCGCTTCCCGCACCATGAGAACGAGCTCGCACAGTCCCGCGCCGCCGGCTACGGTTTCGTGCGCTACTGGATGCACTCCGCCTGGGCCACGATGGGTGGGGAGAAGATGAGCAAGTCGCTCGGCAACGCCCTGCTGGTCACCGAGGTGCTGAAGACCACCCCCGCGCCGGTGGTGCGCCTCGCGCTGCAGTCCGCGCACTACCGCTCCATGGTGGAGTACACCGACGTGACGGTGGGCGAGGCGGCGGCCAACTGGGAGCGCTTCACCAACTTCGTCACCCGGTCGGCCGAGTTCGTGGGCGAGCGGGACGTTGACGGCGTCGCCCTGCCGGACGCCTTCACCGCCGCCATGGACGACGACCTGAACACGCCGGCCGCGCTCGCCGTCGTCCACGAGCACGTGCGCCTCGGCAACACCGCGATGGCCGACGGCGACCGGGCGGGCGTCGCAGCCGCCCAGGCCGTCGTCCGTGCGATGCTCGGAGTGCTGGGACTGGACCCGCTTGCCGGGCAGTGGCGGACCGGTGGGGCCGCGGAGGCCGCCCTGGACGAGCTGGTGGGGCAGCTGCTCGCGGGTCGTGTCGAGGCCCGCATGGAGAAGGACTGGGCGCGCGCGGACGCAATCCGCGACCAGCTGCTCGCAGCCGGCATCATCGTCGAGGACTCAGTGGGCGGCGCCCGCTGGCACCTGAAGGGGTAGCACATGCCAGGAAACTCGGGACGGCGCGGAGCGGTCCGCAAGTCCGGATCGAAGAAGGGCGCAACCGTGGGGTCGGGCGGCCAGCGCCGCCGCGCGCTCGAAGGGCGCGGACCCACGCCGAAGGCCGAGGACCGGGTCTACCACCCTGCCCACCAGGCCAAGGTGGCGGCCGAGCGCCGCGAGGCGGCGAAGCCGAAGCAGCGCATCCCCGGCTGGGTGAAGGCGCTGCCCGCGGACACCGAGTTCATCGTGGGCCGCAACGCCGTGAACGAGGCGGTTGCCTCCGGTATCCCGGTGCACAGCGTGTACGTGGCCTCTGGCGTGGCGAGCGACGAGCGGATCTCCCAGGTGCTGCGCGCGGCCACGGACCAGGGCACCCCGATGTTCGAGGTCACCCGCTCCGAGCTCGACGCCGTCGCGGACGGCCAGTCCCACCAGGGCCTCGCCATCGCGGTGCCGCCGCACGCCTACGAGGATGTCCACGACGTCGTCGAGCGGGCGGCCGAGGGCGTCCAGCTCCCGCTGCTCGTGGCCCTCGACGGGATCACGGACCCGCACAACCTGGGGGCCGTGCTGCGCAACGCGGGGGCGTTCGGCGTGGACGGCGTCATCATCCCGCAGCGGCGCGCCGCCGGTGTGGGTGCCACGGTGTGGAAGGTCTCGGCGGGCGCGGTGGCGCGCGTGCCGGTCTCCCGCGTGACCAACCTGGTCCGCATCCTGGAGGAGCTGAAGGGGGAGGGCTTCTTCGTGGTGGGACTCGACGGCGACGGGTCGATCGAGATCGGCGACCTCCAGTTCGCCGACCGCCCGCTGGTGGTGGTCACCGGGGCGGAGGGCAAGGGGCTCTCGCGCCTGGTGCGCGCCACCTGCGACGTCATCGCGGCGATCCCCATCTCCTCCGCGGTGGAATCCCTGAACGCGGCCGTGGCGACCGGTATCGCCCTGTACGAGGTCGCCCGGCTCCGGAAGGCACAGTCATGACCCATTGGCAGCGAATCGACGGCTCCCTCCTCGCCATGGACGCGGCGGCCCGGCGCGAGGAGCTCGTGGAGTACTTCACGCGCCACAACATCCCCGCCGTGCTGGACTTCCACCCGAACGCCCCCTACCTCGTGGGGCTGCGGGTGTACGCGAACGACGACGGCCGGGTTGCCACCGCGTCCGCCGGAACCCTGGTCCCGGGTCTCGAGGTCGAGGAGCTCGCCGAGGACATCGCCGAGCACTTCTCCGTCGACGTCCTGCTTGGCGACATCACCGTCGAGGAGGACGAGGAGTTCGCCGGCGAGACGGCGGCGGACCACGAGCACGGCGAGGCCTGCGGCTGCGAGGACGATGCGAACGCCGGCGGGATGCGGGTGGTCACCATCACGAGCGCGGCGCCCGAATACTTCCCCACGCTCGCGCGCTCGCTGGGTGAGCCGATCCTGGTGGCCCCCGCGGGCGAGCACAACCACGTGGTGCTCACCGAGGCGGGCGGCGCCTTTCCGGGGATCTCGGGCTACGACGACGAGCCGCTGCCCATCGTCCAGCTGATCGCCGACGGCGAGGACCGGTCCGTCTTCGCCCACACCGAGGACTTCGTCCCGGCCACCCTCACGTGGGGGACGCAACGCGTGGTGGTCGCCGGGACGCCGGAGCCGAACGCGGAGCAGCAGGAGTACGTCGCCGGCCTCGCCTCGGACGACGACGACGCCCAGGCGATCGCCAGCGCCTCCGCCACGGCCGATGTCGCCGTGGTTCGGGAAGCCCTGGCCGCTCGGTCCGTCGACGGCCCACGCCTGCTGCTGGAGGCGCTGGGGATGGGCCCGGAGATCGCGGAGTTCCTTGAGGGCACGCGGCCGGCGGCCGACGTCCCGGGCGTCCGCACCGTGGAGCCGGCCAAGCCGGTGGAACTGCTGAAGTCCTCCTTGGGGGCCGCCGTCGACGACGTGAGCGAACTGCGGCTGGTGGAGTACGCGGGCGAGTTCGAGCGCAGGCAGCCCGTGGTGGCACGGTCCATCAGCGCGGCGCAGGCGGTGGCCGGCGCCGCCGTGATCCTGCGCGCCGTCCGCGGCCGGGCGCCGTGGCGCGCCGCCGGGATCACGACGGGCGTCTTCCTCGTGGTGGACGGGCTGGGCGAGCTGGCCCTCTACGAGTGGCTGCGCCGGCGCCGCGCGAACGGGAGTTCCGCGGAGGACTAGCCGACCGCCTATCCGTCGACGCGGGTGATCTCGCCCGTGTCCGGGGCCAGGAATACCCGCTCGTCGCGGCGAGTCCGCAGGTGGTTGTCCACGTAGGACCGTGCCGCCTCCAGCATCGGCACGTCCCGCTGCTGCTGCTGCGAGAGGAACCAGCGGTGCTCGAGGATCTCGTGGAAGAGCTGGGGTGCATCCAGACGCCCCCGCAACTCGCGGGGCACCAGGTTGATTGTGGGCTGGTACACGGTGGCGAGCCACAAGTGGGCCACGATCTCGATGGGTTCCTCGGACTTGTGCGCCAGTGCGCGGAACTGGTCGAGGTCGTTCAGCATGCGCCGCGCCTGGTTCTCCTCGACATCCAGGCCGGTGAGCCGCATGATCTGGCGGTGGAAGTGCCCGGCGTCCACGACCTTCGGGCGGATGTGCACGCGCGTGCCGTCCGCGGTGGCGGTGAGTTGCAGCTCGTCCACGTCGTAGCCGAGCTCGTTGAGCCGGTTGATGCGGTCCGTGACGCGCCAGCGCTCAGTCGAGTCGACCACCTCCTCGCCGGTGACCTCGTTCCACAGCTCCTCGTAGCGCTGCACGATGCGGTTGCCGACCTCGATGGCGTCCTCCTGCTCGTCCAGGATGCCGCCTGCCTGGAGGTCCATCAGTTCCCCGATGATGTTGGTGCGTGCCAGGTCCAGGTCGTAGGCGCGTTGGCCCGAGGTGAGGGAGTCGTGGAGTTCGCCGGTCTCGGCATCCACGAGGTAGGCGGCGAACGCGCCGGCGTCGCGGCGGAAGAGCGTGTTCGACAGGGAGACGTCGCCCCAGAAGAATCCAGCGAGGTGGAGCCGCACCAGGAGGACGGCGAGGGCGTCGATGAGCCGGGTGGCCGTCTCTGGCCGCATGTACTGGGAGAAGAGCGCGCGGTACGGCAGCGCGTACTGCAGTTGCTGCGTGATCAGGGCCGAGTTGAGTTCCTCGCCGTCGGGGGCGTGGCGGCCCGTGATCACGGCCAGTGGGGCAACGGACGGCACGCCGATCCGGGTGAGGGAACGCAGCATCTCGTACTCGCGGTACCCGACGACGGCAGGGATCTCCTTGACCGCGATCACCTGGTCCGAGAGCTTCGCGAAGCGGACCACGTGGCGGGAGATCCCCCGGGGGAGCGCGATCAGCACCTCGTCCGGCCACTCCTCCAACGGGACCGCCCATGGGAGGTCGAGCAGTGCGGGATCGAGCGTGGCGGCGGTGATCTGCAGGCGTGACGGCACCCGCCCAGTGTAGAGGTGGTCCGCGTGCTGAGAGCCGGTGCGGGACGCAAATGAGGGCGGGGAGCCAGCCGAAGCCGACTCCCCGCCCGGGGTTCCGATGCTACGTGGGCAGGCGCTCGCCCGTGGTGGCCGAGAAGTTGTGCTGCTCGCCGGTGCGGATCCGGACGTGGACGACCTCGCCCTTGTCGGGGACCTTGCGCGGGTCGGCGCGGAGGACGATCTGACTGGAGTCGTCGCCCGAGCCGAGCTTGTCGTGGAGCTCCTTGGATCCCTGCAGCTCGCCGTACAGGAAGGCGTCGGAGCCGAGCTCCTCGACAAGGTTGACCTTGACGGGGATCGAGTCCGGGGTGCCTGCCGGCACGACGTCGAGCGACTCGGGACGGAACCCGATCGTGATCTCGTTGCCGCCGGCCGCCTGGATGGTCTCGCGCGTGAGCGGGATCGTGGCCTCGCCCAGGACGGCCTTGTCGCCCTGGATGTGGAACCGCCCGATGTTCATGCCAGGGGAGCCGATGAAGCCGGCCACGAACACGTTGTTCGGCGTGTCGTACAGCTCGCGCGGCGTACCCACCTGCTGCAGGAGTCCATCCTTCAGCACGCAGATCCGGTCACCCATGGTCATGGCCTCGACCTGGTCGTGCGTCACGTAGACGGTGGTGACGCCCAGGTTGCGCTGCAGGGACGCGATCTGCGTGCGGGTCTGCACGCGCAGCTTCGCGTCGAGGTTGGACAGCGGCTCGTCCATGAGGAACACGCGCGGCGAACGCACGATCGCGCGGCCCATGGCCACGCGCTGCCGCTGGCCACCGGACAGGGCCTTCGGCTTGCG